>CAMCYK010000056.1 GCA_945883695.1 Akkermansia muciniphila | reverse complement strand
TACATTGGTGGAAATGATGAATCCGGCTGGATATTAACCCCCAACATAACTCAGGCCATGTCCTTCACTAACGAAGATCTGCCCAGTGGACCGCCTCCAGTCGGAGTAAATATCCCCGATGTCCCAACGGCGGGAGGATTCAGTCTACTCGAGTACTTTAGGCAGAATACGGACACCACAGAACCCTTGAAGGAACCCTTCCCAACTGCCACAACCACCCGTGCCCCGTTTGCGGAGGCCCACCCCAATGTAGGAGTAGCGAAAGGATTTGAAATCTTCGTAGATTACGAATGGCAATATGGCGCACCAGATTAGAGATCACCCGTAAAATCTGACGAAAATGATGACTTACTCAGATCAATCGCCAAAATTCTCGAAGATCGGACTTGCGCTCATCGTCGCAATTTTAGCACTTGTAGCGGCATTCTTTGCACTACAATCGAAAGATTCGAACTCAAAATCCACTTCGAGCACGGACAGCACGACCCAGACCAAACACACCAACAAACACCCCCTTCGTTCAGTTTCAGATTCTCAACTACCAAAGAAGCCCAGAAGCCACAATCGCCCAAAGGCAAATGATTACATAAATACTTGGGATAAGTCAACAAGTGGCCTGTCAGGCAAAAATCTCAATCAAGCCCAGTGGGCCGTGGCCAAGAAGGCGGTCGAGAATCTGAGCGGAATGGATATTGCTGCTTTTATCGAGCACATCGAGAGTGAGGCAGGTCGAGACGTTCTGGACTGGGTTTTATGCATCGGAGGGGCGCGATTGATCAGCGCCATGGATCGAGAGGACGCTAAAAACTGGGTTCTCGACCTCAAAAGTCCGACGACACAACGAGATCTCCTCTTCTTCATGGGAACGAGTTACACTCAAGACGATGCCGAAGATTACCTAGCCAAGATTAAATCCACATCCTCGAGGGCTTCATTTCTCAGTGGTTTCTGCGTAAATCTTTCATCTGCCAACCCGGAAGCTGCTATCGAGACCTTCATGCGCCTTAGACCTCCTGATTCGGACCCATCCGCTCTGACTCGCATACTTGACATCCTCCCTGAATCAACTAACTTTGAGTCGGTATTTAATTCCATCACAAACACCTCAGGTCAGAAGAATTCAGATGCCCATGATTTAGTTCTTGGAAGTTGGTCAAATCACAACCCAAAAGCCGCCGCTGACTTCATCGTTAAAAGCCAGGACACGAACATTTCAAAATCACTCCAAACAGTAATAAACCGCTGGATTGACACATCACCGAATGACGCCGAACAATGGATTGACTCAATGGATGAATCCGAGAACAAATCTTTATCCATCCAAACTTTCTGCATTCGAACAGCTCCAAAGAACCCCGAGCGATCATGGAATTTAGCGACAAAAATCACCGATCAAAAGAAGCGCTCCGATCTACTCAATACCATATATAGAGAATGGTCAAAATTCGACAAGGAGGCCGCTGACGAAGCATTGCGATCTTCTGGACCAAGCCCGGCCAATTGACCGCCTGTAGAAATCCAGAACATCATGATCCGCCTGTCGCTATCGTCGGAAGCGACAGCTTTCTCACTATATCCCACATTGCTCGCAAGCATTCTCCGACGAAGCAGTGAGCGCATCGACGTTCGGTTTTGGTGCCGTGACTTCCTTCCTCCTTCCTTCGAATTGAACCGCTTGCGGGTTAAATTCATCTTGTGTTCAGACGCGACAACTGGTCGATATCCATCCCACGTAACTGAGGCCGTCTTCGACCGCCTCCGCGTCATCCGTGACTCCCCGGACTGGGACCGCTGCCTGGTCCTGGACTACGACCAGCTCGTCCTCACCGACCTGTGGCCGCTCTACTCGATGGACCTCGGCGACCACCTCCTGGCCGCCCGGATGCACGGACCGGGGGTGGACATGGACTATGCGATGCGGGTCTGGCGGAAGGAGCCGATGCCGGAGGGCTGGGAGCACGTCGCCAGGTATCCCTACTTCACCATGGGACCGC
Organism: Akkermansia muciniphila; assembly: GCA_945883695.1. GTDB lineage: Bacteria > Verrucomicrobiota > Verrucomicrobiia > Verrucomicrobiales > Akkermansiaceae > Haloferula > Haloferula muciniphila_A. The sequence continues at coordinate 26,360 of CAMCYK010000056.1, read as the reverse complement.
TGCTCAATCTCGCCGCGATGCGCGAGGCCGGCACCTGGGAAAAACTGATGGCCGCCCACGCCGCCTTCAACGCGGACGAGCAGCTCGCCCTGACCGCCGCGACCGAGGGCCGGACCCTCGGCTTCGACAAACGCTGGAACCTCTTTCCATCCGTCGATGGCCTCGGTGACGAAGTTCCCGACGGCGTGATCCACTGGACCGGCTGGCCGAAGCCCTGGCACGGCGACTCACGGCTCTGGCGCTGCGACCTCTGGGAATCCGAACGGGTGACCTGGGAACACCTCAGGATGGGCCTCTGGGACAAGCCGCTGGCCCTCGAAGTCGGAGGCGCGGACCACCGCTCCTCCCGCGCGCTGGCCGAGCGGGGCTGGAAAGTGATCCGAGTCGGAACCCCCGCCGCCGATCCGCCTGCGGCCGAGTCGGCCGCCCCGGGAACTGAAGCCCCACCCTCCGCCTGTACGGAAGCGCCTACTCCCGAACCGGCCTTTCCCGATCTCTCCACCGTCGATGTCTCGGCCCTTCCTGCCCTCCTTTCAGCGGACGCGCCGCCGGTCGACCTCCTCCGCTTGGGTCCGCACATCCATCTATCTGACGTCTTGGCCGGCCTCGGCAGCCTGCCCCACCGGCTCGCCCTCCGCGGGCCCCGCCCGGCGGAAGACCTTCGTCAACTGCAGCAACGGGGATACACCCGGGAATTCCGCCTTGAGCGCTCCGCCTGGCCCGACGGCGGCCCCCATCCCAAGGTGCTGGAATGCACCGCGCCGCTATTCACGAAAGAACTCCTCGAGGGTGAGGATCTTTATCTGGAGCGCGCGGGATAGCGTCTCCCTTCCACCCGCCGACGATTCCCGCCCGTATCGCCGAACCGTGCACCGGGGGCGCGGAGCCTCCGGCCCGCAGAACGGTCCCCTGAAGCCGTCAGCCCGTTCAAGCCCGCGTCGCCGCAGCGTGGCCACCCGGTACTTCTGCGGGGCGGAGCCTCCGCGCCCCCGGTGGAAAGCCCGCTGCCCGTTCAAATCCGCAGCGCCAACCCGCGCCCCGGCCTCCTCGGCTTCCCCCTACTCCGCGCTTCCCCGAACCGGCATCTCCCCGCTCCCCGCGGCCTCCCCGCGCAGCATTCTCCCGATCGCCCCATTCAACCACAGGTAGTGATCCGACTTCACACCCGGCTCGGCCAGAAAGCGGCTCGCCCCCACCGGCGGGTCCTGGGTCGTCTTGAAAATCGCCGTCCCCTCATCCAGTTCGTCGAACATCGCGACATAGAGCGCCTTCGCCCCGGCCTGCTTGCCGGCGATCGCCTGGCTCCACAGGAACTTCCCGCCGAGCCGCGGGATCGCGTCGAACTTCGCCTCGACGCCCCGGCTCTTCTGCAGGTTCCGCCAACTGAAGCCCGGGAAGACCACCGGCAGGTAATCGAGCCCGCGTTCGCGGCACCACGCGAGGTCCGGCTTGAGCAACTTGTCGACCCGCGCCGCGGCATCCTGCGGCGTCCCGAAGCGGCCGACCGACCACGGGCTGACGATGTCCGCCAGCGCGATGATTTCATGCAGTTTCGGGTCCGCGATCGTGTCGCGATCGAGCGTCCGCCAGTAGCACGGCACGCCCAGCATTACCGCGAATCCGTCGTCGCGGCATTGCCGGACCAAGGCCTCCCACTCCTTCAAGGCCGGCGGCCGGTCGTTGAAACCCAGCCCCCACAGAGCGATCAGCGGTTTGCCGCGATACGACAAATACTCCGGTCCGAGTTCCTTCATCGGCCCCTCGTTCTTCAGCCGCAGCCGGTCCTCGTTCACGCCGCCGAAATCCTGCGGCTTCAACCCGGACAGATCATACATCAGCGCCCACTTCCGGCCCTCCGCCGCGGCCGCCGCCCGGCAGTGCGTCATCACCTCGTCCATCGGCCCGCGGAATCGCGGATCGCGGGCCGGCGCGGCGAAGCGCTGGAGGAACACCCCGTCGATCCCGTGCTCCTTCATCCAGCGGAAATGGCGGCGGATCGTCGGCTCCTTGACCGAGCTGAAAACCTCGGCGACCCGACCGTCGGCGTGGCGGAAGGGCGTGGCGAAGCGTTCGTCCGGGGCAAGTTCGCTGACATCCGGCCACATCTCGATGTGCGAGTGCCCCGGCTCGAACTTCCCGCGGACCGCGTAGTGTTTCCAGCCGTTGTTCGAGCCGTCGCCCTCGGCCCGGAACCATCCCTGGTAGCCGCACAGCACCCTGCCATCGAGCGTCCCGTTCATCGCGCGCCACGCGGCCATCGAGCGCCGCAGATTCTCCCGCTGGTCGCCGGGCACCGCGTAGCCTTGCAGCCCGACCGGCCCCTGCCACTTCACCTCGTCGCGCAGCCGCCGGATCAAGGCCCCGACATCGTAGGTCCCGCGGTCGAGCGGCTGGATCAGCCGGTCCCACCCCATCGCCTTGGTGTCGCCCCCGTCGGCCCCGTTGATCGTCACGAACTGGAGCTTGGCCTTCTCCGCCATGAGCAGCGGGATCGGATCCAGATCGCCCTCGACCTTCAGCCAGTGGCAGAGGTTGAAGGTGGTGCCGACGTCCTGGCGATCGACCAGACCCGCGACGCGGACCGCATCGGCAAAGCGCGCCAGCCAGAAACCGGTGTGCGGATAGAGCGAGACCTTCACGCCGGCCGTTTCAGCATGAGCCGCGATTTCCCGGATCGACGCCACCGCGACCTCGTCGCCGCCCTGCACCTCCTGGACCGCGAGCCACAGGGTCGAGTCATGGCCCTTCAACTCCTCGATGTAGCCGCGGATCTCGGGCGTCAGGCCGGGCGTGCCGGGCGCGAACTTCAGGGTCAGGTAGATGTTCCAAAGCCGGATCCCCTTCCCCTCCAGCGCCTCGCGCTGGACCTTCGCCCCGGGGCCTCGTCCGCCGAGTCCGTCGTAGCCCAGCTCGTGCAAGGTCGCCGCCACCTCCGCCGGCCCGCCCGGCACGCCGTTGTCCATCGCGAAGAACGGCGAGGCTTTCAAGCCCGAGGCGAGGAGCAGGAAACAGAGCAGTTGGCGGATCATGGGACAAGCTCTCAGAGTTTCCCCAGATACGCCGTGCTCTGCCTGATGCTGGCCAGGGGATCGGGCGAGTGGTCCTGCTCGACGTGGCAATGCACCACGCCCGCTTTCGCCGCGGCGACCAGAATGGGCTCCATCGGGATGATCCCGTTACCCAGCTCCTTGAACGCTTCCGGCGGCAGGCTGCCGAACTCGGGCACTTTGATGCCCGCCTTCAGATCCTTCAGGTGGAGCTGGCTGACCCGGCCGGTCAGCTTTTCGATCAAAGCCGCCGGCTCGTGGCCGCCGACCTTGACCCAAAAGACGTCGAGCTCGAACTTCATGTCCTTCGAGAATTCCGCGGTGAAGACATCGAAGCCGCACTTGCCGCCCTCCTTCGGCTGGAATTCAAAGGCGTGGTTGTGGTAGGCAAGCTGGATCCCGGCGGCCTTCGCCTTCTCCGCCGCCTTGTTGGCGTTGGCGGCGACCTTTTTGTAGGCATCGAGCGAGTCGCGGTTGCCGTCCGCAAGGTAGGGAATGACCAGATGGCTCAGCCCCGCTGCTTTGGCTTTGTCGAGGATCTTCATGAAATCGGACATGCCCTCGTCCTTCGGATTCACGACGCTGTCCCACTCGAAATGGCTGGAATGGATCGCCAGGCCGGCCGCCTTGGCGCCATCGATCAGCGGCTGGCAATTCGGGAAGCCGTAGGGCTCCACCTGCTGGTAACCGGCCGCGGCGACCGCCTTGAGGGTCCCGGCCGGGTCCTTGGCGAGGGCGTCGCGCAGGGTGTAGAGCTGGATCCCGATGTTCTTGCGATGGGCATTGTCGGGCGCGAGGGCGGCAAGCAGGCTGCCGGCCGGGCTCAGGGCGAGCGACGTGGCGGCGGCGGAGCGGACGAATCGGCGGCGGTTCATGATCCCAAGGCTCGCGGGACCGGGCGCCGATGGCAAGCCCGGGGCGCGGCTTCCTGCCCTCAAGCGACTTTGTGAAAATTTTCACAAACCCCTTGCCCGCGGGCCACTCTTGGGGCCTGATTCGGCGGCCGCGATTCTCATGAGCAGCACTTCCACGACCGAATACGAAGCCCCCGACATCGCGGCCAAGGCTGCCGGATACCACGAGGAGACGACGGACCTGATGGGCGAAAAGATGGTCCTCAACATGGGCCCTTCCCACCCCGCCACCCACGGCGTGCTGCGGCTGATCCTCGAACTGGACGGCGAAGTCATCACCAAGGCCGACCCCGACATCGGCTTCCTCCACCGCGGCGACGAGAAAATCGCGGAAAACATGCACTACAACCAGTTCGTGCCCTACACGGACCGGCTCGACTACCTCGCCCCGCTCGCCAACAACGTCGCCTACGCCTGCGCGGTCGAACAGCTGATGGGCTGGGAACTCCCGCCCCGCGGCCAGGCCCTGCGCGTCCTCTGCTGCGAGCTGGCCCGCATGTCCTCCCACCTGCTCGGCGTCGGCGTCTGCGCGATGGATGTCGGCGCGATGACCGTTTTCCTCTACACCTTCACCGAGCGGGAGAACATCTACAACCTGTGCGAGCAGCTCACCGGCGCCCGCTTCACCACCTCCTACACCCGCGTCGGCGGCCAGGTCCGCGACATGCCGCCCGGCTTCGACCAGGCGGTCCGGACCTTCCTCGGAGAGTGCGAGGTGACCATCGGCGAGGTTGCCAAGCTGCTCGACAAGAACAAGATCTTCATCGACCGGATGGCCGACATCGGGGTGATTTCCAAGGATTCCGCGATCGCCTGGGGCCTCACCGGGCCGAACCTCCGGGCATCCGGCGTCCCGCGCGACCTGCGCAAGGACCGCCCCTACCTCGGCTACGAGAAATACGATTTCGACGTGGCGATCGCCGACGAGGGCGACTGCTACGCCCGCTACCAGGTGCGGATGGAAGAACTCCGCCAGTCGATCCGGATCTGCCGCCAGGTCCTCGACACCATGCCCTCCGGTCCGGTCAACCTGGCCGATTCCAAGAGCATGCTGCCGGACAAGGAGCGGGTGATGATGAAAATGGAGGAGCTGATCCACCATTTCATCGTGGCCACCCAGGGCATCGACGCCCCTCCCGGCGAGGTCTACTTCGCGGCGGAAAACCCGAAAGGCGAGCTGGGTTTCTACATCCACTCGACCGGCGGCGGCGTCCCGCACCGCCTGAAAATCCGCAGCCCCTCCTTCTGCAACCTTTCCCCGCTGTCCGTGCTCCTGCCCGGGCACATGGTGTCCGATATTCCAGCCGTCCTCGGGTCCCTCGATTTCGTGATGGGCGAGTGCGACCGGTAAGCGTATAAACCACCCGTTATGAAAACGACAATCCTGCTCAGTTTGATGTTCGCCGGCGTTGCTTTCGCCGGATTCGAGAAGTGGACCAACAAGGACGGCAAGACCGCCGACCTCGAATTGGTGAAAGTCGTCGAGAAGGACGGCGAAAAAGCCGGCGAGTTCAAGATGCGCAACGGCAAGACGGTCACCCTCAAGGTTTCCGAGCTGTCCGAAGAAGCCGGCGAGAAGATCGAGGCTTGGGAAGCGCCCGCCGCCGAGGTCGAGGGCAAGGAAAGCGTCTTCGACAAGGTGCTCGACGGCAACCTGGTCAAGCTCGACGGCAAATCGCTCAAGAAGTTCGAAATGACCGAGCGGCCGAAGAAATACTACGTTTTCTATTACACCGCCTCGTGGTGCGGCCCCTGCCAGCAGTTCACCCCGTCCCTCGTCGAGTTCTACAACGAGCACAAGACCGACAATTTCGAGCTGGTCCTCATCACCAGCGACCAGGACGAAGACGCGATGGAACAATACGCCGCGGAGAAGAAAATGCCCTGGCCCCAGTTGAAATTCAAGGACGCGCCAAAATTCAAGAAGGAGTTCGACCACGGCGTGACCGGCATCCCTTCGGTCATCGTCTGCGACCTTGAAGGCAAGAATCTCGGTAACATGCGGGATCTCGCCGCGCTGGAGAAATTCGTCAAATAACCATGTCCGCCTCGATCCTCGAAGAAAACGTCGCCTCGCCCGAGACGCCCGGTTCGAAATTCTTCCCGCCGTTCGTTCCGACGGCGGCCTTGGAGGCGGAAGCCGACCAGCGGCTCGCCCAGTTTCCCGAGGATCAGAAGCGTTCCGCCGTCCTGCCGCTGCTCCATTTCGTCCAGCACCACCACGGATTCATCTCCGCGGAGGCGATCGAATGGGTGGCGGCACGGCTGGACATCGCGCCGATCAAGGTGCTGGAAGTCGTGACCTTCTATCCGGGCTTCCGCCAGTCGGCCCCGGGGAAGGTCCACTTCCGCGTCTGCCGCACCCTGTCCTGCGCGATGGGCGGTTCCCACGAGCTGATGGAAAAGCTGTGCGAACTGACCGGCATCGACCGCTCCCACGCCGACTCCCACCACCATCCCGTCAGCGTTTCCCCCTGCGGGAAGTGGTCGGTCGAGTTCGCCGAATGCCTGGCCTCCTGCGGCACCGCCCCGGTCTGCCTGGTGAACGACGACTTCCACGAAGGCATCGCCCCCGACAAGGCGGCCGACTTGCTCGCCAAGTATCGGGATTGAGTCTATCCTCCGGTCATGAGCCTGACCCTCGAACTATTGCAACGCCCCACCCTTACCCTTGAGGTGAAGGAGATCGCAACCTTCCTCAAGACCCTTCTCTGATCGCTTTCCGATGATCACCTACCAAGCCGGCAAACAGCCCGATCCCCGCGAGCACCGCCTCATCTTCAAGAACGTCGACCGCGAGGGCTGGGACCCTTCGATCGACTGCTACCTGCGCGACGGCGGCTACGAGGACCTGCGCAAGGCGATCGCCATGGAGCCCAAGGCGATCACCGAGGAAGTGAAGAAATCCGGCCTCCGCGGCCGGGGCGGCGCCGGATTCCCGACCGGCCTCAAGTGGACCTTCATCCCGCCGAACAACACCAAGCCGGTCTATCTGATCTGCAACGCCGACGAGTCCGAGCCGGGCACCTTCAAGGACCGCTATATCCTTCACCAGGATCCCCACCAGCTGATCGAAGGCATGGTGATCTCCTGCTTCGCGGTGGGGGCGAAAGTCGCTTACATCTACATCCGCGAGGAGTTTCCGGAAGCCGCGCTCATCCTTGAAAAGGCGATCCGGGAGGCGAAGGAAAAGAACTTCGTCGGCACCAACGTCCTCGGTTCCGGTTTCGATGTTGAGATTCACGTCCACCGCGGTGCCGCCGCCTACATCTGCGGCGAGGAGACCGGCCTGATCGAGTCGCTCGAAGGCAAGCGCGCCTACCCGCGGATCAAGCCTCCCTATTTCCCCGCGGTGCTCGGGCTCTACATGTGCCCGACCATCGTCAACAACGTCGAGTCGCTGTGCCACGTGAAGCACATCGTCCGCATGGGCGGCGACGAATACGCCAAACTCGGTGTCGCCCGCAACACCGGCACCCGCATCCTCTGCGTCTCCGGCGACGTGAAGAAGCCCGGCTACTTCGAGGTGGAGGTCGGCAAGATCACCATGCGCGAACTGCTCTACGACATGTGCGGAGGGCCCAAGGACGGCCGCAGCTTCAAAGCGGTCATCCCCGGCGGCTCGTCGTCGAAGATCCTGCGCTGCGACGAGAAATTCACCCTGAAGAACCCCGACGGCACGTCCCGCGAACTCGGGTTCTGGGACATCCCGATGGATTTCGACTCGCTCGCCGCCTGCGGCTCGATGGCCGGCTCCGGCGGGGTCATCGTGCTGGATGACACCCGGAAGATTTCCTGGATACTGAACAACATCAACACCTTCTACGCCCACGAGTCCTGCGGCCAGTGCACGCCCTGCCGCGAGGGATCGATGTGGATGAAGAAGATCTCCGACCGTCTCGTCGCCGGAGAAGCCTCGCCGAAAGACGTCGCCACCCTGGAAAGCGTCGCCTACCAGATCGACGGCCGCACCATCTGCGCCTTCGGCGAAGCGGCGTCGTGGCCGGTGGAAGCGATCATCGCGAAGTTCCGCGAGGAACTCATCGCCGACACCAGGCCGGAGAACGAGGACGCACCGCACAATCCGGAAGCCGAAGCCCAGCGCCGCTTCCTGCAGCCGGCGTAAGGGCGTGGCTTTGCAAGAAGTAGCACAACTTTACAAGTTGTGACCGGGTGCGGCTCTCCACACCCCGAAGGTCCCGCAGCCTCCCGGAACGCTGGACTCCAGCCGCCCGGGATGGCCCGCGAGCTTCTCGAACTGACCGCCGCCCCCGCACGCAACCTGCAAGGTCGCGCTACTTCTTCATGAAGCCCTGCACCTCGGTCCGCGCATCTGCCGGCAGCGACGCCACCCACTGCCCCGCGGCCTGAGGGTCGTACTGCGCCCAGTTCTTCGCCAGGTTCTTCTGCGCCCACAGCCGCGGCTCGCCCGCAGGCAGCGTCTGCACCCACTCGCTCGCCGCGACCGGATCCTTGGCCGCCCACTTCACGGCGTGGTTCGCCGCCAGATGCGTCCGCTGGTTCACCGAGTTCGGCTTCCCGTCTTCCGCGACATTGTCCAGGTCGGACACCAGATAGCGGATCGCCTCGCCCTGCAGCGAGGGCGCGAGTTCCATGCCGCCGTAGCTCTGCCCGGAAAGCAGTTCCGCGATCTTCCGCTTGCCCTCGTCCGGCATGGCGCGGAACTGGCCCGTCAGCTCGCCGATCTTCTCCTGATCCCAGTTCCGCAGCATCGACATGAACTGGTAACTGCTTCCGGGGTGCTCCATCGCCGCCGCCTGCTCCAGCCACTCCGCCGGTTCCTCGACCTTGACGGCGGCCACCTGCGGCTGGCCATAGTGATCGATGCAGGCTTGGGCTACCTTCCGGTCTTCCTCGGAATCCAGCAGCGCCATCAGTTCCTCCGCCTTTCCCGGCTTGTTCATCGCGTTCGCGAAGACATTGCTGATCACGTTCCGCCGTTCATTTTCATCCATCTCCGCTTCACCCAGATAGTTGAGGATGAATTCCGGCTTTTGCGAACTGATATACTGCAAGGCCCCCATCCGGATCCGCTTCGCTTGCTCGTCGGTGAACCCGCTGCCCTCGAGGTCCGCTTCGATCCACTGTTCCGCGTTCGAGGGATTGAGATAGCGGTAGTAATTCGACGCCATCCCCGCCTTCCACGACGCCGGCAGATTCTCCAGTTCGCCGAGCAACTTCTCCCCGATTCCCTGGCTGCTGCCCGAGCTCTCGAAGAGCTTCCAGCCGTCCGGCCGCGCCCACAACTTGCGAATCTCGTCGTCGAACGAGGTCTTCAGCCGCTCGCCAACCAGCGCCGCCTCCGCCTTGGCCTGCCACGCCGGCGGCAGCGAGGCGAGCGCCACCTCCAGCTCCGCCGGCGACTTCGCCGCCAGTTGGGTCAGCAATTGCTGGTCGTAATAACCCGAGGCGTCCCGCGAGATTCCGCGGCCGATCATTTCCCGCAGCCGCTCGATCGCCAGCGCGGGATCGTTCCCCGCCAATACCGCGAGCGACCCCAGCTCCATCGCGTCATTCGGGTGCTGCCGGTAGAATTCGATCATCCGCCGGGGATCGCTGGCGGCCCACTCGTTGAGGATGTTGTTGGCGGTTTCGGGGCCGTTTTTGAAGCTCCACAGCAGCAGACCTTCCGGATCCTCCTCCCGCCAGCGGTGTTTGGCGATCTTGTTGAAGAGCGTCAGGTCGAAGCCGTCGCCGGTGTCGAACCAGCGGCCGTCGAGCCACTCGCCGAGTTCGGAGACCGGCAGCGTGTTCGCCAGCTCGATGGTCGCGCGCATCCGGCCCTCCGGCGAGCCCGCCTCGCGGATCGTCTTCATCGCCGCGCGGACATGGGCGGGGGTCCCGTAGCGCCCGGTGCCGCGGTCGGGCCGCTTCGAAGTCTTGGCGCTCGCCGCGGCCGGCCCGCCTGTTTCGGGCGGCGCGGGCGCGGATCCGCCGGCCAGATTCCAGCCCAGCGCGGCGGTGGCGAGAAACGCGGCCAGGGCCGCGGCGCGGATCGCGAGCTTCGGGGAGGATGCGCTCATGGATTGATGCCGATGGAGGATTTGATCTGCTGGATCTCGCCCGCGGGAAGCTGCGAATTTTCCAGCCATTGGAGAGCGTCTTCGGGGCTGGATTGCCGCCAGTTCATCACCACGTTCTGTACCTGGTGGAACCTCGATTGCTCCAGGCTCATCGCCCACGCGGCGGCGTCTTCATACTGCTGGCCCTGCTGCAGCTGGTTGATCAATGCCGCCGCCGCCGGTTCCCTAACTTTCAGGTTTTGCTGACCCGTCACCCATTCCGCGTAAGCAGCGACATCCCGCTCCGCCCACTTCATCGCGAGCTGGGAGAATTCCCGGCTGGGAGGCAGGGTAAAAGGCCCCTTCACGCTCTCCGGCGGGGTTTCACTCACCCACGACAGGTTTATCTCCATCGCCCGGGCCGGGTCCTTGGAAATCAGGGCATCCATCAGTTGGTCGACCTCCGGATTGCCGGACCCCCAGCCGGATCCTCCGCCGGGAGTTTCCACGCTCATCATCCCGCTCAGCGCAGCCGGGTCGGAGGCGAACAAATCCCCCGCCAGCTCGAAGGCCCGCTCCGGATCGGTCTGGATCAGGCTCAAGCCCGCCGCGGCCAGCCGCTGCGCGGCGATCACCGGCGCCTCGGTGGTCTTCGCCTGCTCGATCGCCGCCTCCGGATCGGTCTTGAGCAGGTTCGCGAACAGCACCGCTTCCAGCTGCCGCTTCATCTCGCCCGACGGGGCCTGGTCCGCGATCCGCTTCAGCACGTCGGGATACTGCTCGCCGACCGTTTCGACAAAGGCACCCATCGCATCGAACGAGCCGCCGTATTGACTCTGCGCGCTGCTCCCGTTCGCCTCGATCCAGTCGTAGGCCGCCCAAGGATCCTTGCGGATCAGCACCTTGAAAATTCCGGCATGGAAGCCGTAGCCCTTCTCCTTCAGGAATTCCAAGGTCGCCAGCGGATCCTCGCCGTCGTCCCACTTCGCCATCCCCTGCAGCGCGTTGTTTCTCGCGTCTTCCGGCAGCTCGTCGAAGTGCTCGCGCAGCCAGTCCTTGTGGAACTCGCCGATCCCCCAGGTCACGTTGTTCACCCGGTCCGGATTCTCCGCGATCGCCGCCTCCAGCGCGCCCTTCGGATCATGGCAAGCCCAGGCCCACCACGCGTAATGCTCGTCGCCGGTGCCCTTCGCCGCCGCGGTCGCGGCCCGCGGATCGATGCGGGTCCAGTTGATGAAAATCAGATCGGTGATCTCGTTCTCCCGCTTCGCCTGCTTCCGGTAGTGCTGCCAGTAGGCGGCGATCTCCGGCTCGCTCGCGTCCACCATCCACAAGGCCAGCCGGGCGTAGCGATCCGCTCCGTCCAGCGCCTTGACCGACTCGAGCGTGTCGCTCGAGCGGATCGTCGATTGGCCCACCGACTTCAGCACCGCGGCGGTGGCCGGCGAAACTTCCACGGCGGCTCCGGCGCTGGCCCGCGAGCCATTCGCCGCGGGACCGGCGGGCGGGGCCGGCGCCGCGGAGTTCCCACTGATGCGCTTCACCGCGTATCCGGAAAGCAACCCCGCCGCGCAGATTCCCGCGAGCAGGAGAAAGGGATTCATTTTCATGGGGGACGACTTGGGGGGAAACCCGGATGACAGCGGGTATCGCTAGACAGCGTGATTCACCCCCGGTGTGTCAACGGGATTCGCGGACGCCGGCGCGGAAGTAGCACAACTTTGCAAGTTGTGCGGGGGACGGCCCGCTCCACCCCGAGTTGTTGTAAACTCGAGGGACGGCTGAAGTCAGGCGTCCCGGGTTGGCTCGGGACTCCTCCGGGCAATCCGCGACCCGCAACACGCGACTTGCAAAGTCGCGCTACTTCAGCCGCGCCGCGTAAAAGCCGTCCCAACCGGTGGCGGCGGGCGACACCGTGAGCTCGGCGTCGATGGTCTTGGGCGAGCCCCGCTCTAACAGCGCGCGGATCTGGCCGCCGTTCTCGCACGGCAGCACCGAGCAGGTCGCATAGACCATCATCCCGCCCGGCTTGAGCAGGTGGTGGTAGCGGTCGAGCAGGTTTGCCTGCAGTGCCAGCGTCTTGCGCAGGCTGCCCGCGGTGAGCCGCCACTTGAGATCCGGCTGGCGCTTCAAGGTCCCCAGGCCCGAACACGGGGCATCGACCAGCACCCGGTCCGCCCAGCCGCTGCGCCGCCGCAGGGTGTCGGATTGCCAGGGCTCGATCCGCACATTGCGCGCACCGGCGCGGCCGACCCGCTTCTTCAGTTCGACCAGCTTCCGCTCGGCGGTGTCCAGCGCGAGGATCTCCCCGCTGTTCCGCATCACCCCGGCGAGCTGCAAGGTCTTGCCGCCAGCCCCGGCGCAGGTGTCGACGACCCGCATCCCCGGCTCGACCTCCAGCAGCGGCACGATCTGTTGCGACCCCGCGTCCTGGATCTCGACCCGGCCGTCCTGAGCCAGCGGTTTCGGCAAGGTCTTGCCCTCCGCCAGCACCAGCGCGTCCGGCGCGCCCTCGACCCGCGCCACTTCGACGCCTTCCGCCGCCAGCCAGGCCATCGCCTCGTCCATCGTCGCCATCAGCGGATTCACCCGCAGGAAAACCCGGGCCCGGCGGTTGAGGGCGGCCAGTTCGTCACCCCACACCGCGCCGAGTTCCTGCTCGCCGAGCGCGTCCAGCCAGTCCGGCACCGACTCCCGGACCGCCCGCGGCTGTTTTGCCAGCTCCGCCTCGCGCGATTCCATTTCTTCCACCCGGCAGCCGTCCCATTGCCACCATTCCGGCACCTCCAGCCCGCCGCGCCGCCACTGCGCCGCGCACAAGGCTTCGACCGATTTCCCCCCGGCCACGAAGGCCAGCGCCCGCCGCCAGCGGGTCGCCTCGAACACCGTCTCCGCGATGAAGCCGCGGTCGCGCTTGCCCCACTTCGGGTTGGCGCGGAAGGCCTCGTCCAGCGCGCGATCCAGCACCCGACCATCATCGAATACCTCCTTCAAAATCCCCGCGCATCCTTCCGCCAACAACCGGTGAACTCTCATCGCCGCGACCCTTGGCCGTAGAACCGGACGAAGCAATCGCATTTCCCCCCGGGACCGCTGGTCTTCGGACCGGCGGAACGGTCCCTTCGACCCCGCTGCCCATTCCAGCCCGCATCGCCAAGGCGTGCACCGGGGGCGCGGAGCCCCCGGCCCGCAGAACGGTCCCTTCGACCCCGCTGCCCGTTCCAGCCCGCATCGCCGCAGCGCGACCACCCGCTGCTTCCGCGGGGCAGAGCCTCCGCGCCCCCAGCGGGAGAGCCGCCGACCACCTCCCGCTCACCCCTTGTCGTGAGTCGTCTCCTCGATCTCTTTTATCGAACTCCGCTCGGTGGGCCGCAGAAAAAGCAATCCGCCCGCGAAGGCCCAGAACAGGTTGCTGCACGCGAAGCCGATCAGCGAACCGGCGACCGCGACTTCCGGCGGCATCCCGGTCAGATCCTTCATCAGGATTTTCAGCAAATTCTCCCGCACCCCGATGCCGGACACCGACACCGGCAGCGCGCTCATCGCATCGACCACCGGCATGGTGGTGATGACCGGCCACGGTCCGATCGGATGGCCGGTCGCGCGGAAGCCGCACCAGAAGGTCGCGTAGTAAACCGGCATCATCACGGCGCTGGCCAGCAGGGCGAGCAGGGCGTGCCTCCACTTTCTACGATAAACATCGTAGATCTCCGGGATCCGGCGGACGATCTCCCAGCGCTTCGCCTTGCCCGATTTGTGGATGCGGCCGTGCACCCACGGGCTGGCCACCACGAACATCAGCGCGACCGCCACCAGCCCGCCGCCGAAGAAGATCCAGCCGAACCGGATCGCCCCCTTGCCGAGCGCGCTCTGGCTTTCCAAGGCCTCGAAGCGGCCCGCGGTGGCGACGAAGAACAGCAGCGCCATCGCCACCAGTCCGACCAGGTGATCGACCATCAGCGACATCGTCACCGCCAGCTTGCGCTCCGGGTGCTGGCGGCTGAGCATGAAGATCTTGGCCGCGTCCCCGCCCACCCCGCCCACGGTGACCAGATTGAAAATCTCGCCCATCAGGGTCAGCTCCACGGTCCGCGGCAAGCTGACTTGCAGACCTTGCGCGCGCAGCAGCAACCACCAGCGCAAGCCGGAAAAAGCATAGGCGAATCCGCCGAACAGCACCCCGCAGGCGATCCACCGCCAGTCGAGTTCCGACGGCCGCGCTAGCGCCGAATCCCGGAGATCGATCCCGGAAAACGCCCACCACAGGCAGGCCGAGGTGAAGGCCAGCTTGGCGGCGAACAACAGCCACTTCTTCAAGGCTTCTCCTCGATCGCCTTCGCGATGGTCTCCACGCTTTGCAAGACGCCCTTGGCCTTTTCCGCGTCGGCGATCTTGAGACCGAAATGTTTCTCGATGGCGACGACCAGCTGGAGGGCGTCGACCGAATCCAACCCGAGTCCGCCGGCTCCGAAGATCGCGGTTTCATCGGCGATCTCCGACGAGTCGAAGTCGAGCATCAGTTCCTCGACCATCGTTTCCTTGATTTTTTGCCGGAGTTCCGCGCCTTGAGCCATGAATGTGAGCTTGTTAGAAAATGCCGCCGTCGATTTTCAGGGCGGAACCTGTGACGTAGGCGGCATCCTGGCAAGCGAGAAACCGCACCGCGCAGGCCACCTCCGCCGGGGTGCCGAAGCGCCGCATCGGAATGCCGGCCTTGGCGCGTTTCGCGGCCTCCTCGTCCATGTGGGACAAGGCCTCGGTGGCGATGTAGCCGGGGAGCACGGCGTTCACGGTGATTCCCGCGCGGGCCACTTCCTTGGCCAGGGTTTGGGTCAAGGCGACCACGCCGGCCTTGGCCGCGGCGTAGTTGGTCTGGCCGAGCGGCGGCAGGATGGCGCTGAGCGAAGCGATGTTGACGATCCGGCCGTGGCGTTGGGCCATCATCGGCCGGATCACCGCGCGGCAGCCGAGGAAGACCGAGTCGAGGTTCGCGGCAATGACCGTGGACCAGGCGTCGTCGGGCATCGTGGCGAGCAAGTGGTCGCGGTGGAGGCCGGCGTTGTTGACCAGCACGTCGAGCCGCCCGTCGGTGTCGAGAATCGTCGCGACCGCCGCTTCCCAGCTGTCCTTGGCGGTCACCTCGAGCTCGACCGGAGCGCAGCGCCCGGGAAATTCCGCAGCGAGCGCATCGGCGGCGGCACGGTTGGCGCGGACGCCGAGCCAGACCTTGTCGGCGGAGTCGTGCTCCAGGAAATAGCGGCCGATCCCGAGGCCGAGGCCGCCGTTGCCGCCGGTGATGAGAATGCTTCGCACAGCGCGGAGCTTGGTGGAATCCGGGCTTGGCGCAACCCCGATGTCGCGGCCCGGGGCCCGGCAAGCTCATCGCGCCTCCGGCTTCAGCACGCCGACATACGGCAGATTCCGGTAGCGTCCCTGGTAATCCAGGCCGTAGCCCACCACGAATTCATCGGCGATCAGGAAGCCGACATAGTCCGCCTCCACTTCCGCCGCCCGCGGCTTGTCCTTGGCCAGCAGCACGCCGGTCTTCACCTCGGTCGCCCCTTCCTCTAACAGGCGGTCGACCACCGCCCGCAGCGTGCGGCCGGTGTCGAGGATGTCGTCGAGCAGGAGTACCTTGCGGCCCTTCACGTCAGGCAGCTTGTGATCGAGGAAATCCACCGTCCCGCTGCTCTCGGTGCCGCCGTGGTAGCTGGCCACGTTGACGCACTCGATCTCCAGCATCCGCGGCACCCGCCGCAACAGATCCGCCGCGAAAACCAGCGCGCCCTTCAGCAGCACCACGACCACCAGCACCTCGCCCGGGAAGTCCTTGCGGACCTGCTTCGCCATCACGTCGAGCCGCTTGTGAATCACCAGCTCGTCGACCAGCACCCGCTCGATGTCGTTTTCCATGCCGCAGCCATCGCGGTTCCACGCGGCCCGATCAAGCGGCAAGTCCGGCCTCAATCGCCGGGCCGCGGGATCCGGTAGACCTTTTCACCCTGACGATGCAGGTTCAGGCGATCCATCGCCTTGAGCTCCAGAAATTCGGGATCCTCCTTCAACGCGAGATACTCGATCTCGCGGTATTCCTTCTCCGCCAGCACCTTTTCCTCGGCCTCCAGCACCCGGGCCAGTTCGAACTCGAGATCCGTCAGCCTCCGCTTCTGCGGCAAGGCGGAGGCGACCACCGCCAAGCCGAGCACCAGACCCATGACACCGAAAACGAGACGGTTGAAGAAACGGATGACATGCGTCTGGGCCTCCAAACGCTTCAACTTCACCTCCACCGCCTTTTTCCGTCGTCCGGCCATTCGTCCTTAGGTTGATAACATTTCCTGACTCTACCGGACAGCAAAAAAAATCCGCGGATTGAAAGCCGGGCTCCGCGCGACGTCCACGGTTGACCACACGCGGAGTCGGGGCTTACCTCGCCGAGCACCTCCGCTCCGACCTCATGAAAGCTCCCATCACCGTCTCCGTGACCGGCGCCGCCGGCCAAATCGGCTATGCCCTCCTTTTCCGCATCGCTTCCGGCGCGCTTTTTGGCCCCGACCAGCCGGTGAAGCTCCGCCTGATCGAGATCGAACCCGGGATGGCCGCCCTCCAGGGGGTGGTGATGGAACTCGACGACTGCGCCTTCCCGCTGCTCCGCGAAGTGGTCCCGACCTGCGCCCTCGACGAAGGCTTCCGCGGCACCCAGTGGGCGCTGCTGGTCGGCTCGGTCCCGCGCAAGGCCGGAATGGAGCGCGGCGACCTGCTCGGCATCAACGGCAAGATTTTCACCGGCCAGGGCCAGGCGATCGCCCGCAACGCGGCGGCCGACGTCCGCACGCTGGTGGTCGGCAATCCCTGCAACACCAACGCCCTGATCTGTGCGGCGAACGCCGACGGGGTGCCGAAGGACCGCTTCTTCGCGATGACCCGGCTCGACGAGAACCGCGCGAAAAGCCAGCTCGCCGCGAAGGCCGGCGCGCACCACTCCGAGGTCACCAACCTCTGCATCTGGGGCAACCACTCGGCCACCCAATACCCCGATTTCACCAACGCGAAGATCGCCGGCAAGCCGGTCACCGAGGTCATCGCCGACCACGACTGGCTGAAGGGCGACTTCATCAAGACCGTCCAACAGCGCGGCGCCGCGATCATCGCCGCCCGCGGTGCCTCGTCCGCCGCCTCCGCCGCGAACGCCGCCATCGACACCGTGGTCAGCCTCTGCAACCCCACCCCGGCCGGCGACTGGCACAGCGTGGCCGTTTACTCGGACGGCAACCATTACGGCATCGAGAAGGGCATCATGGCCTCGATGCCGATCCGCACCCTCGACAACGGCAGCTGGGAAGTCATCGCCGGCGTGCCGGTCGACGCCTTCAGCCAGGGCAAGATCGACGCGACCATCGGCGAACTGCTGGAAGAGCGCGAAGCCGTGAAGGGCTTGATCCCGGCCTGATCCCCGGTGCCTTGACCGATCCCCCGAGCCGCCGATGCGTCTGGCACTTCTATTCATCCCGGCCCTCCTCGCACTTGCCGCCGCGGAGGAGCCGCGCTTGAACCAGCTCCAGGCGATCGGCAGCCACAATTCCTACCACCTCGCCCCGCCGGCCGAACTGCTCGGCACGCTGAAGACCTTCAACAAGGACGCCGAGGCTTGGAATTACACCCACCCGCCGCTCGCCGCCCAGCTCGATGCCGGCCTAAGGCAGTTCGAGCTCGATATCTTCGCCGATTCCAAGGGCGGGCTTTTCAGCAAGCCGCTGGGCCTCCAGCTCGCCGCCCTGCGCGGCACCAAGCTGCCGCCCTTCGATCCCGGCGGGCTGCTGAAGAAGCCCGGCTTCAAGGTCCTCCACGTGCCGGACATCGACTGCTGGAGCAGCGTCCCCACCCTCACCGGGGCCCTGGCAGAAATGCTCGCCTGGTCGGACCGGCAGCCGAGCCACCTCCCGCTGATGGTCCTGGTCGAGTGCAAGGACCAGCCCCATCCGCCGCTCCCGACCAAGCCCGAGACCTTCACCCGGGAACGGCTGTTAGAGCTGGAGCAGGCGATCCTCTCGGTGATCCCCGCGACCCGCATCCTCCGCCCCGACGACGTGCGGGGGTCGGCGGCCACCTTGCGCGACGCGGTGATGAAGCAGGGCTGGCCGGCGCTGGACGCGCTGCGCGGCAAGTTCATCTTCTGCCTCGATAACACCGATGCGATCCGCGACCGCTATCTGGAAGGCAACCCCGCCTTGGAGAACCGATTGCTTTTCGCCAGCGCTCCCGACCCCGGGCACCCCGCCGCCGGCTGGTTCAAGTGCAACGACCCGGTCCGCGGCTTCGACGAGATCCGCGAACTCGTGGAAGCCGGCTTCCTCGTCCGCACCCGCGCCGATACCCGCAAGCCGGACCCCGCGATGAAAGCGAAGGCCTTCGACAGCGGCGCGCAGTGGATCAGCACCGACCACTTCGCCGGTCCCGAGCGGGTCGCCTTCGAGGATCTCAAGACCTTCCGCGCGAATCCGCGGAACGCCGGGAAATCGAAGTTCATCGAGGAGCCGGCGAAATAATCTCCGGCTACTTCCTTCTCTTCTCGATCGCCTTCAGCAGATAGTACAAGGGCGCGGCCAGAAGCATCACGACGAAGATCGCCTCGTGACCTGACGTTTGATCCGCCAGCGACTCGGCGTCCTTGCGTGAACCGAAGAATCCTACCGCGATCATGAACAAGCCGAGGAAAAACAGGCAGAAGAGGACCACCGGCAACCATTCCGGCCCCTGCTCTTCCCTGCTGGAAAATGTCTTGATACCCAGCAGTGCCAGCCCTGAGAACAGGCCGCCCAAAGTCAGCAGGAAGCAGCGCTCGTAGGTCACCCAAGGTCCCTGCAAGCGCTTCGGCCGGGGACTGCGTTTGGACTTCTTGTGCGGCGCGGCCATCGTCAGAGGGGCTCGGATCATCCGCCCCGCAAAAACCGCGGCAGCTTCTTGAACGCCGCCAGCGTCTGCTTCGGCGAAGGATAGCGGAACGGCAAGTCCGGCCACAGCGAACGCCGCAGCACGACCCGTTCGCGGGTGAAGGTGTCGAAGCCCGCCTTCCCCCGGTAGCGGCCCATCCCGCTGTCGCCGACGCCGCCGAAGGGCAGCTCCATCCCGATGATCTGGACCACGGTGTCGTTCACGCAGAGCCCCCCGGAACGCGTCGCGGCCGCGACCTTCTCCGCCACCCGGTCGTCCCGGCTGAACACATAGACCGCCAGCGGATCCGGCCGCGCGCGGACGAGGTCCAGCGCGTCGTCGAGGGAATCGCAGGACAGCACCGGTAGCACCGGGCCGAAGATCTCGTCCCGCATCGCCGGAGAATCCGCCGCCACACCGGTGAGAACGGTCGGCTCCAGATGCAGCCGCTCCGGATCGGACGCCCCGCCGCTGGCGATCCGGCCGTCGCCGAGGAAGGCCATCACCCGGTCGAAATGCCGGCGGTTCACGAGGCGGGCGTACTCGCCGCCTTCGAAGCTCTTGAAGGCCCGCCCCAGCGCCTCGACCAGCGGATCGTGCAAGCGACGGTCGACCAGCACGTGGTCGGGCGCGACGCAGGTCTGCCCGGCGTTGAGGAATTTCCCCCAGGCGATCCGCCGCGCGACCACGTCGAGCGAGTCCTTCAAGCGCGCCGTCGCCGCCTCGTCGCCGCCGAACACCAGCACCGGACACTTCCCGCCGAGTTCCAGCGTGACCGGCGTCAAATGCCGCGCCGCCGCGGCCGCGACCTTGCGCCCGGTCGAAGTGCTGCCGGTGAAAAACACGTGGTCGTAGCGCTCCTCCAGCAGCGCCTCCGCGACCTCCGGCCCGCCGCGCGCCACCGCCACTTCGGTCGGATCGAAGGCCGCGCCGATGATCCGCGCCACCGCATCCGCGGTGCGCGGCGCCAGCTCCGCGGGCTTCAGCACCGCGTGGTTCCCGCCGGCCAGGGCACTCACCAGGGGGGTCAACAGCAGCTGCAGCGGGTAATTCCACGGCCCGAGGATCAGCACCACCCCGCAGGGTGCCCGCGCCACCACCGCGCGGCCGGGACGGGCCAGCATCGGCACCCCGCGGCGCTGCGGTTTCATCCAGGATCCCAGATGCTTCAGGGCGTAGCGGCACTCGGTCGCGGTCATCTGGATCTCCGAAGTGAACGCTTCCATCTCCCCTTTCCCGAGATCCTCCCGCAGCGCGTCCAGCAGCTCCCGCTCGTTCTCCTCCACCCCGTTGAGCAGCCGCCGCAGCGCGTCGCGGCGCGACTTTTCACCGGCCATCGCGCCGCTGGCGAAATGGTCCCGCTGCGCTTGGATCAAGGCGGAATACGACATGGAGCGAGAAGATGTACCGACCGCGGAAGATCACTAGCGCAAATCCGCAACCGCGTCATAATCGGCCGCGGGCGTGCTTCCGGACGCCCAGCCCAAGCGGATCCCCATGAAAAAGCACGTCATTGTCCTCGGTGCCGGCCTCGGCGGCCTGTCCGCCGCCATCTCGCTCGCCCAAGCGGGCTACCGAGTCACCATCCACGAGAAAAACGGGAAAATCGGCGGCAAGCTCAATGTGCTGGAGCTCGACGGCTACACCTTCGACCTCGGCCCCTCGATCCTCACCCTGCCCCACCTGTTCGAGCGACTCTTCGAGAAATCGGGCCGCAAGATGAGCGACTACATCCCGATCCGCCCGCTGCGCCCGCACTGGCGGAATTTCTTCGAGGACGGCCGGCACGTGGACCTCGACCCCGATCCCGAAGTGATGGCCCGCGAGGCCGCCAAGGTCGGCGAGGACCGCGCCAACGTGGAGCGCTTCCTCAAGTATTCATCCGACCTCTACGACCTCGTCGACAGCGGTTACTTCCAGCAGGGGCTCGATACCTCGAAGGAATTCTCCAAATTCTACGGACTGACCAAATTCCCGAAGTTCGACCTGTTCCGCACCATGCACGGCGGCGTCAGCCGCTATCTGAAGACGCCCCAGATGCGGGACATCTTCGACTACTTCATCAAGTATGTCGGGTCCTCCGCCTACCATTCGCCGGCCTTCATGAACTGCCTGCCGGCGATCCAGTTCCGCTACGACCTCTGGTATGTCGACGGCGGCCTCTACGGCATCGCCCTCGGCCTCGGCCGGCTGATGGAGGAACTCGGCATCGAGGTGAAACTCAACAGCAAGGTCACCGAGATCCGCCGCGACGGCGACGACGTCACCGGCATCGTGACCGAAGACGGCACCTATCACCCGGCCGACATCCTGGTCTCCAACGTCGAGGTCATCCCCGCCTACCAGCAGCTGCTCGGCGAGGACGACGACTTCATGAAGAGCCTCGAAAAATACGAGCCCGCCTGCTCCGGCCTGATCCTCGACCTCGGGCTCGACCGCACTTACCCGCAGCTCGCCCATCATAACTTCTTCTTCTCCGGCGACCAGAAGAAGCACTTCAAGACGGTCTTCCGCAAACACCAGCTGCCGGAGGATCCGACGATCTATCTGGTGGCCGCCTCGCGCACCGATCCCACCGTCGCGCCCGCCGGCTGCGATTGCCTGAAAATCCTGCCGCACATCCCCTACATCGACGACGAGCACCCGCTGACCCGCGAGGACTACCTCGTCTTCAAGGAGCGGATCATCGACAAGCTCGAGCGGATGGGCCTGACCGACCTGCGCAAGCATGTCGTGGTCGAGCACGTCTGGACCCCGCTCGACATCCGCGAGAACTACAACTCCAACAAGGGCTCGATCTACGGCGTCGTTTCGGACCGCTTCAAGAACCTCGCCTTCAAGGCTCCGAAGCAGAGTGTGAGGTATCCGAACCTGTTTTTCGTCGGCGGTTCGGTGAATCCCGGCGGCGGGATGCCGATGGTCGTCTTGTGCGGCCAAAACGTCGCCAAGAAGATCGTGGCATGGGACCGGAACTGATCATCGCGCCGGTCGGCGTCGCGCTCTGGCTCGCCTCGTTCGGGCTGCTCCGCCGGCTCCGCCAGGAGGGGCTTCAAGAGGAGCGCGATCCCCTCCTGTCCTCACTTTCCCTGATCATCCCCGCCCGCAACGAGGCCCACAACCTGCCGCGCCTGTTGGAGTCGATCCGCAGCCAGCCCCACCCGCCGCGCGAGATCCTCGTCGTCGACGACGACTCCACCGACGCCACCGCCGAAGTCGCCGCCCGCGCCGGGGCCACCGTCATCCCGTCCCGTGCCCTGCCCGACGGCTGGCGTGGCAAGCCCTGGGCTTGCCACCAGGGATCCGAGGCCGCCACCGGCGATCTGCTGCTGTTCCTCGATGCCGACTGCTGGTTCGAGCCCGGCGGCCTCGCGGCCGTCCTCCGCCATCACCGCGGTGGCGCGCTCTCGGTCGCGCCCTACCACGCGGTGGAAAAGCCCTACGAGGAGCTCTCCGCCTTCTTCAATGTCATCATGGTCACCAGCACCGCGCCGCACGGACTGTTCGGCCAGATGCTGCTGGTCGACCGCGCCTGCTACCGGCAAACCGGCGGCCACCAGCAGGTGAAAGGCCGGGTGCTCGAAAACCTCCACCTCGCCGGCTTCTACCGCCAGGCCGGAGTGCCGGTCGCCAGCCTGCCGGGCCGCGGCATGCTTTCCTTCCGGATGTATCCCGAAGGCCTGCCGTCGCTGGTCGAAGGCTGGACCAAAGGCTTCGCCTCCGGGGCCGCGGAAACGCCCCGCGCGACGGTGATCCTCGTCGCGCTGTGGATCAGCGGCCTGATGGTCGCGGTGATCTCGCTGCTGTTCTCGCCGTGGTTCTCTTTGCTCTATCTCGCCTTCGCCGCGCAGTTCTGGCTGATGCTGGGAAGGGTCGGCTCCTTCTCGCCGCTCACCGCCCTGCTCTACCCGCTGCCGCTGGCCTTCTATTTTGCCGTCTTCGCCCGCTCGGTGACGCGATCGGGCAGGGAGGTCACCTGGAAAGGACGGGAGATCCGTGCCGATTGAACTGCCGGTTCCGTGGGTCATCGCGCTGAACGCGCTCGGCCTGCCGGCGCTCCAGCTCGGTTGCGCGTGGATCTTCACCCGGCTGCCCGCGGCCTGGTTCCATCCGCCGCTGCCGAAGACCGCCCGCAGCCGCGTCTACGAGCGATTCCTCGGGATCAAGCGCTGGAAGGACCGCCTGCCCGACGGCGCGAGCTGGTTCAAGGGCGGCTTCGCCAAGGCCTCGCTCCGCCAGCGCGATCCCCAGCACCTCGCCCGCTTCCTCCGCGAAACCTGGCGCGGCGAGTTGTGCCACTGGACCGTCCTCGCCCTGATCCCGGTCTTTTTCCTCTGGAACCCCCGCTGGGCGGACCTCGTGATCGCCGCCTACGCCCTCGCCGCCAACCTCCCCTGCATCCTCGTCCTACGCTACAACCGCCAGCGGCTGAGCCGGGTCCTGCGGAGTTCGGAATGCTGACCCGCTCGGCGAGGAGTTGGACAAGGCATCCCCGTCAAAGTGGCGGATTGTTGAAATGTTCTCCCTTTGCAGGACGAATGGTGCCCTACTCCGATTTTACGAAATTGACGCCTCGTTCGTCCATTTCCCCCCATCCAGAACACCACCCACCATGGAACGGAACCCCATCACGCGGAGAGCTTTCGCACGGTCATCCATCGCGCTCACGGCGCTTGCCCTGTCGTCTTTTGGCATCCTCGCGGGGGCGGAAGCGCCCGTCGCGGAGCCGGACGGCAAGGCCGCCGACATGAGCAAGCCCGTCAAGGTCTTCATCCTGCTGGGCCAGTCCAACATGGTCGGCCTCGGTAGGATTGACGCTGCCGGCAAAGGCGGACCCGAGGGATCGCTGGAGCATGCCGTGAAGGACAAGATGAAATATCCCTACCTCGTGGACGATGCCGGCAACTGGTCGGAGCGCAAGGATGTCCGTTTTGTGCGGATGATGCAGGGAGACGGGTTGATGAACAACGAGTGGATGGGCATCAGGACCGGCACCATCGGGCCGGAGTTCGGGATCGGACACCGGGTCGGCAATGCGGTCGACGCGCCCGTGATGATTCTCAAGAGCTGCATCGGCAACCGTGCCCTTGGCTGGCATCTTCTGCCTCCGGGCAGCGCGCGGTTTGAAGAAGGCGAGAAAGTGTACGCCGGTTATCGGGAGGCCCCGGATTCATGGGCCAAAGGGACGGAACCCACTCCGCCCGTGATCAAGGAGGGGACGGTGACGCTGAAGGGCGATCAACCGGCAGGCTGGTATGCCGGCAAACAGTATGACGATGACACCGCGGATGCCAGGAAGGTGCTTGCGGATCTCGACAAGCACTACCCCGGGGCGAAGAGCCACGAAGTCGCCGGCTTCTTTTTCTGGCAGGGTGAAAAGGACGCCGGCAATCCGGTCTGGGCGGCTCTCTACGAGAAGAATCTGGTCCAGTTCATCAAGGCATTGCGCAAGGACTTCAACGCCCCCGACGCGCCGTTCGTGCTCGGCACGATGGGTGAATCCGCGAAAGGCAGCGGCGGCAACGGCGGCAAGATCCTCGAAGCCCAGCTCGCCGTGGACGGCACCGCAGGCAAATATCCCGAATTCATAGGCAACGTCGCCACCATCTACACGCATCCCATGGCGCAAGGTGGCAGCGGCAACGGTCATTACGGCGGCAAAGCCGAGGTCTACATGGATGTCGGCGAAGCGATGGGCGAGGCCATGGTGAAGCTGCTTGGAAGGAAATAGGATCGCACCCTCCAATCATCACCCGTGGGGTTGAGGTCAGGCCGCGCGTTTCCACAAATCGGGGTTTAACCTCAGCATGCCAGGCCGTCTGCCGCCCGTCGGCACCATCCGGGATGCAGGCGGCAGAATGCCGCCTGACCGTCGTCATGTCGCCTGCAAGGCGACACTCCACTCCGCCCGGCGAATGGCGGTGTCACCACCCCCAGAGCGATCCGCCGGCCAGGATCATCAGCACCACCAGGATTAGCGCGGTCAGCCACCAGTACCACTTGGTCCCGATCCGCCGGTGCGGCTTCAGGCCGAACTCGCGGGCGACGAAGGCGTCGTAGTCGAAGTCATCGTCGGGCAGATCCAGTCCGTCGGCCGGGTCGGCCCGTTCCCGGCTCCGTCCGCCGCCGCCGGCGGCGGCTTTCGAGCGCCGGCGGCGCTTGTGCGGGGAGTTGCAGCGCGGGCACCCGCGCGATCCCACCGCGACCTCCTGATCACAGCCGGGGCAAAGATAGGTATCCGCTTTCATGGGGCAGGCAGGCTAGCGCGGGATTTCGGCGAGGGGGAGATCAAATGTCGCGAAAGTCCGCGCCCTCGGCCGCTTGCCGGATCGGGCGCGGGCTCAGATCGCCGACGGTTCCGAGGCGATCACCACGCGGGTCTTCGCCCACTCGTCGCCCAGCCGCTGCAAGGCTCCTTCCCGGCCTTGGCGGGAATAGAGGATGTAAGCCTCCACCAGCGCGAAGAACGGGATCACCAGGGACAAATTCCTCACCATGCTGGCCTGCCAGTTGGCGGTAAGGCTTTTCCCTTCCAGAGTGACCGCACGAAGCTTCATGATTTTCTTCCCGATGCTCTGCCCCTCCAGGAAAGGGAGAGCGTCCCGGGTGAGGAAATAGCCGAGCAGCGCAAGAGTGCCCAAGGGCCTCCACATGAGGGCGAGGACCAGGTAGATCCCGGCGGCCACGAAGGAGTCGATGATCGCGGCCACCGCCCGGGCCTCGAAAGTCGCGTCGGTGCCGGGCTTCGGGTCGTCGTCGCCCTCTTGCGAATCCATCTTGAGCGGTGCCGATTTTGCCGCGCCAACAACCGGCGGCGCGACGGGTGGCGGAGCCGGCGGCAAGTCCGGCATGGGCGGCGCGGGCTTGGATAGCGAAACGAGATCCGGCGGTGGCGGCATCGCCGGGGTGGACGGCGGCGAAAGGTCGGGCGGCGACAGGTCGGGCGGCGACAGGTCGGGCGGCGGCGGGGCGGACGACCGGGGCTTTTCTAGTTCGTTTTCCATGGCTCCCGCAATCTAGCAGAAATCCCGCCGCGGGTCGAGAGGCATCTCAGTCCCCGGCCCGCAATCCGTCGAAGACCCGGTGGGAAAAATAGCGCTCCATCCGGTCGGGGAACACCGTCACCACCCGCGCGTCGCGGCCGAGCCGGCGCTTCGCCTCGAGCGCCGCGGCATAGTTCAGGCCGGAACTCGGACCCACCGGAAAGCCGAGCGCCCACAGGCGACGGGTGAGTTCCAGGCACAGTTCCTCGCCGATGCTGAGTTCCTCGATCGCGCCGCCCCGCGCGCCGTGCTGCCAGTCGCGGTAAAGCGCCGACAGGCACTCCGCCACCCCCGGCACCACCTTGCTGAAGGCCAGGCTGCTGCATTCGGCGTTGTCCCCGAACGCGCCGCCCTCGCAGGGAATCGCGGCATAGGCCCGGGCCTCGCAACCGGCGTCATCGAAGG
>CAMCYK010000055.1 GCA_945883695.1 Akkermansia muciniphila | reverse complement strand
CAGTCCGGGCCTTCGCGGTCGAGGCGGGCGACCAGCAGGCGGTAGGCCTCGATCATCACCTTCGGGTTGGAGGCCTTCATCGAGAAGACGAAGTTGTGGTAGTCGAACTCCCGGGCGATCCGCGCGAACTCCAGCGCGCTTTCGACCATCCCGAGCGGCGAGTCGCCGTAGTAGTTCATGATGCGGTCCGACAGCGAGCCGTGGTTGGTGCCGATCCGCATCGCGCGGCCGAGCGACTTGCAGAGCTCGACCAGCGGGATGAATTCCTCGCGGATCTTGGCGACGTCCCCGGCGTATTCGGCGTCGGAGTACTCGCGGACGGCGAACTTCTTCTTGTCGACGTAGTTGCCGGGATTGACGCGGACCTTTTCGACCCAGCGGGCGGCCTCGAGCGCGGCGTCGGGCTTGAAGTGGATGTCGGCGACCAGCGGGACCTCGCAGCCGGCGGCGCGGACCTCGCGGGCGATGTTCTCCAGATTGGCGGCGTAGATTTTCGTCTGCGCGGTGATGCGGACGATCTCGCAGCCGGCTTCCGCGAGCTGGAGCACCTCGGCGACGCAGGCGGGCGTGTCGCGGGTGTCGGAGGTGATCATCGACTGCACCCGGATCGGGTGGCCGCCGCCGATGCCGACCTTGCCGACCATGACTTCACGGGTCTTCCGCCGGTTGTAGGCCAGCAGGTCGGGGCAGTATCGCAGCAGCGCGTGGTCGCTCATTTCGCGGGAGATACACGATGAAGGGCGACTCGGCAACGGCGGCGAAGGCGCGGATGATTTCCCCTTTCGGCGGCGCCTGGTTGCGGTAGTCTTCCCGCCGTTGATGAAAAACCGCCTGGTCCTCCTTTTTGCCTGCTTCGTTTCCTGCGTCCGTGCCGAGCCGGAGGCGGTCGAGATCGCGGCGGAAGCGCCGGACTTCATCCGGGTCGACGATTCCGACACCGCGACGGCGCTCCAGACCGCGGTCGTCCGCTACACCAAGGGCGAGGCCAGCGTGGAACTCGTCGGGGCGATCCACATCGCGGACAAGAAGTATTACGAAGCGCTGAACCGGCGTTTCGAGGGCTACGAGGCGCTGCTTTACGAAGGAGTCGGCGACCCGCCGGCGGCCGTCCCCGCGCCCGGGGAAGGTGCTGAGCCACCGGCGGTGGTAGAGCTGGAAGTCACGGAGGAGGCACCGGCAGAGGAGGCTCCGGTGGAGGAAATCCCGGCGGCGAAGGTGCCGGCGAAGAAGGAGAAACTCGACGGCTTGCACGGTGCCTACGAGTCCGGCGCGAAGTGGCTGGGACTGGCCTATCAGATGAAGGAGATCGATTACCGGAAGCCGAATTTCGTGCACGCCGACCTCTCGATGGCCGAGTTCACCGCGCTGCAGAAGGAGCGCGGCGAAACGCTGATCGGTTTCGTGCTGAAGTCCGGCCTGAAGAAGACCGCCAAGCCGGTCAAGGAGCCGAGTTCGCTGAAGCTGCTGGTTTCGCTGGTCCGCGGCGACAAGGACGGGCTGAAGCGCGAGCTGGTGCACACCCTCGGCGCGGGCGACGACCAGGTGGCGGCGCTGGCCGGCGACAACGTGATCATCGGCGACCGCAATGCGAAGTGCCTCGAAGTGCTCGATCGCGAGTTGCTGGCCGGCAGGAAGAGGCTCGGGATTTTCTACGGGGCCGCGCATTTCCCGAACATGGAGCAGCGGCTGCTGGACGGCGGTTGGCAGAAGGCCGGCGAAGAGTGGATGACGGCGTGGGACATCCCGAAGAAGGGGAAGTGATCATTTCACCTCCACCACGCCCAGCCCGGTCGGGATCGGGCGCTCGCGGCCGTCGGACGGGGTGTTGAGGATCAGCACCTTGCCCTCGCTGCGGAGCGCGAGGGCGCTGGAGCCGCCGCCGTCGAGGTTAAGGGCGTCATGCGCGCCGAGGTGGAGCAGGTAGTCGGCCAGCGTGGCGAGCGCCATCCCGGCGCTCTTCGCCGAGCGGCCGTCGACGACCAGCAGAATCGCCTGCTTGCCGTCGGGGTGGAGGGCGACGGCGCTGCGCGGGTGGCGGGTCGTCCAGAACGAGCCGTCGCCGGGGAGCTTCTTGCCGTCCCGGATCAGCAGCGGCTGGGCGGCGACCGCATGGCGGAGGGTGTGCGCGGCGTGGCCGGGCGGGAGGCCTTGCAAGGACCAGTCGATGGCCACTTCGGCTCCGACCCGGGTGGCCCGGAAGAAGGGCGCGGCGGATTCGCCGGCAGACAGGACAAGCTGGTTTTCCTCGAGCTCGAACGGGCGGCCGTCGTCGCGGATCTCGATCACCGGGCCGGCGAGGCGGGCGGCTTCGCCGGTCGCGGTGGCCGGGTGGAAAACCACCGGTCCGATCAGGATTTCGCGGACCTTTTGGGTGCGGGTGAAATTGGCGCTGCCACCCGGACTGCGGGACCACGGGAGCTGGTAGGCGACCACCTCGTCCGCGGCGAGTTGGGGGCGGTTGACGCCGGCCAGCGGGCGGCGTTGCGCGCCGGAGTGGACGCGGCCGCTCCACGTCGGCTCGGCGAGGGCCAGCCGGCCGTCGTCGTAGGCCAGCAGGGCGGGCCGGCCCGCCTGGGGTTCGCGCAGCAGCTTGCCGTTCCGCACCACCAGGCCCTGGGTCGCCTGGGTGGCACCGATGTCGAAAAACGCGACATTGATCGCGCCGAGGGCGTCGTGGTCGGCGAGCATCTGGGAGACGGTGGAGCGCCAGACGAATTGGCCGGATTTCGCCCGGAGGATGCGGCGGCCGGTGAGGGCTTCGAGCCGGAGGTCCGGTCGGCGGAGATCGACCACCAGCAGCTGGGATTCGATCGCACGACCCTCGCGCAGCCCGCGGGCCGCGATCCGGCGCAGGCCGGGGCGGACTTCAGTCTCGGTGACGGTCTCCTGCTCGAAAAAGCCACGCGGATCCCCCCAGCGGGGCTCCGCGGCGGGGAGGGACCCGACGAGCAGGACAAGGGCCGCGGCGGCCCGGGTGATCCAAGGTGGAGGCGTCATGCGGGGGGCATACGGGTGGTTCGGTGAAAATCTTGGAATGGGCCGGGTGGATCGATCTGGCTCCCGGCCTCAGGTCGATTCTACGGCACTCGTGCCACTCTTCCATCCGCTTACCCGCCCCGGGGACTCCGATTATAAGGGTGATATAAGTCGTTAAGAATGAACGAAAGGTAAAAATTTAGGGAAGAGTTTTTTGAAAAATGACTGGCGCGCTGTCCGGCTGAACCTTCGACGCCTAGATCCGACCGGAAACTTGCAAGGGCTCCTCCGGAATGCTATTCAATCTCCATGTCCATGACCCTCGACGTTCCCGATGAGATCCAGCGGGCGCTGCGTGTTCCGGAGCCGGAGCGTCGGGGCCGCCTTTTGATCGAATTGGCCTGCGCCCTCTACCACCGGGAACTCCTCAGCTTTGGCAAGGCGGCGGAGCTTTCGCAGTTGAGCCAGTTCCGCTTCGGTCACGAACTTGGCGACCGTGGGATCGCCCGGCACTATTCGGAAGAGGACATCGCCGAGGACCTGGCCTATGCAAGTGGTCAGTAACACCTCGCCGCTTTCCGCACTCTCCATCATCGGCCGCCTCGGGTTGTTGCGCGCGCAGTTCGGAACCATCCGGATTCCCGAGGCTGTGTGGATCGAACTTTCCCGTCTGGATCACGGTTCCGGCAAGCAAGCCTTGGCACAGGCGCGTGCCGAAGGGTGGATCGAAGTTCATGAAATCAGCTACCACCCGATGGTCGGAGTTCTGGCGGTCACCCTTGATGCCGGCGAATCGGAGACCATCGCCATGTCCTTGGAATGGCCTGCCGATCTCTTGATCATGGACGAATCCTCCGGCCGTGCCATGGCCCGCAATCTGAAGGTCAAGTTAACCGGAACTTTGGGGTTGTTACTGCAAGCGAAGCGTTCTGGCCAAATCCCTTGCCTGAAGTTCGAGATGGATCGGCTCGTTCAAGATGCTGGTTTTTTCGTTTCAGATCGTGTCCGAAACACCTTTCTCGCAGAAGCGGGGGAGAGCCCGTGAAAACAATCACATCTCCTTCGCGTTTATCGCCATATAATTTCACGATTCCTCGATGACAACTGGAGATTGGATCGGGATTCCTGGAATTGACCCTATCCGATTAGCCGGATTGCTCCGTCAGATTTTCCCAACGTCATACTATCACCATTGCGTGCGATGGCATGTGGAATGACAGAGCCTGTCGCAACAGCCATCGCAATTGGAGGCTTTGTTTCCAAGAAAACTGCCGGTGTTCTCATCAGAGAACTACAGCACCATCCAATAGGGAGTAAGATTTTCGTTCCGAAGAAAATCCAGGCAGAAGGAATTACCTACATGGAAGACTATGTGATCGCTGGTCCGGAATACTACCTCGGGAGCCACGCCGTCTTAGCTATTCGAATATAATTTCCAATTCCGCGGCGAGTTTTTAATTTAATGCTGCCATGTCATTACCTCGCTACGGCCCGATTGATTCCACCCCAAAAATCAACCGCTCCCGACCGATGACCGCGGGAGGCTCTCGGACAGCTGCGATGATTGGCAGCTCTCGAATGCACCGGTGACGACCGCCTCCCGGGTGGACCGGAGGCGACCCCCGCAGATCGCGTCCGCGGCCAGAGCGGCGGACTTCACCCTTCACTCAAAAAGCTGCGAATCATCGCAGCAGTCCGAGAGCGGCTGCGCCGCGGCTGATCGCGCCGACAGGCTTCAAACGTGATCGTAGAAAGACCAATAGATCTTGAATTCAGCCTTTTATCGCTGGAATCCTGCGCTTTGCGCTGAATTCCCGTGCAAACCTTTAGATCATCGCTTTTCTTTCCCCACAATGATCCGAATCGACCGACTTTCCCTGCTCGCCCGGCTTGCGCCGGCTTTGATTGCCGTGTCACCCGCCGCGGGTGAAGAGGTCGCGCGCTGGCAGGTGCCGTTCGGGGGCAACGCCTACCTGACCGCGAGCGCGGATGGATCGAACGACGGCCTGGGGCGGGACGGTTCGACCCGCTGGCAGGACGGGCGGAGCGTCTTTTCGGTGTTTTTCCGGGCTGACCGGGCGGCGCTGCTCGACCTGGCGCTGCGGCTGAAGGTGCCGCAGGGGACTTCCATGATCCGCGCGACGGTGGGCGGGAAGGCCTTCGAGCTGAAGGCGAGCGGCGCGGAGATGCACGAGGTCAAGCTGGGGCAGGTCGAGGTGAAGGAGGCGGGCTATCTCCGGGTGGACCTCCAGGGCGTGAGCAAGGAAGGGGCGGTGTTCGGGGAGGTATCCGAGCTGGTGGTTTCCTCGCCGGCAGCCGGGCTGAAGCTCGACTTCGTGAGGAACAACGAGGGCAACATGTTCTACTGGGGCCGCCGCGGGCCGTCGGTGCACCTCGGCTACCCGATGCCGCGCGACAAGGACATCGAGTATGCCTACAGCGAGCTGACGGTGCCGGTCGGCGAGGACCCGATCGGTTCGTACTTCATGGCGAACGGCTTCGGCGAGGGCTACTACGGGATCCAGGTGAAAAGCCCGACCGAGCGCTGGATCCTGTTTTCGGTGTGGAGCCCGTTCCAGACCGACAACCCGCGCGACATTCCGGAAGCGGAGCGGGTGGTGATGCTGGCGAAAGGCGAGGGCGTGCGGGTCGGCGAATTCGGCAACGAGGGATCGGGCGGCCAGAGCTTCCTAGTCTATCCATGGAAGGCCGGGGTGACCTACCGCTTCCTCACTTCGGTCAAGCCCGACGGCCAGGGCAACAGCATTTACGCCGCCTGGTTCGGCGAGGTCGGCAAGGACGGCTGGAAGCTGATCGCGCGCTTCAAGCGGCCGAAGACCGACAAGCACCTCACCGGCTTCCATTCGTTCCTCGAGAACTTCTCCGACCGCCACGGCTACCTCGGCCGCCGCGCGCTGCACGGCAACCAATGGGTCCGCGACACCGACGGCGGCTGGCACGAGCTCACCGAAGCGCGCTTCACCGGCGACGCGACGGCGGGCGGCGGACATCGGCTGGACTACGCCGGCGGGGTGTCCGGCAAGGCCTTCTTCCTGCGCAACGGCGGGTTTTTCAGCGACAACGTGAAGCTCAACCAGAGCTTCAAGCGCGAGCCGACGCCGGAAGCCAAGCCGGTGATCGACTTCGGGAAACTGGATTGATCGGTTCCGCGGCGGGCCGAACCGGTGATAGCCGGGCCCGCCAAACCGGCGTAAAGCCGTGCATGATTCAAGCGATCGACGGGTTCTGGCGGAAATGGCTCCTCGCATGCCTCGGGCTGCTCGCCTTGGCGGCCACCGCCGACGGCCATGCGATGAAGCAGGTCCGCGCCGAGATCCGCGCCGCGGACGGGGACTGGCATGCCTCGGTGTGGCTGGAGGGGTGGGCGCTCTATCCCGAGGACGGGCCGAAAGTTCCGCCGGGGACGCCGGGCGACCTGAAGATGTCCGGCAACGCGTGGGTCGCCGGTCTAGACGCCGATGACCACCGGGTGATGCGGGAAACCGCGGAGGAATTCCTCAAGGATGCTTTCGTGCTCACCCTCGGCGGCCAGCGGCTGGAGGCCGGGTTCACCTTTCCCGACTACACGGTCGATCGGCCGGAGTTGAAGGAGAACGACGAAGGCAATGCCTTGGTCCGGATCGATCTCACAGGACGCTTCCCGGCCGGTGTTTCAGGTCCGCTCGAGCTGGTGTGGAACGACGACGAGGATGAGCCGCTCGCCCTCGAGGTGATCACGCCGCGGCCGGGCAAGAAGCCGAAGGTTTCCGTGATGCGGCTGGCCCCGCGCGACGAGCCGGCGGAGCTGATGGTGATCGAGGCGAGCGGCGTCGCGGAGCCCACCAAGGAGTCCTCGCTCGGCGGGTGGATCGTGGCGGGCTTCGAGCATATCCTGCCGAAAGGGCTCGATCACATCCTGTTCATCCTCGGCCTGTTCCTGTTGCAGCCGAAATTCAAGCCGCTGCTGTGGCAGAGCAGCGCCTTCACCGTGGCGCACTCGATCACCCTGGCTCTGGCGATTCTCGGGATCGTGACCGCGCCGGCGGAAGTGATCGAGCCGATGATCGCGCTGAGCATCGCCTACATCGGGATCGAGAACCTGTGGGTCAAGGAGCTCAAGCCGTGGCGGGTCGTGCTGGTATTCGGGCTCGGGCTGCTGCACGGGATGGGCTTCGCGTCGGTGATGCGGGAACTGGATTTGCCGGAGGGCGGGATCGTCCAGCCGCTGGTGGGTTTCAACATCGGGGTCGAGCTCGGCCAGATCACGGTGCTCGCGCTGGCCTTCGCGGCGACCTTCTGGTTCATGAAAAAGCCCGCGTTCGAAAAGTTCCGGAAAATCGCCTCGGGCATGATCGGCCTTGTCGGCCTCTACTGGACGGTCGAGCGGATCTGGTTTTGATCGTGGCTGCGGCGTCTCGCCGCCAGCCTTCTTTCGCCTGTCGCGCTCTGAACCAGGCATCGTAAAAGGCTTGCGGCGAGATGCCGCAGCCACGGTTCTGCCGCGGCCCACTGCTAGAGATCCAGCATCAGCGAGACATGGGCGGCGGTCAGCTCGCCCATGGTCCGGCAGTCGTGGAAGACATCGGTGCCGTGGAATTTCTCGAGGTCGGCCGCCAGCGATACGACGTGGTCGCGCGGGGCCAGTTCCTCGCGCCGCATGATCCCTAACAGCGCCTTCAGCCGCGAGCTCTCGACTTTCGCCCGGCGGGTCATCTGGGAGCGTTCCTCGGCGACGTACTGGTCGATCGTTTTCCGGTTCAGCACGTCGAAGGCGAGCTTGGTGACGGTACGGTTCGAGTCGAAGCGGTAGGCGAGGTAGATCTTGCCGCGGCGTTCGTAGCTCTGCTGGTCGAAGTCGATCGGCCGGACCCGGTACTGCACTTCCTCGAAGTCCGGGGTGATGTCGACCACGTAGTTGACGCTGCGCATGTCGCCGAGCAGGCGGATGAAGCAGCGCTCGTTGAACTTGGTGAATTCCTTCGCGATGCGGACCTTGTTGAGCTCCGGCCGCGGCAGGTGGTTTTTCAGGAAGACGTCGCCGGGGACGCCGGCGATGTGTTCCTCGATCAGCGTGTTGCCGTTGACCAGGTAGTTGATCCGGTTCGGCGAGAGGATGTGCTCCAGCTCCAGGCCGTAAATGCGGGAGGCATCGGCCTGCTTGACGTAGAAGTAGTCCGAGTTGTCGTTGTAGAGATTGGTGATGCGGATCCGGAACGGCCGCGAATTGCCGAACTCGCCGAAATCGACGCGGTCGACATTGAGGTGCTCGTGGAGGTCGGTCTCGCCGCCGATCTTGAGCTCGGCGTAGATCCGCGTGAGCTTCGGCCGCAGCTCTTCCATCAGCTCCTGCGGGTAGAAGACCGTCAGCCACAGCGTCTCCTTGCCGCCGGGGTCCTCGTAGGGCATCGAGCCGGCGAAGCGCGTCAGGTCGTCATAGACCAGCGGGATCTCGCGCAGGCGGTCGAAGTGGTAGAGGTACTGGCGGAGCGGCGGAGAGACCGAATACTTGATCTTGCGGCGGGAGATCACGGGGGGAGGATGGCTCGCTAAACAATCACTCGGTCTTCAGCACCAGGTCCTTGAATTGCACGACCATCGGCGGGCCCTGGTGGATCTGGAGGGCGATCAGGCCTTCCTTGGGAGCGTTCTTCTCGTCGTTGTCGGTGACGTCGACGGTCTGCTTGCCGTTGATGAAGTGCTGCACGTGGTTGCCCTTGGCGACGATCTTGTAGCTGTTCCACTGCTCGTCCTTGATCGAGGCCTGGATCTCGTTGCTGTCGCCGACCTGGCCGGTGACGGTCGGTTTGCCGTCGGCGCCGATGGTGGTCTTTTCGCCGCGCTTGGCGAGGATGCCGCGGCCGCGTTCCTCGTAAAGGATGCCGCTGTAGGTCTTGCCGGCCTCGAAGTCGGCCTGGTAGCCGCTGATGATCGGCCCGTTGGCACCGGGGTCGAGGGCCTTGGAGCGGTATTGCACGCCGCTGTTCCCTTTCTCGATGCGGTATTGGAAGGTCAGCTCGAAGTCGCCGACCGTGCCGTCTTTCCAGACCAGGAAGGTGTTGTGGCCGATTTTGCCGTCGCCGTCGGCGGTGGTTTTGCCGGTGATGGCGCCGTCCTCGACCGACCAGAGCTTGGGATTGCCCTCCCAGCCGCTGAGGTCTTTACCGTTGAAGAGGGACTTTTCGCCGGCGTGGAGCGAGGTGGCGGCGAGGAGGAGCAGGAAAGCGGTGGTTTTCATGGGATTAGGAACGTGGGAACACTGTTCGAACTTCCGCGTGCTTTTGCGAGCCGAAACTGGGACAGCGGAAGGGACGAAGCTCCTTCTATCTATGCGCTCCTCGTCCGCTTCCACTTTTGCCATGTCCAGAGGGCGGTCGCCCAAACTGCCAGAAAGCCGGGGAGTAGCAGCCAATACGGGACGAACCGAAACCGCCACCCGTCGCCTTGTTGCCACGAAGCCGTGGGAAAGCAGGCCGCCCGCGCCGCCGGTTCTTCCGGGAGGTATCGGGCTCCCGGCCCGGATCGAAATCTGAACGAGGGTTCGGCACCTGACGGAACGAAACCGATGGAATCCAGGAGCTTTTCCCACTCCGCGAGCGAGGAATCCGCACCGAAGGTCGTCGGAGTCTGCAAATCACGAAACGTCGACGGCCGGTCCACCACCCAATACGACCAGCCTCCGAATCGATGTCCGAGTTCCCGATCGCGATGATGCTGCCGCATGGTCGTGGTCGCCGGGTAGTGCTCGGAAGCCCACCAAGCGGCCGAAAGCAGAGGGATCAGGACGATGCCGATCCAAAACAGCCGCGAGCGATACCACGGGCGGATCATCGGCTTGGCTCAGGCGACCATTTCCAGCCAGCGCTGGAGGTTGTAGTAGTTCGTGACGCGGGTGATTTTCCCGCCGCGCGCCTCGAAGAAAGCCCCGACGCGGAGGTGATACCTTTGCCCGCGGGCTTCGGGCAGACCGTTGTCGGTGGCGAGGTATTCGCCGCGGATGAAGAATTCGGCGGCGGCGCGGTTGTCGGGACCGGTGAAGATGGCGAGATCTTCGACGGTCTCGCGGTAGCAGCGGTCCATCCGGGTGAGGAAGGCGCGGAAGGCATCCTTGCCGGTTTCGACGCCACTCTCGTTGATTTCGTGGGCGACATCGTCGGCCAGCAGTTCCAGCAGGGCTTCGCGGTCGCCGGCATTGAAGGCGGCGTAGTAGGTTTCGATCAGGGATTTCATGGGGAAAAGTGGTCCCAGCCACCGGCGAGGCGCGGGGAGTGGCCGGGCTCGGTCAGGCGGCCGATGACGCTCAGCGGGAGCCGCGGGAAGGCCTCGGCCCAGCCGGCCGCGGCGGCTTGCCAGCGGCGGGGGGAGGCGGTGAGCAGGAGTTCGTAGTCCTCGCCGTCGCCGAACGCCTGCTCGCGGGTGGAGCCGTGGGTGGCGGGGATGTCGCCGAGTTCGAAGCCGCAGCCGCTGGCGGCGGCAAGCCGCGGCAGGTCTTTGGCGAGGCCGTCGGAGAGATCCATCATCGCCGACGGCCGCAGATGGCGGACCAGCCAGGCGGCTTCGGCGAGGCGCGGGGTGAACGACAGGTGTTTGCCGGCGATCGACCCGCCGAGACGGCCGGTGACCCCCACCAGGTCGCCGGGTTTGCCGCCGGAGCGGAGGGTCAGGTGCCGGCGCTCGACGTGGCCTTCGCCGGCGACCGAGATCACCGCGCCGGTGGGCAGGCGGCAGGTCTCGCCACCGGCCAGCACCCCGCCATGGCGTGCCAGGCATTTGCGGATCCCGCGGTAGAGTCCGTCCATCCAGGCGAGCGGGCGGGCGGCATCGACCGCCACGGTGACCAGCAGGTGATCCGGCGCGCCCCCCATCGCCGCGAAGTCACTCAGCACGCGGGCGATCGCTTTCCAGCCGACTTTCGCCGCCGGGGTGTCGGGCAGGAAATGGACGCCTTCGACCAGCGCGTCGGTCTTCAGCAGGCGCAGCGGGCCGCGGCCGGGATCGACCACCGCGCAATCGTCGCCGGGGCCGACCACCAGCGCTTCGCCGCCGGGGAAACCGCGGAGAATGCGGGCGATGAGGGCGTCCTCGCCAAGGTCGCGCAGGCGTTTCATGTCAGTCCGGCGCGGGGATTTCGACGAAGCCGGAGCGGGCGAGCAACTGCATCGAAACGGTCGCGGCGTTGAACAGGAAGTGCACCGAGATGCACGCCCACAGCGAGCCGGTGAATTCGTAAATCAGGCAGAGCAGGATCGCCAGAATGAACAGCGGGAGCAAGGCGACCACGTTGCCGTGGGCGGCGGCGAACACCAGCGACGAGAACAGGATGGCGCCCGCCGGGCCGCAGAAGCGCTTGGCCGCCGGGTAGAGATAACCGCGGAACACGACTTCCTCGGCCACCGGGGCGACGATCACCGCCGCCACCGCCATCAGCCCGATGACCAGCGGGTCCTTCGACTCTTGCAGCAGCTTCACGGCGTCCTGCATCGACTCGATCCCCAGGCTGCGCTCCAGCCAGGCATTCCAGCCGGAGAAGAACAGCGCGCCCATGAAGCACCACATGAAGAAGACCGTCAGCGGGGCGATCGCGAGGGCGAGCGGCCAGGATTTCCAGCGCAGGCCGAGCCACTCGACAAAATTGACCCGCCAGACCACGAAGCCGGCGACCATCCCCATCAGGAGCAACTGGAAAACGATCGAGGCGACCAGCACCTCGGGCCCGAGTTTCTGCTCCAGCGGCTGGGGATCCGCTCCGGCAGGCAGCGCGGTCAGCGCGAAATAAAGCAGAAAGACCAAGCCGATCAGCGGCAGGTCGAGCGCCCGGTAGTGGTGGGTCGGGACCCGCAGGCGGAGCCCCGCGGCGAGGACCTGCGGGGTGGCGAGGGGTGATGGCAGGTCCGCGGGCAAGGCGGCCGGCGGGGCGTAGGGCGAATCCTCCGCCCGCCGGGCCGGCGGTCCATCCGGCGGCTCCGGCAAGTATCCGGGATCGGGGAGAGGAACCGCTACCTCGGCCGCGGACGTTTTTCCGAGGGCCGCACGGAAAGCCCAAAAGACGGCAAACAGGAGGGCGGCGGCGACAAAGGTGGCCATGATGACCATGGACGCGCCGTCGATGGAGGCGGGAACTTGAGGGATGGGGGCCGAAGCAACGAGGGCGGCAGGCATGGTCGCGGGGAAATGTGGCGGCGGGAGCCGGACCGAGCCAGCGGAAACCGGCGGCAGGTTTTTATTAAGAATTCGAGATCATCAACAAGTCTTGCGATCTTTCAAAAACTTCCGCAGTTTCACCGCATCGATTCCCACGTGCCAAAGCAGGACGCCAATCCGTATCGCCAGATTCTGCGCCGGCACGTGCCCGAGCCGGTTCTTGCGTTGCTGCTGTTCCTGATGGGCGTCTGGCTGTGGGAGAACCATTTCGGGGAGGCCAGCGGCTACGAACAGGGCACCTGCCGGATTGCCTTGGTAAAGATCGACCGCGACCTGCGGCTGGCCGAAGCGACCGCCGGGCTGCCGCCGCTGCTGCGCACGGTGCTGGCGATCGATGACCGTGAAAAGGTGCTCAAAACCGCGGTCGACATGTTGGACGTCCTGGGCACCGAACAGGCGCTCAGCCAGGAAGGCAAATACGCGTTGGCGATCCTCGAGCCGCTGCGGCGCGGCCGCGACCCTGCCACGGGGCCCTTCGCCGCGCTCGGCCTGCCCCCGCCGGATCCCGACTCAATCGAACGCCGGATCCTGGCCGGCAGCGACGCCTGGTGGGATCGCGAGTTCCTCCGCAAGGCCGGCCGGCCGGGTGCCGGCGAGGTCGCCCTCCCTGCCGGCGCCGGCGAGAGCGATCCCCGCAACCGCGGGCTCGCCCTGCGCGCGATCGTCGCCCGCGGCGCGGTCTGGCTGCTGGTGCTCGCCGGGCTCGGCTTTCTGCCCCACGTGTTCCGCTCTTACGCGCGGGCCCTGCGGAGCCGCGGCCAAGGATACACCGGCCATTGGCCGGTCGCCCTCGGGATCGCGGTGTTCCTCCTCGCCTATCTCGCGTCGCTCGGCTTCGGCAAGGCGATCGATTTTTCGATTTCCGGCGTTCCCGGCGGCGAAGGGGCGGCGCCGGTCGCGTTGCCCTCCTGGCTGTTCGTGCTGCTGGACGCGGCGGCCCGCTTCGTGCCGGCCCTGATCGCCCTCGGTTTGCTGTTCCGCCGCGGCCGGCACGCGGTCGACCGCCTCGGGCTGGCGGCGCGGCCGGACGGCGCGCTGGTGCTCGGTTCGTTCGCGCTGCTGGCGGGGGTCGACCAGATCCTGCGCCACACCCTGGGTGCCTCCGCCGCCCCCGATCCCACCGGCGGCCTGTCACCGATGGAATCCGGGCCTTGGGGGCTGATCCTGGCGCTCAGTTCCGCTTGCATCGCCGCCCCGGTGGCGGAGGAAATCCTCTACCGCGGGGTGCTCTTCCGCTCGCTCGCCAACCGGCTCCGCGTTCCCGCCGCAACCTTGCTGTCCGCCACGGTGTTTGCCATCGTGCACTTCTACACCGCCTACGGATTGGTCTCCGTCGGCATGCTCGGCGCGGCTTGCGCCCTCAGCTTCGCGGCGACCGGCCGCCTCACCACCGCCATCCTGCTCCACGCGCTCTACAATTCCGCCATCAAGATTCCGGAATGGATTGTTTATCACGCGCCGCTTTGATGGTTTCCGGGTTGCACTCGCCAGTCGCCTCTCCATTCATTACGTCGAATTTCCTATCCCATGAGTTCCACACCCTTCGTAGCGCCCTCGCTTGAAGCCCTCGCCGGCCTCCTGCCCGCGTATGAGTTCCAGGCTTTCATCGCCCAGGGCGGCATGGGCGCGGTTTACAAAGCGCGCCAGCGCTCGCTCGACCGCGACGTGGCGATCAAGATCCTGCCGCGCGAACTCGGCGAGGACCCCGATTTCCGCAAGTCCTTCGAAACCGAGGCCCGCGCGATGGCCCGCCTCAACCACCCGAACCTGATCGGCGTCTATGACTCGGGCGACGTCGACGGGATGCTCTACATCGCGATGGAGTATGTGAACGGGAAATCCCTCTACTACTCCGCCTACAATCTGGCGGTCGATCCGCAGCAGGCGGCGACCATCGTCAAGGGCATCTGCGAAGGCTTGGCCCACGCCCACGAGAACGGGGTGATCCACCGCGACATCAAGCCCGCCAACATCCTCCTCACGCCGAAGCGCGAGCCGAAAATCGGCGACTTCGGGCTCGCCCGTCCGTCCGGCTCGGATGGCCCCGGCCTGATCATGGGCACTCCCGGCTACACCGCCCCGGAGGTCCTCGACCGCCCCGACCACGCCGACCGACGCTCCGACATCTACGCGGTGGGGGTCATCCTTTACGAGCTGCTCACCGGCCGCAAACAAGAGGACGACTGCCCGGTGCCGTCGGCCGTCGGCGGCTGCGATCCGGCGCTCGACGGGATCTGGAAAAGCGCCACCTACCCGGATCCGGCCTGCCGCTATGCCGATGCCGGCCTGATGGCGAAGGCGCTCGACGACTGGCTCAACAAGCCGGCCGCCAACGCGCCGCGCAAGCTGGTCGCCGCCGCCGCGGTTCCCGCCAAGCGGGCGCTCGCCGTTCCCGCCGGCAAGGCGGCATCCGGCGGCCCCTCTCCGGCCTCGGCCGATGTGCCGGCGGTCCCGCTGCCGCAGGTTTCGATCGGAGGCAGCAACTGGGGATTTGTTCGCAATCTGGTCGTCATCGCCGTCCTCCTTTTGACCATCGCTGTCACCTGGAAGGTCTACCAGCGGACCAAGACCGACCGCGCGGAAAACCGCCGCATCGCGGTCGAGCAGGAAGCCGCGAAGCGTGCCAAGGCCGAGGCCGAGGCCCGCTTGGCGCTGGTCAAGCCGGCCCCCGCGCCGGTGGTGCCGGAGCCCGTCGCGCCCGCCCCCGAACCTCCCAAGCCGGAGACCGGAATGGAAGGCTTGGCCCGCTTGCAGCGCGAGCTGAGCGGCGGCAAGCGCGACGAGATGCCGCCGGGCACCGTCCGCCACGGTGACTCGGATTTCCTGCTGGTCCCCACCCCGATGACCTGGCAGGAGGCGGCCGCCTTCGCCGAGGCCCACGGCGGTCACCTCCCGCAGCCGAATGCCGAGGAGGACCTCACCTGGCTTTCCAGCCGGGTGCCTGACGAGCCGGCGGAAGGAAACAAGGACGCCGCTCTGTGGGTCGGTGCCGGCCGCTCGGGGCGCAGCGCGTGGAGCCTGGTCGACGGCTCGCCGTGGAAGCTCAAAGCGCCCGCGGGCACCGGACTCTACCTTGCGGTCGACGACCTCGGCCTGATCCGCGTCCGCAAGGCCGAGGACCGCTATCCCTTCTTCATCCAGTGGCGGCGCGACGGTTCCAACCCCGCCGATCTGGCCGCCGTGCTCACCCGCACCCGCGAATCGCTGGCGCTGCCGATCCCGCTGTTCCCGCCCGGCACCGTGGCCTACGAGGCCCGCCATATCCTGGTCCTGACCCGCGAGATCACCGCCGCGAAAGCGGCCGAACTCGCCGAGCTCGGCGGTGCCACCCTGATGGTCCCGGCGTCTAGGGACGAGGCCGGCTGGCTGGCCGACCAGCTCACCCCGCTGGCCGCGGAACGCGGCCTGTGGCTCGGCGGTTCCCGCGAGAATTCGGAATGGAAGTGGACCACCGGCGAAGCGTGGTCGTTCGCCACTTGGGAAGACGGCTACCCGACCTCCGACGGCGACGGCCTGGTCATCTATCCCGGCAAAGGCTGGCGCAACGCCGACTCCTCCGACAACGCGTCCGGCTTCATCCTCGAATGGAGCAACGACCGCGAATCCGCTGCCGCCGCTCCCGCGGAGCCTCGCAAGACGGTGCTGCCGGGCGACCTCGCCGCCAAATCAAAGCAACTGCTCGCCGCCCTCGAGCAGGAACGGCAGCGCGACCTCGCCATCAATGCCAAAAACCTCGCCGCCAACCTCGACAGCTGGCTGCGGCGCCAGAACCAGAACGAGAAATCCCGTTGGACCCTCGAGGTCAGCCGCCTCAAGGAACTCATTACCGGCAACCGCGTCCCCGAGGGAATCGACCCGGATTCCGGCATCCGCCTCTCGGAGGAAATGGCGGAGTTCTGCGCCAACAGCGCGGCCAAGCAAAAAGCCATCGACGCCACCTTCAACCTGAAGGCCACCAAGATCCGCGACGCCTATCTGGTGCGTCTCAAGGAGGCCCATGACGACGCCAAGACCCGCGGCCAGACCGAGATCGCCGCCGCGATCACCGAGGAAGCGGAAGCGGCCGGCGACCTGGTCAGTTGGCTCGAACAGATGGGCGTGGCAGTGATTGCCCCGACCCCTCCTCCGGCCGCGGAAGCCCCGCCGGTGGCCAAGGATTTCAAGGCGAGCGATTCCGATTTCATCGGGAAATGGCAGCTCGCCGACAACCCGTGGATGGTTTGGGAGGCCCGCGACGACGGCACCGTGGTCGGCGGGATCGGCCGGAACCGCCAGGGAACCTGGGAAGAAGTCGGCGACGGCGTCGAAATCACCTGGGATCGCGGCGACAAACTCCGCCTCAAGAAGCGCGGATCCAAATATGTCGGCGACGATGAGCGGGGCCGCGAGATGGTCTTGAACCGCGCGGATTGACCGCCCTCTAGCGGTTCCTCAGGAACTCCGCCACCTGCGCGAAGAACGGCGACATCACCGCCCGCGCCTCCCCGTGGACGGCGCCTTCGTCCATCGCCGCCTCCATCAGCGCCACCCAGCGGTCGCTCTCCGCCTCGCCGATCGCGAACGGCGCGTGCCGCATCCGCAGCCGCGGATGGCCGCGGTGCTCCAGGTAGGCCTCCGCCCCGAGGAAACGGAATTGCAGGAACTCCCGCAGCCGCGTCTCCGCGCCCTCGAAGTCCTGCTCCGGATACATCGGCCCCAGCAGGTCGTCGGCCGGCACCCGCCGGTAAAAGGCCGCCGCCATCGCCGCCAGCCCCTCCGCACCCACCTCGCGCGCCACGATTTCCTCCATCGATTCCATCCCCGCGTCATCGCATCCCCACGCCCGCCCGGCAAGCCCGGGACACTCCCGCCGCGCTCCCTGAAGCGCCGCAGGCGGTGGGGTCGGACGCCCTCGGCCGACCGGAACGATACCCGGCAGCCGACCACCCCCGGTGCCCGGTGTCGATGAAAAGGCGGTCCAAATGGGCCCGGTCCAAGTGGGTCTGTCCCCTCGAAAATGGCCGCGCCCGCCCCGCAAACTCCGCTGGCACCCTGCCCGGACCCGCCTAACCTCCCGCCGTGCCCGCGAAGAAGCCTACCCCGTCCGCCCCCGTCATCGCCATCCGCGGCGCCCGCCAGCACAACCTCCGCGGCCTCGACCTCGACATCCCGCTCGGCCAGCTCACCGTCGTCACCGGCCCCTCCGGCTCCGGCAAGTCCTCGCTCGCCTTCCACACCCTCTACGCCGAAGGCCAGCGCCGCTACGTCGAGACCTTCTCGCCGTACATCCGGCAGTTCTTCGACCGCATGGACAAGCCGGATGTCGATCACATCGACGGTATCCCGCCGGCCATCGCCATCGAGCAGAAAAACACCATCCGAACCACCCGCTCGACCGTCGGCACCCTGACCGAGATCAACGACTACCTGAAGCTGCTCTTCGCCCGGGCCGCGACCGGCTACGACCCCGACAGCGGCGAGGAAATCCGCCCCGACTCCCCCGATTCCGCCGCCGCCTGGGCCTTCGAAAATCTCCCCGGCGAGCCGGTCCTCGTCACCTTTCCGGTCCCCATCCCCGCCGACACGCCGAGCGCCGACCTCTTCCCCTTCCTCAGCCAGCAAGGCTACCTCCGCATCCTCCTCGACGGCCAGATCCTCCGCACCGACGAGCCCGGGAGCACTGGTCTTCAGGCCGGCAGCGTGACCGTCATCCAGG
The DNA here is from genome assembly GCA_945883695.1 of Akkermansia muciniphila. Taxonomy (GTDB): domain Bacteria; phylum Verrucomicrobiota; class Verrucomicrobiia; order Verrucomicrobiales; family Akkermansiaceae; genus Haloferula; species Haloferula muciniphila_A. Next base: position 10,786 of record CAMCYK010000055.1, on the reverse strand, counting down.
ACCGCCTCCCGCTCACCAAACCCAACCGCAGCCGCCTGCTCGAAGCCCTCGAGCACGCCTTCACCCTCGGCAAGGGAACCGCCGACATCTTCCATCCGCCATCTTCCCTCTCGAAGTCGTTCACGACCTCGTGGACCAACCCCGCCACCGGCAACTCCCTGCGCCCGCCGTCCTCGGCCCTCTTCTCCTTCAACAACCCGCTCGGCGCCTGCCCGAAGTGCCGCGGCTTCGGCCGGGTGATCGGGCTCGATCTCGAAAAGTCCGTCCCCGACCCCGCCCTCAGCATCAAACAGGGCGCGATCAAACCCTTCCAGGGCGAGCGCGGCGACGAATGCCAGCGCGATCTCGTCCGCAACTGCAAGGAGCGCCGCGTCGACATCAACACCCCCTGGGAAGACCTCGACGGGGAAACGCGCGAGTGGATCTACTACGGAGATCGTAGGCACAAGAGGGGCGCGGGCGGCTCGTCCGCGGCCTCCCCCGACGATCTCGAGGAAATGCACCGCAACGGCGAGTGGTACGGCATCCAGGGCTTCTTCGACTGGCTCGAGACCAAGGCCTACAAGATGCACGTCCGCATCTTCCTCAGCCGCTACCGCTCCTACACCACCTGCGGCACCTGCCGCGGCAAGCGCCTCCAGCCCGAGGCCCTCTGCTTCAAGATCGACGGCAAAACCCTGCCCGACTTCTGGACCCTCTCCATCGCCGAACTCCTCCCTTGGTTCAACCATCAACAATCAGCAATCGGCAATCATCAATCATCAATCCAGCTCATCCTCACCGAGATCGCCAACCGCCTCCACTACCTCGAACAGGTCGGCCTCGGCTACCTCACCCTCGACCGCCCCGCCCGCACCTTGAGCGGCGGCGAAATCGAGCGCGTCAACCTCACCACCTGCCTCGGCGCGTCGCTCACCAACACCCTGTTCGTCCTCGACGAACCCACCGTCGGCCTCCACGCCCGCGACATCCAGCGCCTCGTCGGGGTGATGCACGGCCTGCGCGACAAGGGCAACACGCTGGTCGTCGTCGAGCACGAGGAAGCCGTGATGCGCGCCGCCGACCAGCTCCTCGACATCGGCCCCGGCGCCGGCCAGCACGGCGGGACGCTCGTTTACCAAGGCAAAGTTCCAAGTGAGAAGTTCCAGGTGCCAAAGGAAGGCAAGCGGCCCGCCAAAGGCCTTCCATCTACCATCTCCCATCCACCATCTTCCATCCCCGGCACTTTGCCTTGGCTGAACGGTGCCCGCAGCATCGCCATTCCCCAAAAGCGCCGCGAGCCCGGCAAGGCGAAGATCGAGATCCGCGGCGCGTCCCGCCACAACCTGAAGAAGCTCGACGCCGACCTCCCGCTCGGCCTCTTCGTCTGCCTCACCGGCGTCTCCGGTTCCGGCAAGTCGACCTTCGCCCACGACGTCCTCTACGCGAACGTCGCCCGCAAGCTGTGCAAGGAGGAAACCGACCTCGATCCCGCACCGCTCAAGGAACTACGGGGCACGCAGTACTTGAGCGATGTCCTGCTGGTCGACCAGTCGCCGCTCGCCCGCACCCCGCGCTCGACGCCCGCCGTGCTGGTCGGCGCCTTCGATCCGATCCGCCAGCTGTTCGCCCAGACCGATGACGCCAGGGCGCGCGAACTGACCACCGGCTTCTTCTCCTTCAACTCCGGCGAAGGCCGCTGCGACCGCTGCGCCGGCGCCGGCAGCGAGAAGGTGGAAATGCAGTTCCTGTCCGACCTCCACGTCACCTGCCCCGATTGCAACGGCCGCCGCTACAAGCCGTCCACCCTCGACCTCCACTACCACGGCAAATCCATCGCCGATATCCTCGACCTCACCGTCGAACAAGCCCTCGGGTTCTACGGCGATCACAAGAGGGGCACGGGCGGCCCGCCCGTTCTCTCCCCTCCCACTTTAAAACGCCACCAGCAAATCACCAAACTCCTCCAGCCGCTCCACGAAGTCGGCCTCGGCTACCTCAAGCTCGGCCAGCCGCTCAACACCCTCTCCGCCGGCGAATCACAGCGCCTCAAGCTCTGCCAGCTCTTGGCAGACACCACCACCGTCCCCAAGAGGGGCGCGGGCGGCTCGCCCGCATCCAAGCTCCTCATCCTCGACGAACCCACCACCGGCCTCCACTTCTCCGACATCGAGCGCCTGCTCGCCGTCTTCCAGCGCCTCGTCGACGCCGGCCACAGCCTGCTGGTCATCGAGCACAATCTCGACGTCATCAAGTGCGCCGACTGGATCCTCGACCTCGGCCCGGAGGCCGGCAAGCACGGCGGCCAGCTCGTCGCCGAAGGCCCGCCCGAACACATCGCCAGCCAGGCCACCGAAACCGCCCGCTTCCTCAAGCCCGTCCTGAGCGCCGAACACGCCAAAGCTCCTGCCAAGGCCTCCCAAAATCCAAAATCCAAAATCCAAAATCAACAATCCTCAATCCAGCTCCGCGGCGCCCGCGAGCACAACCTCAAGAACATCTCCCTCGACATCCCGCGCGACCGCTTCGTCGTGGTCTCCGGCCTCAGCGGCTCCGGCAAGTCGACCCTCGCCTTCGACATCCTCTTCGCCGAAGGCCAGCGCCGCTTCCTCGACTCGATGTCCGCCTACGCGCGGCAGTTCGCCGAGCAGCTCGAGAAACCCGAGCTCGACTCCCTCGCCGGCCTGCCGCCGACCGTCGCGATCGAGCAGCGGGTCTCCCAGGGCGGCATGAAGTCGACCGTCGCCACCGTCACCGAGCTGTGGAATTTCATCCGCCTGCTCTACGCCAAGCTCGGCACCCGCTATTGCCCCGACTGCCAGGTCCCGGTCGAAAAGCAATCGCTCGCCGCGATCGAGAACAGCATCCGCCAGCTCCTCAAGCAGGGACCCGTCTCGATCCTCGCCCCCGTCATCCGCGGCCGGAAGGGCTACCACACCGAAATCGCCGAGTGGGCGCTCAAACAGGGATTTACCAGACTTCTCGTAGACAAGCAGTTCCGCGACGCCGAAGGCTTCACCCGTCTGGAGCGCTTCAAGGAACACGACATCGACGTGGTGGTCGCTGAAGTTCAGAAGGAAGTGCCGAGTGATCAGGGATCAGTGATCAGTGGAAAGGCATCGAAGAAGGTCGTCTCGGATTCTTCACTGATCACAGCCGAGCGCAGCGAGATGGAGCCGCAAACCGCTCTTCGACAAACCGGCTCAAATCACCGATCACTTGGCACTCTCGTTCCCCGCGCCCTCGACATCGGCAAAGGCGTTCTCAAGCTCTTCACCCCGGACAAGAAGTTCATCCTCCTGTCCAGCGAGGCGAGCTGCCCGTCGTGCCACCGGTCTTTCGAGGAGCTCGACCCGCGCCTCTTCTCCTTCAACTCCCCGCACGGCTGGTGCGCCAACTGCCGCGGCCACGGGCTGGTGCCGAAGCACCGTTTCCACCTCGACACCTCGCGCTACGAATCGGTGCTCGAAGCCGAGCTGGACGCCGACCGCAAGATCGAGCGGATGGACGACGAGGAACTCGTCGAATGCCCCGCCTGCCACGGCGCCCGCCTCAACCCCGAAGCCCGCGCCGTCCGCCTGCACGGTGCAAGAGGGGAACGGGCGGCTCGCCCGTTGCCCGAATCCCCGGCAGGCGAAAACCCAGGAGGGACACGGGCGGCCCGCCCGTTGCAGCTCTCATCAGCAAGTACCGCCCCCTCCATCGCCGAGCTCTCCCACCTCTCCGTCCACCAGGCGACCGCCCATTTCCAGGCCCTCGAGCTCAGCGGCGGCCGCGACACCCTGATCGCCCGCGACATCCTGCCCGAAATCCGCCAGCGTCTCAGCTTCCTCACCGAAGTCGGCCTCGGCTACCTCCAGCTCGACCGCTCCGCGCGCACCCTCAGCGGCGGCGAAAGCCAGCGCATCCGCCTCGCCGCCCAGCTCGGCAGCAACCTGCGCGGTGTGCTCTACGTCCTCGACGAGCCGACCATCGGCCTCCACCCGCGCGACAACGCCGCCCTGTTGGAGACGCTGATCGCCCTCCGCGACCGCGGCAACAGCCTGATCGTCGTCGAGCACGACGAGGACACCATCGCCCGCGCCGACCACCTCATCGACCTCGGGCCGGGGGCGGGCCGGCTCGGCGGTGAAGTCGTCTACCAAGGTCCGCCGCCTCAGGTGCCAAGTGAGCAGTCATCAGTGATCAGTGGGAAAGGCAGGAGCAAAAAACCACTGATCACTGATCACTCGGCACTGATCACTTCGCCGACGTACCGCGCCCTCGCCAACCCCATCGTCCACCCGATGCGTGGCAGCCGCCGCGCGGTGAAGAAGGACCATCCCTTCCTCACCGTCACCGAATGCATCGCGAACAACCTGAAGTCCATCACCGCCGCCGTCCCGGCCGGCCGGCTCACCGTTCTAACCGGCATCTCCGGCTCCGGCAAATCCACCCTGATGCACGCCGCCATCGCCGATGCCGCCAGAACATCTTCCAATCGGAAATCAACAATCAAAAATCGTCATTGGAGCAAAGCGACCGGCTTCGACAAGATCCAGTCGATCTACGAGGTCGACCAGTCGCCGATCGGCAAGACCTCGCGCTCCTGCCCGGCGACCTACGTCAAGGTCTTCGACGACATCCGCAAGCTGTTCGCCCAGCTTCCCGATGCCCGCGTCCGCGGTTACGAGGCCTCGCGCTTCTCCTTCAACACCGGCGACGGCCGCTGCCCGGTCTGCGAGGGCAACGGCCGGGTGAAGCTCGAGATGGATTTCCTGCCCAGCACCTGGGTCCCCTGCGAGGCCTGCGCCGAGATGCGCTACAACCCCGCCACCCTCGAGGTCCGCTTCCGCGAGAAAAACATCGGCGAGGTCCTGCGGATGACCATCGAGCAAGCCGCCGCCTTCTTCGATTCCCAGCCGCGGATCGCCGCGCCGCTGCAACTGCTCGCCGACACCGGCCTCGGCTACCTCCAGCTCGGCCAGCCCTCGCCGACCCTCTCCGGCGGCGAGGCCCAGCGGATCAAGCTGGTCACCCAGCTCACCAAGGGCCGCGTCTCCGCGAAGAACCTCAAGACCCTCAGCCGCGCCAATCTGTATCTCATCGAGGAACCCACCGTCGGCCTTCACCTGGAAGACGTGAAGCGCCTGATCGACGTCCTCCACCGCCTGGTCGACGAAGGCCACACCGTCATCGTCATCGAGCACCACATGGCCGTCGCCGCCGAGGCCGACTGGATCCTCGACCTCGGCCCCGAAGCCGGCGACGCCGGCGGCGAAATCATCGCCCAAGGCCCGCCCGAACTCGTCGCGAAGTCGAAGAAATCCCGCACCGCCCCCTTCCTCGCCAGCGCGCTGCGCCCCAAGCCTTAAGGAGTGTCGACGTTCCGTCGACGCCACGCCACGATTGGAGTGTCGCCTTGAAGGCGACATGACAACGGGCCGGCGGCATTCTGCCGCCCGGCGACCGGCAGCTACAAGGGGGCATGGCCGTCTCCAAAACCTGCATTAAACCGGCCGTCCCCTCTCAAAACGATTACGAGACCCTCAAAATCGTTACCAGACGACGATTTTCAGAAATTTCGATTACGAAAGCCCTCATGCGGCTCATCCCTCCGTCTCACCCTTGATCCCCAATCCCTCGCGCACCACCTCCTCCAAAGCCTCGATCTCCCCGTCGGTGAGCGGCGCGAACTCCTCCAATCCCCGCTTCTTCTTCGACAAGCTGCCGCCATTCTGACGGCAAAGCTTCACGAACAGATCCGCGATCCGGTCCGGCAATTCGACAATGTCCCTCATCCGTAGCCTGACGTCGTCATAGCTCGCCAGATACCGCAGCTCCGCCGGCAGTTCCGTCTCGATCGTCTCGCGGATGAAATCGATCGTGATCCGGGTCAGTTCCGTGCAGTCGATGTAGCGGTAAAAATCCGCCGTGTCGTTCGTCACCGTCATCCGTTGCCGGTCGTCCAAAGTGTATTCCACCCGCTCCATCAACGGCTTCGAAAAGCTCTCCAAGGCCTGATCATATTCGCGAGGGCGGTTCAGGATGACCGCCGACACCGGCAGGATGATGCCTTCCGGCCCGAAACCGTTCCTTGCAAGAACGTGATGCAACAGGAATCGGTGGATCCGGCCGTTTCCATCGCTGAACGGGTGAAGGAAATCAAAGGCGAAGGACACGACCGCCGCCGCCACGAGCGTTGGCACCCCCGAGGGGATGGGGATCCACAGTCCAAGTTTGGTCTTCACCCGTCGTGTGGTGATGCTCCGCGCCATCAGCAAGAACGCGTCCATCAACTCGTCGAGGTCCTCCGGCTTCGGGGCGGCAAAATGGATCCTCTCATGTCCATGGCCAAGCGTTTCGCCGACATACACCTGTTCGTTGATCGAACTCCGCCAGCCTTCGTTCGCGAACCGTGGATCGACGATGGCTTTCTGAAGTTCAACGAGCGCATCCTTCTTCAAGAAGCTCCGGTGCCACGCCTGTTCCAGCAGGCCGATGAACTTTTCCGCCCGCTTGTGATCCGGGGTTTCCCGTTCGATCTCGTGGCTGCTCTTGCTCTCCTTCGCGTAAAGGTAGCGGACCGCCCGCTGGAAGATCTCCGGCGGGAATTCTCCCGCGATCTCCTCACAGCGCTTTCGTAGTGCCCTCTCGCTCCACTCGCCCAGACCCTTCCGCCGGACCATCGGGGAAAACTCCAAGGAGCCCAAAAGGTTCACATTGATGCGCTGCCGTCTGACCTTCTTCACGGGCCCGGCCACGTAAACCTCTTCGTCCAGCAGATCGACGTAGCCGCCCATTTCCAGATTCGGCACGGCCAGACCCGTCCGGGTGAATTCCTCGTATAGCCACCAGATCATCCGCGCATAGCGGCCCGTCGGCTTGCTCCGGACGTAGGCGGTGACCTCGCCGGCATCCAGCTTCGGCAGCACCTTGCGCAGCAGCTCCAAATGGAGGCCTTCCCGTTTGAGCGCGAATTCCAGATGGGCAAACACGTCTTCTCCAAGATCCCGTGCCGCTGGCAAATACTCGATCTGCCGGCCATCCCGCTCCACCAGCCGCCTCACGCCCTTGGCGAGCGCCCGGCTTTCCCGCCAGTAGGGCAAGGTCTCCACGGCGAATCGCTCGGCCAACCAAGCATATCCAATTCGATTACATTCGGGGGAATCCATGATTTTTCGATGATGAACCTGCCAAAACGATTACAAATCGGCACTTTCTCGAAATTTTGATTACGACAATCCGTCGATTCATGCGAGCCACTTTTCCGAAATCAGCTCCGAAAACGATTATAGGACCACTAAAAACGCTTACTAGATTGAGTTATCCAAGAAAAACGATTACGAAAACCACGCAATTACGGTTCGGAAACACTCTACGAAAGTTTGTCTTGCCGAGCCGAGCAGTTTGTCCAGGTGCATCCCGTTCCCAAAAACGACCACAGCCGCCCTGACGGCGGCTGCGGGTGCCAAGTTTCCCGAAGGCGGTAAGGCGGACCGTGTTGTAGCGACCGACCGCTAAACCCCACCGGAAGGATGGTCAAGGAAACCGCGTGTACGTTTTCCGGCTTGGTGCCCAGGGTCGTTCAGGGCGGAAAACCATGATCCAAATCGGAAACCACCAATTCGAAGGCCCCTTCGCCTCGACGGACCGCCTTCAAGACCGTTCGGGAGTCTACGCGATTCTCGACCGCCGCAACGACGGCAAGTACTACGTGATCGACTGCGGGGAGTCCCAAGCCGTGAAGACGCGTGTCGAGAACCATGATCGGAGAACCTGCTGGATTCGAAACTCGGCAGGAACCTTGACCGCAGCGGTTTGCTACACCCCGAACCTCCAACAGGCGGGACGGATGCAGGTGGAGCAGGCCATCCGCCAGCAATGCGACCCGGTTCCCAGCATCCAGTGGGTAAGGTCGGATGAATCCGTCTTGATCCAGTTGGTGGACGTGCTGACCGGATTGGTTTCCTCGCGGGTCAATGGAACGGCCCCCCCGGATTCGGCGAAGGCAAGGCTCGCCGCGCAAGTGGAGGAACGGCTCGGGATGAAGCTCGATCACACGGCCTCATCCGAGAAGAAGTTCAATATTTTCCGCATCAAACCCGGAGGGCGATGGTAAGCGGCGATGGCGTGGGACCTGGTCAGCTATCCGGATGAAAGCTTGCGCCCGAGCGGGTTAGCCTGGCCGATCCGTGGCTGGAGAAGCGGCTTGAGTGATCGCTGATTCGGGTGAATCCCGGTCTCGGCGGGGCGGCGGCACGGCAGGCGATCGCCACGCTGCGCCAGGCCGCGGGTCCGGACCTGCTGGAGACGAACGAGCGGATGCAGGCGCTGCTTTCCCGCTGGGTCACGGTGGAGGAGGCCGCGCCGACGCCGGGTCAACCGCCCTTGCGGCGGAGCGTGAGGTTCTTCGACTTCGAAAATCCGGAGAACAATGAATTCCTCGTGACGGACGAGTTCGTGGTGAAAGGTCCGCAGCGCGAGCGCCGCTTCGATCTGGTAATCCACGTCAACGGTTTGCCGCTGGTGGCGACCGAGTGCAAGGACCCGCCCGACCCGCACGGCTTGGAAAAGGCGGCGGGCGACTTGCTGGCCTATCAGCGCTCGGATAGCGGTGCTCCGCGCTTGTTCCAGACGGTTCATTTCTGCCTCGCGCTGGCCCGGCATCAAGCGCGCTTCGGATCGGTTGGCACGGAGCTGCGCCACTTCGCGCCTTGGAAGAGCATCCGGCCTTTCACCCAGGAAGTGCTGCGGAAGATTCTCGGCCGCGAGCCGACCGAGCAGGACGAGCTGCTGGCCTGCCTCTGCCATCGCCGGCAATTGCTGGACTTCCTCCACGGCTTCGCGGCCTTCGAGCGCCGCGGCGGCCGCCTGATCAAGAAGCTGGCCCGCTACCAGCAATGGGAGGCGGTGCGCGATGCGGCGGATCGCGTGGCCGAAGCCAAGCGCGGTGCGCTGCGCCTCCGGGGCGGCGTGATCTGGCACACACAGGGCAGCGGCAAGAGCCTGACAATGCTGTGGCTCGCGCTCCGCCTGCGCCGGTCCCGCGAGCTGGAGAATCCCACCTTGATCATCGTGACCGACCGCACGGATCTGGATCGCCAGATCGCGGCGACCTTCCGCAACTGCGGTTTCGAGAATCCGGTGACCTCCACCAGCGTGCGGCATCTCGCCCAGCTCCTTCACGGCCCGGCCGGCCAGACGATCCTGACGACGATCCAGAAGTTCGAGGAAGATCTGACCCGCCGCGACAAGCGGAGGAGGAAGGGCCCGCTGGGAGCATCGGGCAACGTGATCGTGCTCATCGACGAGGCGCACCGGACGGAATACGGCGTGTTCAATGCGAGGCTGCGCGAGGCCTTGCCGGAAGCCTGCTTCATTGCCTTCACCGGCACCCCGATTGCCAAGACGCTGGCGAAGTTCGGCAGCTACATCCACCGCTACACCATGCCGCAGTCGGTCGAGGACGGGGCGACGGTGCCGATCCTCTATGAAAGCCGCCTGCCGGACCCGGCCGTCTGGAGCAAGCGGCTCAATCCGGTCTTCGATGCCGAGCTGGCCCATCTCAGCGAGGAGCAGCGCGAGGAGGTGAAGAAGAAGGAAGTGACGATGCGCCGCGTCGCCGAGGCGCAGGACCGGATCGAGATGATCGCCCACGACATCGTGCGGCACTACCGGGAGAACTTCCAAGCGGACGGCTTCAAGGGCCAGGTGGCGGCATGCTCGCAAAAGGCGGCCGCCCGCTACTACGAGGCGCTCGACCGTCTGATGCCGGGGCAGGTGGCCTTGTTGATTTCCGATCCACCGAAGGGCGACGAATTGCTCTGGGAGCTGAAACAGCGTTTCTCGAACGAGCCGGCGATCATCGAGCAGTTCCTCAACGATCCACCCGACAAGCTGGCCCTGATGGTGGTGGCGGACAAGTATCTCACCGGCTTTGACGCTCCGGTCGAACGGGTGCTCTACCTCGACAAGCCGCTGCGGGAGCACAACCTCCTCCAAGCCATCGCCCGGGTGAACCGCCCCTGCCCGGAGCTCGGCAAGGAATGGGGCCTGGTGGTGGACTACTGGGGCGTCGCCGGGTTCCTCGACAAGGCATTGGAAGGACTTCATGAGGATGTCGATCCGGGTGAGATCCTGGTCGAGCGGCTCGGTGATGAAGCCTTTGCAAAGCTGAGGGCTGCTCATCGCGATGTGGCGGACTGTTTCGCCAAGGGACTCTCCCGGAAGCAAATCGAGCCATGGCTGGAAGCCATCGAGCCTGCCGACCGGCGCGCGATCTTCCTCGCGAGATATCGAGACTACTACCATGCGCTCGAACAGCTTCTGCCCGACCCGCGGGCCTTGGATTTCCTGTCCGACCTCGCGTGGTATCGCCGCGTGCGGAAGGAGGCGGAGAACGCATTCTACGACGCCGATCTGGCGATCCCCGACTGCTCAGAACGCGTGCGGCGTCTGCTGGACCGCCACATCCGGGGCGAGGAAGTCATCCCGCTGCTGAAGCCGGTGGACATTCTGGGCGACAACTTCGCGAAGGAGATCGAGAAGCTCCGCGGCCCGCGGGCAAAAGCGATGCGGATGGAGCACGCCGTGCGGCACACGATCACGGTGAAGCTGCACGAGGATCCGGTGTTCTTCGAAAGCCTGAGCGAACGGCTGGAGCGAATCATCTCCGAGCGCAAGGCGAGCCGCCTCGACGATGTCGCCGAGTTCCGCCTGCTGGGCGAACTCGCACGAGAGATGCGCGAGCGCGATCAGGAAGCCGGCAAGCAAGGTGTGAAGACCGACGAGCTGCCCTTCTTCAACGCCATCCAGAAGGCCCTGC
>CAMCYK010000054.1 GCA_945883695.1 Akkermansia muciniphila | reverse complement strand
TGCTGGACCTGGACGTAGGCGGCGGCATTGGCATCCGAGCCGCCGCGGATCGCGTGGGAGCGGTAATCGGTGACCTTGAAGTCCTTCATGCCGGCGCTTTCCATGGCGTGGACGAAGGAGTTGATCGGGCCGTTGCCGAGGCCGTGGATCTTCCTCTCCTCGTCGTAGAGCACGATGGTCGCGACGCAGGCCACCTGGCCGCGCTCGGTGGTGTGGTGGATCAGTTCGTAGTCCTTCACCGCGAGCGGCAGCTCGAGGTTGGCGAAGATCCGGTAAAAGGCGTCGCGGATCTCGTCGGCGGTGAGCTCGCGGCCGAGCTCGTCGGCGAGGTCGTAGATCCGCTTGCCGACCTGCGGGTGCATGGTCTTCGGCAGGTCGAGGCCGTGCTCGCGGTCGAGGATGTAGGCGATGCCGCCTTTGCCGGACTGGGAGTTGATGCGGATGATGGCTTCGTAGGAGCGGCCGATGTCCTGCGGGTCGATGGTGAGGTAGGGAACGGCCCAGGGAAGGGTCGCGGGTGCGGGCAAGCCGTCCGGAGTACTCTCCTCAGATGCTGCGGTTGAGCCGCCCGCGCCCCTCGTGTTGCTCTTGTCCTTCTCGCGGCGGTCGAGGCCTTTCTTGATGGCGTCCTGGTGGGAGCCGGAGAAGGCGGTGAAAACCAGTTCGCCGGCGTAGGGCTGGCGCTCGCCGACGGTCATCCGGGTGACGCGTTCGTAGACCTCGCGCAGGCGGTTGAGGTCGGAGAAATCGAGGTCGGTGGGGATCCCGTGGCTGTTCATGTTGAGCGCCACCGTGACGATGTCGAGATTGCCGGTGCGTTCGCCGTTGCCGAACAGCGTGCCTTCGACCCGGTCGGCGCCGGCCATCAGGCCCAGCTCGGTGGCGGCGGTGCCGGTGCCGCGGTCGTTGTGGGTGTGCAGGGAGACCAGCAGCGAATCGCGGTGCTTCAGATGGCGGCACATCCACTCGATCTGGTCGGCGTGGACGTTCGGGGTGGTCCACTGGACGGTGTCCGGCAGGTTGATGATCATCTTGTTCTCCGGCGTCGGCTGCCAGACGTCGATCACCGCGTTGCAGCAGTCGAGGGCGAAATCGAGCTCGGTATCCGAGAAGGATTCGGGCGAATACTGGAGAAGGATCTCGGTGTCCGGGACCGTCGGGACGAGCTGTTTGACCAGCATGGCCCCCTCGACCGCGATCTCGCGGATCTGCTCGCGGGTGGCGTCGTTGAAAGTCACGCGGCGCTGCAGCGGCGAGGTCGAGTTGTAGATGTGGACGATGGCCCTTTTCGCGCCGGTGATGGCCTCGAACGAGCGGCGGATCAGGTGCTCGCGGGTTTGGACCAGGACCTGGATCGTCACGTCAGCGGGGATCCGCTTTTCCTCGATCAGGCGGCGGCAGAAGTTGAATTCGGTGTCGGCGGCGGACGGGAAGCCGATCTCGATCTGCTTGAAGCCGACGCGGCAGAGCAGGTCGAAGAACTCGAGTTTTTCCTCGATCGACATCGGCTGCGGGAGGGCCTGGTTGCCATCGCGGAGGTCGACCGAACACCAGACGGGGGCGCGGGTGATCGTCTGGTCCGGCCAGATGCGGTCGGGCAGGTGGACCGGCGGGAAGGGCCGGTATTTGGAGATGGAGGCGGGGTTCACGGGAAATGAGGAAAGTGATCAGTGATCCGTGATCAGTGGAAAGACAAAACAGCCGCGGAAGGTGCGGCGGTCCGGGTGACGGCGGTGGGACAAGACAAGGTTCAGCGGGAGGCCAGCCCTAGCAAGGGCGGCCGCAGCTCAAGTGGCCCGCGGAGGTTCGTCGTCACGGTTCGAAGCTGGCGTGGAGGTCGGCGGGTGTCGAGGGGGATTTGCGAATCAATAGCCGACCAGCTTCAGGCCCGGCACCCGGCTGAAATGGGCAGCGTTGTTGGTCACCAGCGGGAAACCGGAGGCCTGGGCGGCGGCGGCGATCCAGAGGTCGTTCGCCCCGATGAGTAGGCTCTTGCGCCGCAAATCGGCCGTGATCCTGGCATAGCAGCCCGCGGTCGCCTCGTTCATCTCGAGGATGTCGAATTTCCCCAGCATCGCCGCGCAGGCGGGTTCCTGGATGCTTCCAAAGCCTTCGGCGAACTCCCCGGCGACGGTCCAGCAAATCCACGGCCGATCGCCGGCCTGCCGAGTCAAGAATTGATGGGCCGTGCCCGCGCCACATCGCAGCTCGCGCTCGAGGTCGATCAGGTAGCAGGTGTCGAACAAGAGATCGCTCATGACCACGGGGAATCGGGGGGCAGGTCGGCGGCCTGGGCTTCATCCAGCCGGCGGATCACCTCGTCCGGAGCGGCGGGCATCCCGGGCAGGGCTTTCAAAAGATCGCCGCAGGTCTTCGCGCGGTCCGTCCAGCTCGCGCGGCGGATCACTTGGGAAAAGGACTCTTTCGGCGAACGCCGGGCCCTGCGGAGAGCCTCGTAGGCTTCCAGATCGACCGAAATGGTTTTTGTGGCCATGCATAGACCATGCACAGATTCTGGGAGCGGTCAAGCCTCCTCCTCCTCTTCGCCAGCAGGCTGGCGGGTGGAAAGCGGCAGCGGGCTACCGCAGTCCAAGGGCCGGAGGCCTCTGCCCTACCTTACCCGATGCCGTGGTCGCGCATCATCCGCCGGACGTCCTTGCCGAGGCCGAACAGCACCAGGATGTCGTCGGCCTCGAAGGCGCGCCCGGGCAGCGGGATGCCGAGGACTTTCTGGACCGCCTGGCGGGTCGAGCTGAGCGCGGCGCCGCCGCGGCCTTTGGCGATGGTGATCAGATTGATGTCGTAGTTGGCGCGCAGGCCGATCTCTTGCAGCGATTTGCCGACAAAGTCCCGCGGGGCGGCGATCTGGACGATCTCGTAGCCGCCGCCGAGGTCGAGACTGTCGAGGACGTCGGGCGATTTCAACGAGCGCGCCAGCCAGGCCGCGGCCATCGCCTCGGGAATCATCAGCTCGTCGATCTTGAGCAGCTTGAGCAGGCGGCCGTGGAGCGGGTTGATGATCCGGCTGATGATGCGGCGGGTGCCGAGCTGCTGGAGGTTGGCGGCGATCGAGAGCGAGGCCTCGAAGTCCTCGCCGATCGCCAGGATGACCACGTCGCAGGCATCGACCGGGATCTCGTTGAAGGCGTTGAGGTCGGTGCAGTCGGCCTGGATCAGGTATTCGATCTCGTCCTTGAGCGCGTTGATGTGGCCGGGGTTGTTATCGACCGCGACGATTTCGTGGCCCTCGCGGGCGAGTTGGCGGGCGAGCTGGGTGCCGAAGGTGCCGAGGCCGATGATGCAGCATTTCATGGGGAAATCAGGTGAGCAGGATGTCTTCGGAGGGGCGGCCGGAAGCGGGCCGGCGGTCCGGCGGGATGAAGGTGGCGAGGACGGTCAGCAGGCCGATCCTGCCGACGAACATGTTCACGATGAGCAAGGTTTTGGAGCCGTCGGTGAGCGAAGGCGTGAGGTCGAGCGAGAGGCCGACGGTGGCGAAGGCGCTGATCAATTCGAACAGCAGGGTACTTTCCGCGATGCCCCGGCCGGCTTCGAGCATCTGGAGCACGATGAAATTCGCGGTCAGCCAGATGACCGCGAGGACGATCAGGCCGAGCGCCCGCGAGCCGGTTTCGGCGGGGATGGTGCGGTGGAAGGCGACCATCCCGCGCCGGCCGCCGCGGAGCTGGCTCCACAGGTGGCCCAGGCCGACCGCGACGGTGGTGGTGCGGAGGCCGCCGGCGGTGCCGCCCGGGGAGCCGCCGATCAGCATCAGCAGCATCATCGCCTGCGCGGTGAGCGGGCCGATGCCGGACATCGAGACCGTGTTGAAGCCGGCGGTGCGGGTGGTGACGGAGTGGAAGAACGCGGTGAGCAGCCGGCCGCCGTTCTCGGGGCCGTTCCATAGCGCGTATTCGGTCAAATACATCACCAGCGCGCCGCCGGTGATCAGCCCGGCGGTGACCACCAGCACCAGGCGGCTGTGGACGCGGAGCCGGGGGTTCGGGCCTTCTTTCCGCCAGCGGCGGCGGATTTTCGCGACCGTCCAGAGCGTGAGATCCTCGCACACCAGGGCGCCCAGACCGCCGATCACGATCAGCGCCATGATGGCCAGCTGCCAGAGCCCGTTAGCCTGGACCACCGTGCTGGCGAGACCGTCGGGCAGTGTGGAAAAGCCGGCATTGCAGAAGGCGGAGACGGAGTGGAAGACCGCCTGGAACCAGCGGTCGCCGGGGTCGGCGATGGCGTCCATGCCGAGGTAGAGCACCACCGCGCCGACGGCTTCGCAGAGGAAAGTCATCGCCACGATGAAAGCGAGCGTCCGGCCGACGCGGGCGAGCCGGTTTTCCTGGAGCATCCGGCCGAGCAGCAGGCGGTCGTGGAGCGAGATGCCTTCGAACAGCACCACCGCGGCGAAGAAGGCCAGGGTCATGATGCCGAGCCCGCCGACCTGGATCAGCAGCAGGATGACCATCTGCCCGGTGGGCGAGAAGAAGGTGGCGGTGTTCTGCACCGCCAGGCCGGTCACGCAGACCGCGCTGGTGCTGGTGAAGGCGGCGTCGAGCCAGGGGCAGCTCTCGCCGCTCACCGTGCAGCGCGGCATTTTCAGCAGCAGGGTGCCGGCGACGATGATCGCCAGGAACGAAAGGATCAGCACCAGTCCCGGGTGGAAGGCGCGGGCGGTGAGGCGCGGCTGGTGGTGGATCGCCGAGGCGAGGCCGGAAGCCAGCACCGCGAGCTGGATGAAAACGTGGCCGCCGGTCGACCGGCTGCCGTTGGCGAGCAGGACCAGCGCGACGACGAGCACCGCGGCGGCCAGCGCGGCGTGCCAGCCCAAGCGCCGGCGTTCGCCGCGCTCGAACCTCATGCGGTGCCAGACCCAGCCGCGCTCGAGCGCGAACACGATGCCGGTCAGGGTGGTGACGACATGTTGCCAGGAGGTCACCTCCCCGCTCCAGCCGACCAGTGCCAGCAGGCAAATCGCCGCGAGCAGGGCGAACAGCGGATGGAGACCTTGGCGGCAAATTCTCACGGATGCCGGCGGGGCACCCGAGCCTTCGAGGTCGTCCATTGCG
The DNA here is from genome assembly GCA_945883695.1 of Akkermansia muciniphila. GTDB lineage: Bacteria > Verrucomicrobiota > Verrucomicrobiia > Verrucomicrobiales > Akkermansiaceae > Haloferula > Haloferula muciniphila_A. The sequence goes on along the minus strand of CAMCYK010000054.1, from coordinate 23,714 downwards.
GCGAATCCTAACACCGGGCCCGGGGGGGCTGACAAGGGGGGATCCCGCCGGGTTCAGGCGCGGAATTTCTTGTGGCTTCCGTCGCACAGCGGCGGGGTCGCCGTGTGCTTGCACTGGCACCACCAGACGGTGGTTTTCGTGGTGGTTTCGAATTTCACCGGTTGCAGGCCGGTGCCCTTGTGGCTGCCGTCGCAAAAGGGCGGATGGCCGGATCGCCCGCAGGCGCACCACCAGTGGACTCCCGCCTCGACTTCGAGGCCCATCGGCTTGGTATCGCAGATCACCGGTTCTTCCGCCATGACGGCGACCTTGCGGGACCGCGTGGCAAAAGGCGAGGATCGAATTGTCCGCGGCGCGAATCCGCCGGCCGGGTCACTCGAAGGCCGACTCCGCGACATCGGCGGAATCGATCGACGCCACCGGCTTCCCGGCATCTCCCGGTTTCACCGCCTTGGCCGAGACCGGCACCGACCCGCGCCCGAACTGCGGGTAGCGGTCGACGGGAACTTCACTGTAGAAGGTGGCGAGCAGCCAGACCGCCAGCAAGGCGGCCGTTCCCGTTACGAAGAATCGGACTTTCATCAGGAGAAAAAGTGCGGCGCGCGGGCCGGCAGGGAATTGCGGGACGCGGGCGATATGGACCGAATGCTTCGCAAAAGTAAAGTATTTTCAGGGACTTGCCGACCGCTCGTGGCCGGTGTCGTTTTTCAACACGTTCCGTGCCACCCGGCAAGTGGAAACCGGGGTGAATTTATCGCGCCAGCACCACCGGCGCGCTGGCATTGCCGAAGCGATCGACCGCGCTGACCGCGACCGCCTCCGGCAGACGGCCGGCAAGGGTCGGAACTTCGACGCTGGTCGCCCCGGCGGAGACGATTTTCACCAAGCGCCACTGGTTGCCGAAGCGCGCCTGCACGGCGAAGCGGGAAGTTGCACGGTCGCCGCTCTGCAGATTGAGCTTCAGCCCCGATGCTCCGCCCGCGGCGCTGGCGGCGGGCCGGCCGGGGGCTTTCTGGTTGATCCAGGGCATCGGCGGCACCAGCGCCGGCTGGGCGTAGGCCCCTTTCGCGAGCATCGTGGAAATCCCGCCGAGGTTCTTGGTCAGGCCTTTGACGCTCCAGTGAATGTGGCCGGACCAGTTCTTCCCGATGCCGCGGGAGAGCTCGATCTGTCTGGTGATCTCCGAGGCCGGCCGGCCGTCTTCCGGCCCGCCGATCCGGGTGGTCGCGATGCCCGGCCAGACCGGCCGGCTGCCCTGCTGGCGCCACCAGGAAAGCAGCAGCGAGAAGCTCTGCTTGCGCGGCTGGTCCCGCCAGTAAAGCTGCGGCGCGAGGTAGTCGACCCAGCCCTTGGCCAGCCACTTGCGGGCGTCGCAGCCGAGTTGCTCGTAGGAGTCGATCCCGGCCTCGATCCCGGCCGGCACGCCCGGCCGCCAGATCCCGAAGGGCGAAATGCCGACCCGCACCCAGGGCTTGCTGCGCTTCACGTCGGCGTAGAGTTTTTCCACGAAGTCATCGACAATCTGCCGCCGCACCGCCGGCGAGCGGCCGTCGGGGAAGGTCCGGCCGCCTTCGGGATAGGGGTAGAAGTAGTCGTCGAGGTGGACGCCATCGACATCGTAGCGCTTCACCACGTCGAGGATGGCGCCGAAGGCCCGGGCGCGGGTTTCCGGCGCGGCGGGGTCGCACCAGACGAGGTTGCCGTAGCGCTTGGTGATGTGGGGCGAGGCCTTGCAGACGTGGTTGCCGCTGGTGCCGTGATTGGCATTGGACAGGGCGCGGAAGGGATTGAACCAGGCGTGGACCTCGATTCCCCGGGCGTGGGCCTGTTGGATCGCGAAGGCCAGCGGGTCGTAGCCCGGCGACTGGCCCATGGTGCCGGTCAGCCACGGACTCCACGGTTCCTTCGACGACTGGTACACCGCGTCGCAATGCGGCCGCACCTGGAGGACCAGCGCGTTCATGGTGAGCGAGGCCATCTTGTCGAGGATGGCGCGCATCTCCGCCTGCTGCTGCGACGCCGGGAGTCCCTTCTTGCTCGGCCAGTCGATGTTGTGGACGACCGCCGCCCACGCCGCCCGGAATTCCCGCGCCGGCCCCGGCGGTTTTTCACCGGAGGGACGGTAGGTCTGGGCGAGGGCGAGCGGGGAAAGCAGGCAGGTCAGCGAAATGATCCGGGCAAGCATGGTTTCTTAGATGCCTTGATGGTCCGGGACATGCAAGCGGCGATGGAGCTGTTAGTCAGCGCTTCCCCTTCCGCATCTTGCCGACGAACTTCTGCATGGCCCCCTGCTGGCGCTCGATCTCGGCCACCAGCTTGAACTGCGTGCGGCAGCGGTCGAGGTTGTGGCCTTCGCGGTGGATCTTGAAGTAGCTGTCGCCCTCGAGGAAGTCGGTCAGGAAGCGGATCCCCGTCTCCAGCGTGATCAGCTTGCCGCTGAAGGCCAGATGCTCGGTCTCGGCGTCGTTGAGGGAATCGTTCGCCGCGTCGAGGAAGCCGTCGACCAAGGCTTCGAACATCGGCATTTGCATCACCACCTTCGACAGGTCGCGCTCGTCCTCCGCCGCCGGACTGGTGGCGGTCCGCACCAGATCGCCGAAATCGTAGAGCGAGGCGCCGGGCATCACGGTGTCGAGGTCGATCACGCAGACCGCCTCGTCGGAGTCGGCGTCGATCATCACGTTGTTGATCTTGGTGTCGTTGTGGGTGATCCGGCAGGGGATGTGGTGATTCGCCAGCAGGTCGAGCACCACGTTGATATCGGCCTCGCGGCGGCCCACGAAGTCGAGCTCCTCCGCCACCGTGCCGGCGCGGGCATGGGGATCGGCGTCGGCCACCCGCATCAGCCGCTCGAAGCGCTTGCGGGTGTGGTGGAAGTCCGGGATGGTCTCCTCGATCTCGCTGGCCGGCAGGTCGCTGACCAGATCCTGGAAGGAGCCGAAGGCGCGCGCCGCCTGGTAGGCCTGGCGGGTGTTTTCGACGATGTCGTAGGTCACGCAGCCCTCGATCGAATTGTAGCAACGCCAGACGCCGCCGTTCGGCCCGATGACCCAGGATTTCCCGCCGCGGCCGGGGTAGAGGTTCAAGGTCTGGCCGCCGAGGTCCTTCTTCACCCGGAGGACCTTCCAGTTGATGTGGCGGGTCACGCACTCGACGTTGCGCATCACCGCCAAGGGGTCCCTGAAGACCTTCTCGTTGATCCGCTGCAGGATGTAGCGGTGGATCGCGCCGTTGGCGGTCTCGAACGAGGCGCGGTAGGTGGAATTGATGTGGCCGCTCTGGATTTCCTCGCCGTGCAGGAAGTCGCCCTCGATCGCGAACTGGTTGGAAATAAAGGCGATCGACTCCTGGAGAGCGGGATCGACGGGATGGACGGGGGAAGTGCTGGGGACCATGTGGCGCAGGTTTTCGGGCGGAAAACGATTGAGTTAGCAAGCCGGGCCGGGGAAGACAAACTTGAATTCCCGCAGGTTCCGCGGCTGACTTCGCCGCCTTGCAGCCTGCCATCCCATTCACCTTCCCCGGCATCGGTGCCGACGTCGGCCGCCTCGGCGCGCTGCTCGGTCTCGGCCTGCGCGCCGCCGGCTGGCGGGCTCCGGCCAAGCCGGCGCTGCTGAACCTGGCCTGCGGCCGGGCCGACGAGACCGGCGTGCTGCTGGCCGCGGTGGCAGCGCGGGCGACGGACTTGTTTTACCTCGGGATCGATCTCCGGCCGCCGGAGATCGCCGAAGCCCGGGCGCGCTGGATCCCGGCCGCGGCGCCGGGCTGGCAGCTCGATTTCCGGGCCGGCGACGCCGCGCGGACCGACCGGATGAAGCAGTTGCCGCCTTTCGACTTCATCTTCATCCGGCATCAGAACTACTGGCACGCCCCCGCGGTGTGGGAGGTGCTTTTCAAAAACGCCCTGGCGGCGCTGGCACCCGGCGGACTGCTGGCGATCACCTCGTATTTCGACCGCGAGCATGATCTCGCCAGCGCCTGCCTGCTTCAATGCGGGGCGGTCCGGCGGGCGGAGGTCCCCCACCCCCACAGCCGCCCGCTGCCCGACGCCCCGGGCAAGTCGGTCGACCGCCGGCTGGCGTTGTTTTCGGCCGGGTGAGCCTTGGACTGCGTGCAACCCGCTGCCGCAGTCCAGGGCCCGGACAGTCCAGGGCCCCGCACGTGACAGCCACGGCTTTCCTGCTACTTTCCCCGGCATGAAACCCTCCATCCTCGCCGCCCTTCTCGCCGCCGCGCTTTTATCCGCGTCCTGCGCCCCCCAGACCTGCTGGAAGGGCGGGGTTCCGATGCGCGAAACCGAAACGACCTGCGACGGCTTCCACCCCGACTACGCGCTGGTTTGGAGCAAGGACGGCCGCCAGCGCGTCCTGCAAGTCTGCCATGGCTGCCACGAATGGAAATTCTTCGGGCCCGGCGGGATGGTTTACACCGACATCGAGGACGACACCTATTTCATGAAGCTGCTGCCACTGCTGCCACTGCTGCCGAAAGACCGGATCGATTGACGATTGTTGATTGTCGATTTTTGAGGGTCGATTTACAGAATCAAGAAAAGCGCCGGGCTTCTTCTCCCCATCAACAATCAACAATCAACAATCAACAATCGGCAATCGGCAATCGGCAATCGGCAATCCGCATTCCCCGTCCGGCCGCCCCCGCTGAAACGGAATCCGGTTGCCCCTTCGAGCAGGGAGTGCTTTTCTGGACTTCAATGATCGAACCCGAGGAGACCACCCGCTGCGATGCCGAGCATGCCGATCGTCTCGGGCTGGCGCTCAAGGCGTCCAACGAGGGCATCTGGGACTGGTGGGTCGGCAAGGACGACATCTACTATTCGCGGCGGATCCTCGAGTTCCTCGAGTGCGGCCCGACCGCCGCCCCGAATATTTTCCTCAGCCCGCATGCGATGTTCCACCCCGAAGACCGGGAACGCTTCGGTCACGCGCTGCGCAACGCCCTCGATCCCGCGGGACCGGAATTGTTCGCGATCGACTGCCGCTTGAAAACCGGCGGCGACCAGTGGCGCTGGCTGCGGATCCGCGGGACCGTGGTTCGCTCGCGGGACGGCCAGGCGGAACGGATCGCCGGCTCGATGATCGACATTTCGCTGCGCAAGCTGGCCGAGGCGCAGATCGAGGAGGAGCGCCACATCCTGCGCAACCTGATCGACCGCGTGCCGCTGCAGATCTACTTCAAGGACCTCGAATCGCGTTTCGTGCTGGTGAACCGCCAGATGGCCGAATGGAACGGCCAGCCGAGCCCGGCGTCGGTCGTCGGCAAGCACGACCGCGATTTCTTCGCCTCGGCGCACTGGAAAGAAGCGGCCGAGGACGAACGGCAGGTCATGGCCAGCGGCAACCCGATCACCGGCAAGCTGGAGCGCGAGGTGCGGGAGCAGGGCAAGGAGACCTGGGTGCTGACCTCGAAATTCCCGTGGATCGACCGCGCCGGCAAGGTCAAGGGGACCTTCGGGGTTTCCAGCGACGTCACCGAGCTGGTCGAAGCCCAGCAGCAGGCGACCGCCCTGGCCGGCGAGCTGCAAGTCCGCAACCAGGCCTACGAGGAGGAACTCCAGCTCGCCCGCGAGATCCAGCAGACGCTCGCCAGCTCGAGTTTCCCGGAGGTCAACGGCGACTCGCGGACCCTGCGCTTCGGCTCCCGCTACCTGCCGATTTCGGGGATGGCGGGCGATTTCTTCGAAGTCATGAAAATCTCCGACAGCACCGCCGGGGTGCTGATCTGCGACGTGATGGGCCATGGCGTGCGCTCGGCGCTGGTGGTGGCGATGCTCCGCGGGCTGCTGGAAAAGCAGCGCCGCAGCGCCGCCGACCCCTCCGCCTTCCTGCGCGGGCTCAACAACGGTCTGAATTCGATCCTCGACCGGGCCGGCGCCACGATGTTCGCCACCGCCTTCTACGCGGTGATCGACCTCGCCGCCGGCACCCTGCGCTACGCCTGCGCCGGCCACCCCGGAGCGGTCGCCACCGGCCCCGCCGGCGTTCTCCAGCTCGCCGCCACCCGCCGGGAAAAAGGCCCCGGCCTCGGCCTGATCGCGCGCGCCGAGTATCCCGCCGGCGAGGTGAAGCTGACCGACATCAACCGCCTGCTGCTCTTCACCGACGGCATCCTCGAGGCCGAAAACGAGGACGGCGAGCCGTTCCTTGAGAAGCGCCTGATGGAAACCGCCGCCGATTGCCGCGGGGAGACGCTGGAGGAAATGCTCGATATCGTGCTGACCCGCGTCCTGCGCTACTCGGAGGGCCACCATTTCGACGACGACGTCTGCCTGCTTGGCATCGAACTGGCCGCCCTGCCCGCCCCCGTCACGAGTTGAACAAGGTCCGCGGATCCACCCCCTCGCCGGCCGTGACGAGCTGCCACTGCCGGTCGACATTCAAACGGAAGGTCGCGAGGTGGGACATCCGCCACTGGTCCGGGGCGATCATTGAAAGCATCCGGCGGCCGCCGGCCTGGTAGAGATGATAGGTTTCCCCGACCACCGGTTCGAACTGGATCTGCGCCTCGTAGACCAGCTTGTTCCAGTTGAAATGGTCGATCGCCGCCAGGTACTGCTCGCGCAGTTCGACCAGCTTCTGCTGCAAGTCGCGCTCGACCTCGGAGATCCCGCGCGCCTTGAACGAACTCAGATCGGTCGGGACGATCCGCGGGCTGAGGGTGGACGACGGGTAGGGCAGGAAGGAACGGGAAGGGGTGTCCGGCATGGCTGCGCGATCTCTCGTCCGGGCCTCGCGTCCGGGCAACAAAAAACCGGGAAGCCCTTGCGGACTTCCCGGCGGGTTGAATTCGAGGGACTAATCCCGCCGCCGGCTCACTGGCCCTTGGCCTCCGGCGCGCGGAGAACCGGGTTCATGTCGGCACCCCATGGGGTGTTGTCGCCGGTGGTCTGCAGGAAACGGCCATCACCGATGTTCACGTAGCGGTTGTCGGTACGGATCGTCTCAGCGGTGGCGCTGCTGTCGAGGCGCAGGACGATCGCCTTCTCACCGAAGGCTTCGGGATCGAACTCCCAGTTGGTCTGAGCCTTGTAGAGCGGCGTCACGACCACCGGGCGGCCGGGTTCGCCGTTCGAGCTCTGACCTTCGGTCTGGCTGGCCATCACGTAGCCGAAACCGACTTCGCCGGCTTCCAGCGCGCGGCCGGGCTCGATGATATCATCGGGCTTTTTCTTCGACTGAGGCGTCTTCGCCCAGAAGATCTTCTCGGACTTGCCGACCGTTGCGATCAGCTGCCGGAAGTAGTCGTTCGAGAAGTTCCCGCCGAAGTTCAGCGCGGTGCCGGTGGATTCCTTGACGTCCTCCGCGGTGTCGGCACCGGGGAAGCTGCCGTATTCCTCGTCGAAAGCGAACAGGTTGAGTCCGATCTGGCGAGCGTTGCTGAGGGCTTCCGTGCGGTCGGCCACAGCCTTGTTCTTCATGATGGTGGGCAGCGCGAGGCCCGCGAGGGCCGCGATGATCACGATGACCACGAGCAGCTCCACCAAGGTGAAGCCGCCGGGTTGTTGACGTTTGTTTTTCATGGTTTCTTTACGGTTTGTTGTTTATGTCCGGAGCCTTACGACTTCTTCCTGTTTTTTATGGTCCCGCCGCGCCAGAAAGGCGCATTGGGATTAGAAAAAATCTAAGCCCGGGGAAGTCGGGTGCAAGAAGAAACCTCGCCACAGAAGAAACCTCGCCGCGGGTCAGCGGGGCCCTGCGTTGGGAGCTCTACGCGGGTCAGCGGGCGAAGGCCGCCGCAAGGGCCGCCAGCGAGTCGCCGCTCGGCCGGTCCGCGTCGAGGATCGCCTGCCGCTGCAGCGCCACCAGGTCGCGGGCTCCTTTCGTCGCCAGATCCAGCATCGCCGTCATCTCCGCTCCCGAAAAAACCGCCTCCTCGCCGCTGCCCTGCACCTCGACGAACTCGCCGCTTTCGGTCATCACGACGTTGAAATCCACCGTCGCGCCCTTGTCTTCGAGGTAATCGAGGTCGAGCACCGGCACCCCGTCGACCACCCCGGCGGAAATCGCCGACACCAGCTTGGTCAGCGGGAAGGCCTTCAGCTTGCCCGCCGCCATCAGGCCGTTGAGCGCGATCGCCAGCGCGACGCAGCCGCCGGTGATCGACGCCGTGCGGGTCCCGCCGTCGGCTTGCAGCACGTCGCAGTCGATCCAGATCGTCCGCTGGCCGAGCTTCTTCAAGTCCGTCACCGCCCGCAGCGCCCGGCCGATCAGCCGCTGGATCTCCGACGAGCGGCCGTCCAGCTTGCCGCGCGAGATATCGCGGTCCTTCCGTTCCAGCGTGCAATACGGGAGCATGCTGTATTCCGCGGTCAGCCAGCCGCCTTCGACCCGCTGCATCTTCATCCAGCGCGGCACGTCCTCGAGGATCGTCGCGGCGCAGATCACCCGGGTGTTGCCGAAGGACACCAGCACCGAGCCCGCCGCGTGGGGCGCGACGTGGGGAATGAAGGAAATCGGGCGGAGCTGGTCCGGCTGGCGGCCGTCGGGTCGGGGTGAAGACATGCCCGCCAGTCAACGGAAGCCCCGCCCGGATGGCAAGTGGTGATCGGCCTGCGTGGGGAATGGGGAACCACCAAGACGCCAAGTTCGCCAAGTGGGGAAAATCCATGTGGCTCCGGAGGCCGCCGGTCTCCCGCCGTCGGGCCCGAACCCAGGATCCGGATCCTCGATTTCTTCTCTTGGCGAACTTGGCGTCTTGGCGGTTCAATTTCCAAAGCCCCGGCTTGCGTCTCCTCCCCTTCCGGGTTCCGCTAGCCGTGCCGATGAAGGAAACCTTGGCGGAACTCGAAGTCTGGGGCGCCGATGTGATTTTCGGCCGCGCCAAGGGTTTCCGCGCCGGGATGATGCGGCTCGCCATGAGCGCCCTCTCCGGCGTCTACCGGGTGATCGTCCAGACCCGCCTGCTGGTCTTCCGCAAACGCTGGAAACAGCAGCACCACCTTGGCACCCTGGTCGTCAGCATCGGCAACCTGACCGTTGGCGGCACCGGCAAGACTCCCGTCGTCGAACTGCTTTCCCGCACCCTGCGCGACCGCGGCCGCCGCGTCGCCATCCTCAGCCGCGGCTACAAAAGCCGCCGCCTCAAGGAACCGCAGAACTGGAAAAACCGCGACGGCACCAAGTTCCCGGCCGACAAGATGCCGAAACTCGTCTCCACCGGCCGCGCCCTGCTGCTCGACTCGAAGTTCGCCGGCGACGAACCCTTCATGCTCGCCCGCAACCTCGACGGCGTCGCGGTGGTCGTCGACAAGGACCGCGTCAAGGGCGGCCGCTTCGCCGTCGGCCAGCTCGGTGCCGACACCCTGCTGCTCGACGACGGCCTGCAGTACCTCCACTTGTCCCACGGCATCGACATCGTGCTGATCGACCGCAGCGCGCCCTTCGGCACCGGCGCCTTGCTCCCCCGCGGCACCCTCCGCGAGCCGCCGCGCAACCTGTGCCGCGCCAGCTACATCCTGATCACCAAGTGCGACGGCAGCCCGAACGACGCCCTCATTGCGAAGCTCCGCCGCCACAACCGCGTCGCGCCGATCATCGAGTGCGCCCACGGCCCGCGCTACCTCGAGGAAGTCTTCACCGGCCAGCGTCAGCCGCTCGAGTTCCTCAAGGACAAATGGACCGCCGCGATCAGCGGGATCGCCGTGCCGGAAGGCTTCGAGCGCGGCTTGGAAAAACTCGGCGCCCGGCTCGAGATCCGCCGCCGCTTCTCCGACCACCACCGTTTTTCGCGCAAGGAGATCGGGAAGTTCCTGCAGCGCTGCATCGAGCGCGACATGGAGCTCGTGGTCACCACCGAGAAAGACGCCGTCCGCTTCCCGCGGCCGAAGGAACAGACGGTGCCGATCTATTTCCTGCGGATCGAGGTCGAAATCCTCAAGGGCCACGATGCCTGGAACGACCTCGTCACCCGCCTTTGCCACCCCTCCGCCCCTGGCGACCCCGTCCTCCGCCACCGCGACGCCTACGCGTTGTGAAGCGGCCGCGCCGCCTTGGACCGCGTGCAGCCCGCTGCCGCTTTGACGCCTACGCGCTGTGAGGCGGCCGCGCCGCCTTGGACTGCGTGCAGCCCGCTGCCGCTTTCCCTCCGCCAGCCTGCTGGCGAGGCCGTGGCTGAAGGTTTCCCGTCCCAAGGGAGGCCCCCCTTCCCGGCGGGACTTCACCCGTCCCACGAGGACGCCATTCCACCGCCCCGGCGGAACGGCACATCACTGCGCGGCCCTTGCACAACGCCTTTGGCGTAGCAAGCCGATGCGAGCCAACCCGGGGTAGCTCGTTCCTCGCAACCCCGGGCTTTGTTACCCAGTCCCTTCGGGACATCCATCCACCATCCACCATCTTCCATCACGGTGCCGCCCCCGGCAGCTCGAAGCCCACCGGCGCCCCCGGCCCGAGGTCCATCCCGAGGAAAATCCACGCCATCACCAGCACCACGCCCGAGATCAGCAGCCAGATCGAATACGGCAGCATCATCGCCGTCAGGCTGCCCAGGCCGAAGTCCGGCTGCCAGCGCCGCGCGAAGACCAGGATCAGCGGGAAATACACCATCAGGGGCGAGATGATATTGGTCGCCCCGTCGCCCACCCGGTAGGCCGCCGTCGCGCCTTCCGGGCTGATCCCGAGCAGCATCAGCATCGGCACCAGCACCGGTGCCAGCAGCGCCCACTTCGCGCTCGCCGAGCCGATGAACAGGTTCAGGAAGCCCGTGAAGAGCACGATCAGACCCAGCACCAGCGTCAGCGGCAGTCCGCTCGACTTGATCGCGCCCGCCCCGTGCACCGCCGAGATCAGCCCGAGGTTCGACCACTCGAACATCGCCACGAAGTGCGCCGCGCCGAAGGCCAGCACCAGGTAGTAGCCCATTTCCTTCATCGACTCCGCCATCATCCCGACCAGGTCGCGGTGGTTATGGATCGTCCCCGCCGCCGCCCCGTAGGCCCAGCCGGTCACCAGGAACAGGATCATGAACCCGGCCACCAGCGACTTGAAGAGCGGGTTCGCCAACTCGTACCAGCGCTTGCCCTCGCTGCCCGGCCCGTCATCCAGCAGCGGCGTGCCCGGCCCCCAGGTCAGGAATGCCCAAACGCCGGCCACCGCCAAGCAGGCCAGGCCGGCCCGCGCCAGGCCCTTCCGCTGGCCCGCCGACAGCGGCTTGTCATCCTCGGCGTAGGTCGCCGCCTGCGCGGCATCCGGCGTCCAGTGGCCCAGCCGCGGCTCGATCACCCGGTCGGTCACCCACCAGATCACCGGCAGATAGATCACCAGCAGCGCGATGATGAAATAGGTGTTACCCGCGATGTTCACCACCCAGCCGCTGTCGATCCCGCTGCCCGCCACCGCGCTTTCCGTGATCCCGAACAAGAGCGCGTCGAGCTGCCCGGGCGAAAGGTTGGCCGAAAAGCCGCCCGACACCCCGGCGAAGGCCGCCGCGATCCCCGCCAGCGGATGGCGGCCGACCGAGGCGTAGAGCACCCCCGCCAGCGGGATCAGCACCACGTAGCCGGCATCTGCGGCGTGGTTGGAAACCATCGCCACCGTCGCCACCACCGGCGTCAGCAGGAATTTCGGCGCCCCCCGCACCGCCGCCCGGATCGCCGTGCCGAACAAGCCCGAGCGCTCCGCCACCCCGGCCCCCAGCATCACCACCAGCACGTAACCGAGCGGATGGAAGGCGGTGAAGGTCTTCGGCATGTCGACCAGCAGGCGCTGCAGGTTCTCCGGCGAGAGCAGGCTGACCGCCCGGATCACCACCGGGTTGCCGTCCGCCGCCAGCTGCGTCGGATGGACCGCCGACACCCCCGCCAGCACGCATCCCACCGAGACCACGACCAGCGCGAGGATCAGGTAAAGGAACAGGAAGACCGGATCGGGCAGCTTGTTGCCCGTCCGCTCGATCCATCCGAGGAAGCCCTTCCGTTCGATTTTCGCCGTCGTGTTGCTCATCAAAGTGGTCCGGATCCACCCGGATGCCGGACCCTAACGGACTCGCCCCGCCGACGGCAATCCGCGAAGCGAGCCTTCCGCTCGACCGGTGCCCGAGGCCCTTGGACTGCGTGCAGCCCGCTGCCGCTTTCCCTCCGCCAGCCTGCTGGCGGGTCCTCGTCCCGGATCCACCGAGACCCGGTCCGGCGTCGTCTGGGCCAATCGTGCTCTCATGGTTCAGTCCCACCAAAGATGCAAACTTTGCTCTGAAAAGACCCGGGGAGATATTCTTTCGTCGCCGCTACAGAGGTAATTTTCAACGCCCATCGCCGCAAAATTTCGATCTTCGCCCTCCAAACAAATTTTTTCAATAATCTCTGCATCTTCAGAACTTATTCGACGGGAAAATTCAATTATAAGATCCGACTCTCCCGCTTCTAACAATTCGATTTCAACCACACTCTCAATTCTCCGGATCATCGTCACGAGTTCCTTCTTGAACTCTTGTTCGCTAGAAAAACTAGATTCCCAGTAGTAATTGCTTGCAACGTTGAGAGCTTGAATCAGCAACAACAAATCGTCCCGAGGAACGACATAAACCCGATACACACATGATGGAACACTCGGAAGATCGTTGATTTCCCAAGGTTTTGGAAGCATCCCGGAAGGTTCGAAAGACATGCCGGGCCCTGAAGACAAGCGGGAAAGCCGGGCGGGCCGCCAAAATCCCATCGTGATTCTCTTCCTCCGCGCCGCCTTGGCCCGCGCGCTGGACAACCGCGCCGCCCCACTGAAACTTCCGAATGACGGAAGCCCTATGACCCCGCACCGCATCTTCACCACCCCCTTCGCCGACGTTTACCCGCTCTACCTCGCCAAGGCGGAAAGGAAGGGCCGCTCGAAGGCGGAGGTGGACGAGATCCTCCGCTGGCTCACCGGCTACAGCCCGAAGGAGCTGGCCGCACAGCTCAAGAAGAAGGTCGATTTCGAGACCTTCTTCGCGGAAGCCCCCCGGCTCCATCCGTCCCGGGATCTCATCAAGGGAGTGATCTGCGGCGTCCGGATCGAGGAAATCCAGGAACCCCTGATGCGGGAGATCCGATATCTCGACAAGCTGGTCGATGAGCTGGCCAAAGGGAAAACGATGGAGAAAATCCTCCGGCAGCCCTGAAAACGCCGCCCACTTGTCCCTTGCAGACAGCCGGCCTTTCGGGGAGTCTCGGGCGATGATGACACCTCCTCCACCACCTGGTGCCACTCCCGGTAAGAAAGGATTGCCACCGCTCGCCTGGGCCGGCATCGGCTGCGGCGGGCTGATCCTGCTCACGGTTCTCGCCGGTGGCCTGCTGGTCGGGACTTGCGCGAAAAAGGGCATCCAAATGGCGTCCGAACTCGCCGCGAATCCCGGCAAGGCCGCGGCGGAGATGATGGTGACCACGAATCCCACGATCGAGAAGGTTTCCGAAGACGAAACGGCCGGGACGATGACGATCCGGCTCAAGGCCAGCGGCGAAACCGTCACCCTGAGCTATGAGGATCTCGCGCTGGGCCAGATTCCCGTCAGCGGCGTCAGCCCCCCGCCGGGCCCCGGAGACCTTGCGAAAATCCCCGCCTGGGTCCCCCGCTATCCGGGAGCGGTGGACGAAGCCGCCCTCTTCCATGTCGAGGACAGCCTGCGCGTCCACGGCATGCTGATCGCCCGGACCACCGACGACTGCGAACGGGTCGCGGATTTCTTCAAACTCGAGGCCGGCAAGCTCTCGCTCGACTCGTCCGCCAGCAGCTCGATGAATCTCAATGGCACCCGCTCGTTCAGCCTCAAGTTCAAGGACGACAAGCGCGAGTTGGCCGTGATGGCCTTCGGCAAATCCGGCGATCCGCTGGTGATCCAGACGACCTACCGGGAGCTCAAGTAGCCGGCCGTCGCCGCCGGAAAACCGGCTTGCGCATCCTTGCTTCATCCATCATACACCCTGCGTCTCATGAATTCCTCTTTCAATCCCTACGCGGTCGGACGCCCGGTGGCGGAAGCGCCGCTCGAAACACGCACGGACTTCGTCCGGAAAACCTACACCCACCTCGCGGGGGCGATCGGGCTGTTCGCGGCGGTCGTCTGGGTGCTGCTGCAAGTCGTTCCCGCCGAGTCGGTCTTCCGCTTGCTCGGAGCCAGCTCCTATTCGTGGCTGATCGTGCTCGGTGCCTTCATGGGCATCTCCTGGCTCGCCAACAAGTGGGCCTACGGCGGTGCCAGCCGCGGCATGCAATATGCCGGGCTCGGCCTCTACATTGTCGCGCAGGCCTTGATCTTCCTGCCGATGCTGATGCTGGCCACGCTTTACGACCCGGCCGCGATCGGCAAGGCGGCGGTGGTCACCGGCTTCATGGTGCTCGGCCTCACCGCCATCGCCTTCACCACCAAGAAGGATTTCAGCTTCCTCGGCGGCATGCTCAAGATCGGCTTCCTGATCGCCCTCGGGGTGATCGTCGCCTCGATCTTCATGCCGGGGCTCGCCAGCGGCATGGGCCTCTGGTTCTCGCTGGTGATGATCCTGCTGGCCTCCGGCTCGATCCTCTACAACACCAGCCAGATCATGTATCACTACGCGCCCGGCCAGCACGTCGCCGCCTCGCTCTCGCTGTTCGCCAGCGTGGCCCTGTTGTTCTTCTACATCCTGCGCTTGTTCATGAACCGCAACTGATCCTCCCGTCCTTTCCCGGCCGGATGCCCCCGTGGCATCCGGCCTTTTTTCTGCCATGAACCTGAACCGCGACCTCAAAAGTCCGGCCGCGCTGATTTCCAAAGGCGGCCTGTTCCTGCTGCTCGGCCTGGTCGCCGGCGGACTGCTGCTGTGGGAAATCTTCAGCTTGCAACGCCTCGCGCTGTTCGCCATCGCGCTCTGGGCCTTCTGCCGCTTCTACTATTTCCTGTTCCATGTGCTCGAACACTACGCGGGACGGAATCGCCCCTACGCCGGGATTTTCGACGCCGTAAAATGGATCCTGTCCCGCAAACGGGACGACCGGAAGCGCGACTCATGAGTGCCCGTGCAAGCTGCAACCCGGATGCCGCGAGCTTGCACGATCCGGGCGGCGGGTAGCCGTCATGCGTGCCCCGGCCAAAGTTACCGGGAAACCTGCAAGTTATTGGTTATCCGCTAACCCGGGAGCGGGATCCCCGGTGCTTTCGAGGCTGGCATGTCCCCTGCGATCAGGGATCCCGAAAGCTTCCGCCGGCAATCCGGCGGGAGACGCCCAACCCCAATCAAACCATGCAAACCAAACCATTCACTCGCCTCGCCCTGATCCTCGCTGTCGCGTCGCTTGCGCCGCTCGCCGTTGCCCAGGACGACAAGGAAACCAAGAAGCCCGCCGCCGGAGAAAAAGCGGCGTCTGATACCGGAACCATCACCGCCTCGCTGCGCGACTCCGTGACCTTCTCGATCCTGACCAAGGCTCTCGAGGCCGCGGGACTCGACTCGACGCTCGGCTCGAAGGGCAGCTACACCGTGTTCGCCCCGACCGACGAAGCCTTCGGCAAACTCCCGGAAGGCACGCTGGACAAGCTCCTTCTCCCCGAAAACAAGGAGAAGCTGCGCTCGCTGCTGATGTACCACGTCGTTCCCGGTGTCTTCATGGCCGCCGAACTGAAAAACGGCGAGATCAAAACCGCCAACGGCGAGAAGGTCGAAATTGATATCAAGACCAACACGGTTCGAATCGAAGACTCCAAGGTCGCGAAGGCCGACCTGGTTGTGAGCAACGGAGTGATCCACTCGGTCGACAAGGTGATGGTCCCGAAGTCCCTCGATGGATTCGCCGACCTTGACGAAGATTGACTCCTGCGGGTTCCCCCGGCTCGAAAGCCGCATCCACGGTTCGTCCGCGGGTGCGGCTTTCCGTTTCGGCCCCTCGCCCCTTCAGCCCACCTCCCACACTGCCAGAAACTCGCGGGCGCTGGCCGGGTCGTTCAAGATCACCGGCCCGCCTTGCAGGCTGCCGCCGCGGAACTCCGCGAGATCCGCCACCTTCGCCTTGCGCAAAATCCTCAGCCGGCCGCTGCGGTTGGGGGCCGACTTCTTGAGCAGCTCCAACGCCACCCGGCCCATCGTCATCCGCACGTTGAGCTCGACGACGTGCTTCAGCGACAGGCTACCGTCCGGCTCGCGATAGACCATCGCGTCCACCCCCAGCGGACCGACATAGCCCGGCACCACCGCCGCCAGCACTGCCGGGATTTTCTCCTGATACCACTCCATCACCTTCGCCTCGCGATGCAGGAAAGCCGCGACTTCCGGGTCGAGCATGCTGGCCCATTTCGGCGAGACCCGGGTGCCGAGGAAGCGGCCGGCGGGATCGTTGTCCATGCAGGTCAGCCCGACCAGTTCCGCGCGGCCCGCGGCGTCCATCCCGTAGAGCGCGGAGAAATCCAGCACCCGCTCGCGCCACGGCTCCACCGTCACGCCGCCGTGCGCCGCGATCGTCTTGCGCAGCCAGTTGCGCGTCGCTTCTGCCGGGCTGTCGCGGTTGATCCGCTTGTGACCGCGCCCTGCATGGGAAAAGGCCGCCTTCGCCAGCGCCTGACCGCCTTCCAGCAGCCCGGCCACCGCCGCCAGCGCCTCGTCCTCGCTCCGGCAAAGCGTCGCGATCTCCGGGAGTCCTAGTAGTTTCTCCAGCCGCAGCCCGATCTCCTTCGAGAACCACTCCCGCGGCAGCGCTTCCCGCCACTGCCACGGCACGCTGGGCGACACCTCGCCCGCCATCGGCTTGAGAAACTCAACGGCATCCGGCGTCCACGCCCACGGCCGTAGCCCGCCGAGCTTGCGACCTGTTAGATCGTCCAAAGAAAGAATCTCCGGCAACTCGAAACCCGCGCGCTTCAGCTCCGCCCGATGCTCGCGCGTCGGCGGCTGGCGCAGCAACGCGACGTCGTCCTTGCGGCACCACCCCGCGATCAGCATCTCGAGATCCTGCTCCAGCGCGACCTCCGTCTTGTCCGGCCGGTAGCAGCCCGGCATCGCGTGGCCCTCCGCGTTCGGATTGAACCAGTGCACCACCGGCGTCCGCCCGCGCGACTGCTCGCAGACCTCCAGATGCCGGATGAAGTCCTCGTCCAGCCCCGCCAAACGCCGGCCCTCCGCGTTGAAAGGCGCGATCCCTTTCGCTCTAACAGGAGCCAGCGGGAACACCAGCGACTTGCGGAACGCGTCCCAATCCGTGCGCCCCCGCTCCTTCCAGCGGCGGAACCACTTCAGGCCATGCCCGACGTGGCCGATCTCGTCCTGATAAATCTTCTCCAGCACCGCCGCGGTCGAGTGGTCTCCCGCCTGCCGGAACAACGCGGCGTAATGCTTCGAGAAATCCAGGTTCGCCTGCTCGAAGGTCAGGTTCAACCGCGTCACGAAATCCAGCGGCGTTTCCATCGGCGCGATGATCCGCCAGAAGTAATCGTTCACCGGCAGCTCGCCGAAGGCGATCCCGCAATCCTTCATCCGCCGCACGTACATCGCCGTGTGCATCTGCTCCTCACGCATCGCCGCGTAAACCCCGGCCCGATACTCCTTCGGCGCGTCGGGGAATTTCAACAGCACCAGCGCCATCAGCTCCGCCGCCAGCAGCTCGTGGTTCGCCAGGAAATGCAGCATCACCCCGCGCTCGCGGTCGTCGTCCAGCCGGTGGATCCCCGGGAAATCCACCCGCACGCCCTTCGCGCAGACCTTCAGCTCGCGCGGCCGGCCAGGACCGTCCGGCGTCGCGAGCGCCCGCCCCGGTTCGTCGTCCGCGGCATCGCGCGGCGACAGCAGCAGCTTCTCCTCCAGCGTTTCCGCGAAGAGGAGGCGCTCGGCGGCCTCGCGCATCTGCATGGCTTCAAATGGTAAAGCGGGTTTTCACCTTTTCCGCCTTCAACATCCCGCAACCCGCCGCGACATCGATCCCCCGCCGCTGGCGGAAGGTGCAGGGAATTCCGGCACCCAACAGGATCCGCTGGAATTCCTGGCCGACACCTGCCGCCGCCGCGGTGCCGGCGAAGCCGCCGGTCGGGTTCAGCGGGATCAGGTTCACGTGGGCGTCGATGCCTTTCAGCAACTCCACCAGCCGCCGCGCGGTGTCCGGCGAGTCGTTCTTGCCGGCGATCAGCGTCCACTCGAAGAAGATCCGCTTGCCGGTGATTTCCCCATAACTCCGGCACGCCGCGATCAACTCCGCGAGCGGCCACTTCTTGCTCGCCGGGACCAGGGCGGCGCGTTCTTCCTCGGTCGAACCGTGCAGGCTGACCGCGAGCCGGTACGGCTGGCCTTCCTCCGCGAGCCGCAGGATGCCAGGTACGACGCCCACCGTACTAATCGAGATCCGCGACGGCCCGATGCCGATCCCGCGCACCGTGGAAATAATCTCGAGCGCCCGGATCACGGCGTCGTAGTTGTGCAGCGGCTCGCCCATGCCCATCAGCACCAGGTTGCGCAGCCGGCGGCCGGGCATTGTCGCCTCCAGCACCCGGCGCGCGTGCAGCACTTGCGCGACGATTTCGCCCGGCCGCAAGTGGCGGACGAAGCCCATCTGCCCGGTCGCGCAGAAGACGCAGCCCATCGCGCAGCCGGCCTGGGTGCTGACGCAGGCGGTGTGGCGGCCGTCGTAGCCCATCAGCACGGTCTCGGTCTCCTGCCCGTCGCGCTGGCGCAGCAGGAATTTCCGCGTCAGGCCGTCGGCGCTGTGCGTCTCGCTGCTGACTTCCGGCGCGTCGAGGAAGAAGGGCTTGCCCGCGCCGACCCGCGCCGCGACCCATTGCTTCAGCGGCCGGCAAAAATCGCGCGCCGCGAGGTCGAGCTCGTTTTCGCGGTGCAGCGCGCGCCACAGCGCTTTCGCGTGGTGGGCGCTGGTCCCGGCAGCCCGCAGTTCCGCCTCGATTTCGGCAAAGCCAAGGTCGTGCAGCGATCGGGGAAGCGGGTCGGCCATCGGTTACCCCTTCCATCCCCCCGCCGCGCGTCCGCATCAAGCCCGATTTCCGGAGGGGTCCGGCGGAATCGGTCATTGCCGGCACCGCCGATTTCCCGGATCAACGCGGGGTGCCCGGGGAATCACGTGCCGGATCTTCCGCCGCGACCGCGCTGGTGGTCGCCAGCATGGTCGGCACCGGCGTGTTCACCTCGCTGGGTTTCCAGCTGGTGGATCTCGATTCCGCCCCGCAGATCCTGTTCCTGTGGCTGCTCGGTGGCTTGATCGCGCTGTGCGGGGCGCTCTGTTATGCCGAAGTGGCGGCCGCCTTGCCGCGCTCGGGCGGCGAATACCATTTTCTCGGCACCCTCTATCATCCGAGCCTCGGCTTCATGGCCGGCCTGGTCTCGGCCACCGCCGGCTTCGCCGCGCCGACCGCGATCACCGCGCTGGCCTTCGGCGAATACCTCCATGAGACCCTGCCGGCGCTGCCGGTGAAATCCGCCGCCGCCGCGGTGATCCTGGCCGGCAGCCTGGCCCACGCGGTCGGCACCCGGACCAGCGCGCGGGTCCAGGTGGCCGCCACCGTGTTGAAGCTCGCCCTGATCGCGGTCTTCATCGGAGCGGCCTGGTGGTTGCCGGGCAAAGGCGACATCCGCTGGTCGGTCGATCTCGCCGCCGACAGCCGCTCGGTCCTGCAACCGGCCTTCGCGGTCGCCCTGCTCTTCGTGTTTTATTCCTACACCGGCTGGAATGCCGCGGTCTACGGGCTGGAAGAATGGGAGCGTCCCGAGCGCACCGTGCGGCGGGCCTTGGTCGGCGGCACCCTGATCGTCGGCGCGCTCTACGTCGGGCTCAATGCCTCGTTCCTCCACGCCTCGCCGGTGGCGGAACTGCGCGGCAAGGTGCAGGTCGGCCATGTCGCCTCGGTCTCGTTGTTCGGCCCGCAGGCGGCCCGCGTCGTGTCCGGCCTGTTCGCGCTCGGCCTGTTCGCCTCGGTCAGCGCGCTGCTGTGGGCGGGCCCGCGGGTGCTCGGCGCGATGGGCCGGGACCTGCCGGCCCTGCGCTTCTTCGCGCCGACCCGCGAGGTCCCCCACGCGGCGCTCGCCTTCCAGGCCGGTCTCGCGCTGCTGCTGGTCTTCGCCGGGACCTTCCGCGACCTGATCACGCTGACCCAGATCGGGCTCACCCTGTCGTCGGCGCTGGTGGTCGGCGGCTGCTTCCTGCTGCGCTACCGCCGGCCCGACCTGCCGCGGCCGGTGAAGATCCCGCTTTTCCCGCTGCCGCCCTTGATCTTCCTCGCGATGTCGGGATTTGTCGTGGTGCGCTCGGTGATCGCCGATCCGGCGCCGACCTTGACCGGGATCGGCATCGCCGCCGCGGTCACCTTGCTGTGGTTTCCCCTCCAACGCTGCTCCCGATGAAACGCCTGCTGCTCCTACCGCTTTTCCTCGCCGCCTGTTCCTCCGAGCCGCCCCGCGGGCAGACCCGCACCCTCGCCCCGGAGCCCGGGGAATTCCGGATCGCGAAGGGCGAGGCCTCGGCCGACGACATCGCCCTGTTCCTCGCCGGCCGGCCGGTGGCGCGCGGCGCGGGGCTGTCACAGCTCCAGCAGAGCGGCGCCTACCAGGACCACGCCGCCGACATGGCGCTCAAGTGGCGGGTCTTCGCGTCCAAACGCGTCGCCAGACAACAGGCATGGTCCGACGACCAGCTCCGCCCCGCCCTCGGCAAGCCGCGGGTCCTGCTCTACCCCTTCGGCGGGCCGGACCTGCTGCACGCCACCGCCTTGTTCCCGGACGCCTCGACCTACGTCCTGCTCGGGCTGGAACCCGCCGGCGGCCTGCCCGCGCCCGACGCGGCCGACCCCGGCGCGCTGCCCGCCTCGCTCCAGCGCTTCGGCCGCTCGATGGATTCCCAGCTCAAGCACGGCTACTTCATTACCAGGGACATCAAAGGCGACCTCGCCGGCGGCCCCTTGCCCGGCGTCACGCCGATCCTGCTGGCCGGCCTCGCCTAGATGGATGCCACCGTGAAAAGTGTCCAGCCGCTCGATGCCGCCGGCCGCCCCGGGGTCGACATCCGCTTCCGCCTGCCCGGTGCCGGCCCGAAGCGCGCGATCTATGTTTCCGGCGACCTGTCGAACGGCGGCTTCAACGCGTCCTACCGCGACTGGCTGTCGTCCTACGGCGGCAGCGTCGCCTACTTCAAGGCGGCCTCCTACCTGATGCACGACTCCGGCTTCTCCGGGATCCGCGACTGGGTGCTCGGGAACTGCCGCGGCGTCGTCCAGGACGACTCCGGCATCCCGCTCCACTACTACGACTCCAGTCAATGGGACCTCCGCCTCCACGGCGACTACAAGGCCCCGATCGAGCTCTTCACCAAGCACGCCCAGCCCGACCTGCGCGCCGCCTACGACGCCATCGGCGGCGGCCCGCCGCTCCCCTTCGGCTCCGGCTACCGGATCCGCCCCGACGAGGCGAACCTGCTGATCGCGGTGAAGCGTTAGCACCGTGAAAGGGTCTTCTGGGGCAGCAATCTCCCCGCGATCACACCGGAAGGGGAGCGCTTCGAGCCATCTTGGAGTCCGGATGAACTTCATTCGTTGCGCGGCCTGATGAAGGCCGGACTTGATCTGATTTGACCTTGCCGTGGCGGGGCCGGGGCAGGCTATTTTCCGGGTTGATCCGGGAAAATGAAGGAACGATCACGAAAGCGGAAGCCAGTCAGAAGTGCACGGCGATCGCCTTGGGATGGGCGGTCGGGGGCTCGATGCTCGCCCTCGGCATCGGTTGGGTCTGGGCCGCCGCGACCCGCGAGCAATTCCGGACCGGCACCGGAGGAGTGCTGGTCGTGCTCGTCGCCGGACTCGTCGTCACCTCTCTCAAGCTGGTCCTCGCGCGGACAGGCTGCGAGGTCGCGGAATCCGGAGTGTTCATCCACCGGGCCTTCGGGACCAGCGCGATCCTCTATCCCTCTATCCTTCGATCACCCGGGTCGACCGGGTGAGCCGGATCGGCGGAGACCGGAAGGGTAAAAGGGTCCGCATCACCTTCCGGAAGGAAGGAGCCCGGCAGTTCGTGGTCGTCCGCGCGGCGAATCCCGAATTCCTCGCCGCGGAGATCGTCGCCCGGTGCCCGCACCTCAAGCCGGGATCGGCCCGCAGGACCACCCGCGGCCGGTCGTTCGGAACCGCCGCGAGATACCTGCACCGCGACGGCCGCGGCTCCGCGCCGGACCAGCGGCATTGAGGGTCCTCCACAGCGGTTCCCTGTCCGCCTCCAGTCGCCCATCCGCCCCGGAAGCTGACAGTAGAATTCCAGCTTTCTTTCACTGATCATCAATGACTTGGATATGATTTCTCGTGACTGAATGTCTGGCGATTTGTCTGGCGATTTGTCACTCGCCCTGCCGGCCTTGGACAGCGGCTGGGAATGGCACAGCTTCCGCACCGACGGCGGCACCGCCACCGATCGCGAGGACTTCGTCCGGCTCGAAGTGCTCGAGGCACCTTGATCTTTCGCAAGCGATCCACCCGAAGCCGCCGCCTCTCGCGAGGCGGCGGCTTTTTTCGTATGGGGAGGCCCCGGACCCGCGGACGCGGTGTCGCGGCGCATTAGAAATTTCTAATCCCGAGCACCCCCGCCTTCTAATCCCGGCGTGTCAGGTTGATGGTGTTATGAATCCCATCCTGATCCTCATGTCGTCCGTCGTTCTCACCCTCGGAGCCAGCGCCGCGACCCCGCCGGCCGCTGCTCCGGTCAAGACCCTCGCCAACCTCGCCTCGGCGTGGCAGGGCGAGTCCAATGCCAAGCTCCGCTACGAGCTCGGCGCCGCGAAGGCGGAGAGCGAGGGCGAGAAGCACGCCGCCCGTTTGTTCCGTGCCGCGGCGAAGGCCGAGGAAATCCACGCCGCCAAGCATGCGAAGGTGATCAAGGCGCTGGGTGGCACGGTTCCGGAGCTGGTCCGTGAGGAAGCCGCCGTCGGCACCACCAAGGGGAATCTGGAAGCCTCGATCAAAGGCGAAACCTACGAACAGCAGAAGATGTATCCCGCGTTCATCGCCACCGCGACCGAGGAAGGCGCGACCAAGGCGGTGAAGACCTTCGACCGCGCGCTTCAGGTGGAGGGCGACCATGCCATGCTCTACACCACCGCCTTGCGGCTGATCGGCACCGGCGCCGACTCGGGCTTCGCGGTCTGCCCGGATTGCGGCCTGACCATCGAAGGCGAAGCCTACGAGGACTGCGAAGTCTGCGAGGAAGAAGCGTCGAAGTTCATCAACTTCTGATTCGGGACCGCGATTGAGCGGAGGCCCGATGCCCGCTCGCCTCCCCGTGATCCTTGTGGGAGACTCCCGCCATGCGCATCCTGGTCGCCGAAGATGACAAGAAGGTCCTCAGCCACGTGGCCGGCGCACTGCGGGCGGCCGGGCATGCGGTCGACGCCACCGGGGACGGCGAGGAAGCGCAGTGGCTGCTGATGGAGAATCCCTACGATGCCGCCGTGCTCGACATCATGATGCCGGGCCGCGACGGGGTCAGCGTGACCCGCGCGGTGCGGGCCGCCGGCCGTGCGCTGCTGATCCTGCTGGCCACCGCCCGCAGCGATGTCCGCGACCGGGTCAGCGGGCTCGATGCCGGCGCGGACGACTACATCGTGAAACCGTATTCCACCGAGGAACTGCTCGCCCGCCTGCGGGCCTTGCAGCGGCGGGCCAAGCCGGACCTCGATCCGGTGCTCCGGGTGGCGGACCTCGAGCTCGACCTGCGCGCGCGGGTCGCCCGCCGGGCCGGCCAGGAGATCCCGCTGACCAACCGCGAATTCGCCCTGCTGGAAGTGCTG
>CAMCYK010000053.1 GCA_945883695.1 Akkermansia muciniphila | reverse complement strand
AAAACCTGACGCTAAAACCTGACGCTAAAACCTGACGCTAAAACCTGACGCTAAAACGTTACGCCAGCCCCCCAGCCCCCCGGGCCGCAGGGATCGCCGCCGCCCCCGCCGCGCCGCTTGAACCTTGGGGCCGCGCAAAAGGCCGCGCTGGTGGCAATCCTCAAGACGCTCACCGACACCGGTGTCACCACCGATCCGAAGTTCGCCGATCCGTTCCGCTATGAGTAGGAGCGCCGGCCTTGCCGACGCCCCCTCCTTTCCCGCCTAGCGCTTCTTCCGCAAGAAGGCCGGGACGTCGAGATCCTCGCCTTCGAACAGGCTGGGCGAAGCCCCTTCGAACTTGCCGCGCGGGCCACCTTCGAAACTCAGTTCCGGCTGGCCCTTGCCGCCGACGCGGGGCTTGGCGGCCGCAGCCGGCTTTTCTTCGAGCGCCGCGATAGCATCGAGATCGTCTTCCAGTTCGTCGAACACTCCCGGCAGCACGACCGGCACCCGATGGTCCTCCTTCCCGGTCACGGAGGATTGCGGATCCTGATCTTCCCTGCCGGTGACCGTGAAGAAAGCCGGAGCCTCCTCGTCGTCTTCCACCGTCTCCTCGTCCACCATGGTTACGGAGAAAATTTCCACCACCTCCGTGGTCTCGATCTCGATCAGCCCCGGTTCGGGTTCGGGCTCCAATACCTTGACCTTCTCCCGCGACTTGCCGGCGAAGTCCTCGCTGGCGGCGACATCGTCCGGCAGCGAGCGGTTGATCTCGAACGGCGAGGGTTCCGGCTCGGCGAAGGGCATCGATTCAGCGGGCGACGGCGCGGGCTTCGCGGGCGGCGGCGCGGACTTGGCGACCGGCGCCACGGGCGGTTCGAACAAAGGCACCACCGCGGCGGCCGGGACGGCCTTCTTTTCGCGCGCCGTGCGGACCGGCAGTTTCACCGGTTCCGGCACCGGCTCCTCCTCTTCGGCCTCGTCGTCGGCAAAGCCGTCGCTCGGCTCCAGCAGCGCGGGCTTCTCGACCGGCGTCGCGCGGGTCGCGTAGAGCCGGTCCTCGGGCAGCGAGCTGACCATGGTGATGCTCAGGTGGTCGCCCATGCTCGGGTCGACCGCCGCGCCGAACAGCACGTGCGCCTTGTCCGGCACGTACTTCGAAAGGCTCTGCATCAGCAGCTCGATCTCATACAAGGTCAGGTCCTCGCCACCGCAGAGGTGGACGAGCACGGTTTCCGCATCCTTGAGCAGCGCGCCCTGGTCGAGCAGCGGGCTGTTCAGCGCGTTGCGCAGGGCCTTCTGGGCACGGTCCTTGCCGCTGGAAATGCCGGAGCCGAACAAGCAGCGCGAGCGGGTGGTGCGCAACGCGGTCATCAGGTCGTCGAGGCCGACGTTGATCAGTCCCGGCCGGATCACCAGCCGGATCACCGCCTTGATGCTTTCCGAAATCATCCGGTCCGCGGCGGCGAATGCTTCGTGGATGCCTTGCTTGGCAAGCACCAGGTCGCCCATCCGGTTGTTGTCGAAGGTGACCAGCGCGTTGGAAAGCACGGCCAGCTCGTTGAGCGCGGTGTCCGCCTGTTCGCGCCGGCGGCGGCCTTCGAAATTGAACGGCATGGTCGCGAAGACCACGACGAAGGCGCCTTCTTCCCGCGCGATGCGGCAGATGATCGGCGCGGCCCCGGAGCCGGTGCCGCCGCCGAGACCGACACAGAGGAAGACGATCTTGCGGCCCTTGAGCGCGGCCCGGACCTCGTTCTCCGCCTCGAGCACCGCCTGCTGGCCGAGTTCCGGATCACCGCCGGAGCCAAGGCCTTTGGTCAGGTTGCGGCCGAGCTGGATGCGGTCGCGGGCGACCGAGCCGGAAAGCGTGCGGATGTCGGTGTTGACCGCCAGCATCTCCGCGCCGTCCATGCCGTCGAGGACGACCCGGTCGAGCATGTTGGTCCCCGCGCCGCCGAGACCGACGATTTTCACGGAGGAGGAAGGAATGGTATTCTGGGCATCGCGTGGGAATTCAATCATGGCATTCGGGGTGGGCGGGGTCGCCGCCGGAGTTGTTGAGTTATCGTGAAAAAGGCCAGAGGACGCTGCCGAGCTTGCGCAGCACGCCGCGTCTGGGCTCCCGCTCGGCCTCGATGATCTGGGCGTAGCGGATCAGGCCGATCGCGGTGGTGAACTGGGGGTCCTTGAAATTCGCTTGCACGCCGCTCAATTCGGGCGGCTCGGGGCGGTAGATGTCGCGCTTGAAGACATCGTGCGCGAGCTCGCCGAAGCCGCGCATCAGGCTGGTCCCGCCGGACAGGAAGACGCCGGTGCCGACCCGTTCCATCGCGCCGTCCGGCAGCCGGCGGAGCAGCAGCTTGAGCGTCTCTTCCAGCCGCTGGCGGATGATGTCGTTGAGCAGCTGGCGCTTGACCTCCGCTTCCGCGAAACCCTTCTCGTCGGTCACCTTGATCAGCCCGACCGAACGCGCGGGATCCGCCGACGCGTCGCCCTCGCGGACCTTCAGCGTCTCCGCCTTGGAAAACGCCAGACCGGTGACGAGGTGGATGTCGTTGGTGATATGGTCGCCGCCGACCGGAATGCAGCCCGACGCCTCGATCGCCCCGTCCTGGTAGAGGACGTAGTCGGTGGTGCCGCCGCCGATGTCGATGACCAGCGCGCCGCGCTCCTTCGACTCGCGGTCGAGCGCGACCTGGGCGGACGCGATCGGCGCGAACACCAGGTCGTCGATATCCAGCGGCATCTCGCGCACGCACTTGATCTGGTTCTCGATCCGCGACCGGATGCCGTGGACGACGTGGAAGTCGGCGTCGACGGTCTTGCCCGACAAGCCGAAGGGCGAGGTGGCATGCTCGAAGCCATCCACTCCGAAGCGCCGGATGATATGATGGAGATAGACATGATCGGGCGGAATCGCGACCGCCCGGGCGATCTCCTTGGCTTCCTGGACGTGGGCCGGGGCGATCACCGATTCATCGTCCGGCAAGCGGAAGCTGCCGCGGTTGTTGACGCCCTGGATATGGGCGCCGGTGACGGCGAGGTAGACACTGCCGATCTCGACATCGCTGGCATCCTCCGCCTTGACCAGCGCGTCCTTCACGCAGGCACGGACCTGGGGGAAGTCGTAGATCTCCCCCTTGCGCACGCCGACCGACTTGGATTGCCCGACACCGAGAATTTTCACGGAGCCGTCGGACTTCACTTCTCCGACCACCATGCAAATCTTGCTGGTGCCGATTTCGAGGCCTACGTGGATCTTGGAACGTGCCATGGGGGTGATTCAGCGATTGAGGAGCTTCTGGAGGTCGCGTTCGCGGCGGTCGGGCGGGGCGGGCACGGCTTCGGGTTCGTCGATGAGGATGGCCCGCGGGACGTCGTCGCCGCGCAGCAAGACGGGGAGGTTGCGCTCGGGGATCAGTTCGATCGTTGCGATCTGCTGGTCCTTGGCGCGGGCGTGGTCGAGCGCCGCCCGCAAATTCGCCATCTGGCGCGGGTGGTCGCCCAGGCCGAACGAAGCCTCGGTGCCGTCGCGCGAGACGATCGCCAGCGACCACTTGCGGTTCTGGCGGAGCGAGTCGATCCAATCCGGAGCGCCCGGGAGTTCCCGGCATGCCACCTGATAAAGCGACATCAACCGGTCGAACTCGGGGTGAACCACCTTCGTGCCGGCCGCGGGAGCTTCGCCGCCGGGACCGAGGTGCAGCACGGGCAACGCGGAGGCCGTCAGATAAAGCCCGCGCGGGCAGGTGAAGGCCACGCCGGCCCGGTCCACCAGCAGGCCCTGCTTCGGATCGCGCGCGGCGATCCCGTGCGCCGGACTGGCGATCCAGGCGTGGGGCACGCGCGCGGTGACCTCGACGATCAGGGTGCCGGGAAACTCGCGGCGCACTTTGGCCGACGAAAGCTCGGGACGGTTCCGCAGCCGGCTTTCGATTTCGGCGACGCCGCAGTCGAACAGGCTGCCATTGATGTCGATGCCGGCGATCCGCACCAGGTCCCGCTCGTCGATCGCCGGGTTGGGCGTCAGCTCGATCGCCTGCAGCCGGAATTCCTTGTTTTCCACCAGGCCGCGGCGGATGCCGAGGCGGACGCCCCACACCGCGCCGCCGATCAGCGCGAGGATGAAGGCGAGCTTCGCGAACTTGCGGAGATACCTCATCAGCCCGAACCATGCGATGCGCGGCGACATGACATGCGCCTGCAGCTCGATCACCTGTCGGCGGTGGGAAACCCGGGATGTGTGTCGTTTGAACATGGGGTGATTGGTAATGGGTGATTCGTTATTGGGAACGAAGGGCCAATGACAGTTCGGCGATCTTCAGACACAGCTCGGTGAAGCCGATGCCGTGCGCCGCGGCGGACTTCGGCAGCAGGCTGGTCTCGGTCATGCCGGGGATGGTGTTGGCCTCGAGCACGAAGGGATTGCCGGCGGCGTCGAGCAGGACGTCGACCCGCGAGTAAATCTCCACCCCGAGCGAACGGTGGCCGGCGAGCGCGGCTTCCTGGACGCGGCGGGTGGTCTCGGCATCGAGGTCGGCCGGGCAGTAGTAGTCGCTGCCGAGGCCGCCGCCGCCGAGCCACGGGTACTTGTTCTCCATGCTGTAGAAGGTGTCGCGCGGGGCGATGTGGACGACCGGCATGGCGACATCGTCGAGGATGCCGACGGTCAGCTCTTTTCCTTCGACGAAGGCTTCGACCAGGATGTCGTTGCCGAACTTCGCGGCGGTTTCCATCGCGGCCATCGCGTCGGCGGCGTCCTTCACGATGGTCACGCCGACGCTCGATCCCTCGCGCGGCGGCTTCACCACGAAGGGCACCGGGATCGACGGGAGTTGCGGGCAGTTCGACACGTCGACGATCTCCGAAGCCGGCGTCGGCACTCCGGCGGCGAGGAATTTCTCCTTCGCGAGGTTCTTGTCGAAGGCGATGCGGCTGCCGGTCACTCCCGCGCCGGTGTAGGGGACGCCGCGGTCCTCGAGGATCTGCTGGAGCTGGCCGTCCTCGCCGAGGGTGCCGTGGATGACGATGAAGGCGAGGCCGGTGCCGGCCGGCAGCTCGAAGTCCGGGCCGCGGACATCGACCCCGACCGCGTTGCAGCCGGCGGCTTGCAGCGCGTTCAACACGGCGTTGCCCGAGGCGAGCGAAACCTGCCGCTCGGAACCGGGTCCGCCCATCAGGACGGCGATGAGGAGATTATCGGGGATCATGCGGTTTGAAAATAAAGGAGAACCACGGAATCCACGGAACACACGGAAGCAAGGCGGGAATCCGGAGCCGATTTCCGTGTATTCCGAGTGTTCCGTGGTTTGGATTTCATCGGTTCAGAAGGTGTATTCATCATCGCCTAACACTTTGACTTCGGTTTCCAGTTCGATGCCGCGGGTCTCGCGGACGACCGCCTTGATGCGGTCGATCACCGCAAACACGTCGCTTGCCGTCGCGCCGCCGCCGTTGACGATGAAATTCCCGTGGACTTCGGACACGCGGGCGCTGCCTTCGTGGCAACCTTTCAAACCGAGTTCGTCGACCAGCTTGCCGGCGGGCGTCCCGGCCGGGTTCTTGAAGATGCAGCCGGCGCTCGCGGCGACCGGTTGCGATGCCCGCCGCTTGGCGCGGGATGCGTCCCAGCGCTCCCGGATCGCCTCGGCCGTGTCGGACTGGCCGGCGAAGACCGCCTGCAAGGCGAAGTTCCGCCGCAGCTCCGGCACGTCGCGATAGTTCGACACGATCTCGTCGCGCGTACGGACGCGGATTTCGCCGTCCTCGTCGAGGAACGTGACGCTGACCACCTGGTCGAAGGTTTCCACGCCCATCGCGCCGGCATTCATCCGCAGCGCGCCGCCGACATTGCCGGGAATACCTTCCATCCATTCGAAGCCGCCGATACCCGCCGCCTGCGCGACGCTTGCCAGCTTCTTCAAACGCACGCCGGCGCCGGCGACGACCTGGCCGTTCTCGACCCGGCATTCGGAAAACACGCCAGCGGTCGGGTGAATCACCGCGCCGCGGATCCCGCCGTCGCGCACCAGCAGGTTCGAGCCGCGGCCGACCACCCGCATCGCGACACCGCGCTCGCGGCAGT
The DNA here is from genome assembly GCA_945883695.1 of Akkermansia muciniphila. Lineage (GTDB taxonomy): Bacteria > Verrucomicrobiota > Verrucomicrobiia > Verrucomicrobiales > Akkermansiaceae > Haloferula > Haloferula muciniphila_A. The sequence continues at coordinate 23,851 of CAMCYK010000053.1, read as the reverse complement.
AGGTGACCACCGCGGCGAAGGCCTCGTGGGTGTGCGGCTCGATCCAGAACTGGGCCGGGCCGCCGACCAGCATCGTGGTGTGGCGGCGCATCGGTTCGTAGAGGCGGGCGTCGATGTCGCCGCGCGGCACCAGGTTGAGCATTTCCTCAAGCACCTTGAGGTCATTGGCGATCCGGGTGCCCGCCTCGTGGACATTGCCCGCGCCGAGCGTGATCAGCAGATCGCCGGGTTCGAGCGCGTTGCCGACGACGTGGTGCGCGGTGGCGAGACTCGGCAGCGAGACGACATGGTCGGCATCGAGCCGCCGGGCCGCTTGCACGATGGTGTCGCCGCTGACGCCGGGGATCGGCAGCTCGCTGGCGGGATAGATGTCGGTGACGAAGACCTTGTCGGCCGCTTGCAGGACCTTGCCGAAGTCGTCCGCCAGCGCCCGGGTCCGGGTGTAGCGGTGCGGCTGGAACAGCACCACCACCCGGCCGGGCTTCAAGGAGCGCGCGGTTTGCAGGGTCGCGGCGAGCTCGGTCGGGTGATGGCCGTAGTCGTCGACGATCCGCAGGCGCGCCGAGAGATACTTCGTTTCGAAGCGCCGCTTGGCACCGGCGAAGGTGTTGAGGGCGCGGGAGACCAGCGTGAAATCGGCACCGAGCCGGTCGGCGGTGGCGATCGCCGCCAGCGCGTTGAGCACGTTGTGGCGGCCGGGGATGCCGAGCTCGACGTCGCCCAGGATCTCGCCGTTGCAAACTACGGTAAATGCCGTAGCTCCGCGCAGCTCGCGGATTTCAGCCGCGGTGTAATCGGCCCCCGACCAGCCGTAGCTGACCGCGTCGGGCGACTGCGCGGCGACCTCGCTCGCGACCGGACATTCCTTGCAATAGACCACCGGTCCGGAAGTTTGCGCGACCAGGGTGGCGAAGACCGCCTTGATCTCGTCGAGGTCCTTGTAGTGGTCGAGATGCTCGGCCTCGATGTTGAGAAGGATCGAGCACACCGGCCGGTAGAGCGCCAGCGTGCCGTCGCTTTCATCGCCCTCCGCGACCATCCACTCGCCGTCGTCCGACCAGCGGGCGTTCGCGCCGAGCACCGGGATCTCCGCGCCGACGTAGTGGCTCGGCTGCAAGGCCGCCCCGCGCAGCGCGTGGGCGACCATCGACGAGGTGGTGGTCTTGCCGTGCGTCCCGGAAACGATGATCCCTTTCTTCGTGTGCAGGATCGCGGCCAGGCACTCGGCGCGCCGGATCACCGGGATGCCGGCCGCCGTCGCCGCGGCGTAGGCGGGATTCTCCGGACGGATCGCCGACGAATAAACGACCACGTCCGCGCCGCACACCGCTTCCGCGGTGTGGGGTGATGAAAAGATCAGCCCGAGCTTCTGCATGCGCTCGGTTTCCCCCGAGGTCACGCGATCCGAGCCGCTGACGGTGTGGCCCATCCCGAGCAGCAGCAGCGCGAGCCCGCTCATGCCCGAGCCCGCCACCCCGATCAGGTGGATGCGCAGCGGATGCCCGCGGTCGGTCAACAGGGTGCTCAGGTCGTTCATCTCCGGGAAAGGGTCGCTTGGATGGCGTCGCACACCCGCGCCGCGGCATCGGGCACGGCGAGCGAACGGGCCGCTTGTGCCATGCGCCCGCGGGTTTGCAAGTCACTCATCAGCGTGGTGACGCGCGCGGCCAGTTTGGCGGCGTCGAGCGCGCCTTCGGGCTCCAAAAATGCGGCTCCGGCCTGCGCGAACACCTCGCCGTTGCGCGTCTGGTGGTCGTCGGCCGCGTAGGGAAAAGGCACCAGGATCGATGGCAGGCCGAGGAACGCCAGTTCGGTCATGCTCGAGGCCCCGGAGCGCGACAGCACGGCATCGGCCACCGCGTAGGCGGCCGGCATGTCGTCGCAAAACCCGATCACCCGGTAGCCGTCGCGGCCACCGGCTTCCTCCGCGACCCGGGCCTCGTCGAGCGGGCCGGCGACGTGCAGCACCTGGGAGCCCGCCGGAAAATCGGCGAAAGCCAGCGCCACCAGCGAGTTCAGCCGCCGCGCGCCCTGGCTGCCACCGGTGACCAGCAGCGTCGGTCGCGCCGGATCGAGCCCGAACTTCGCCGCGGCCTCCGCCCGGCCGGGTAGCGCGCGCATTTCCGCCCGCACCGGGGTGCCGGTCAGCACCACGTCCTTGCCGGCGAAGAAACTCCGTGCCGGCTCGAGCCCGATGAACACCTGGCGGCAGAATTTTGCCGTCAAGCGGTTGGCCTTGCCCGGCAGCGCGTTCGAGTCGTGCACGAAGGCGGGCAAGCCCGACCTTTTCGCGGCCCAGCAGGGAGGCAACGAGGTGAACCCGCCCATTCCGAGCACCGCGGCCGCCCTGGCTTCCTTCAGCAGCCCGCCACAGCGGCCCATGGTGCGCCACAACTGCCACAGGAAGGGCAGCATCTTCGGCGAGAACGTCGCCGGCTTGCCAATCGCGGGGATCGTTTCGAAGCGATATTGCGGGTATTTCCGGCGGGCTTCCTGATCGATTTTCTTCTCGGAAACCAGTAGCAGCACCTCGCCGCCACGCGCCGTCCATTCCTCCGCGACGGCCAATCCCGGGAACAGATGTCCCCCGGTTCCCCCGCATGCGATCACCAACGACGCTTTGCCGCTTTTCTGCTCCATATTCCGGTGTCCCGAGACCCCCGGCCAAGACGCCGCGCAGCCACGGCGGAGAATGCAACATTACTTGATTATCAGGCAATCCCCAAAACGGCCCGTTAGACGCTTTCCCCTGACCACGGCCAGCGGGCCCGCAGGCCGTGGACAAAAGAGCCGCGGATTTCGAGTCGGATCCGCCGCCGGGGGGCTACCCGAAGGCGTCATACGACGCTTCTTGTCGCGGCGCGGATTCCAGTGTTTTCTCACCTCGTTCGCAACGAACCGTCCAAGTCGCCGGGAAGCCCCCCCACACACTCCTTTGCCCGCCTCGGGTGTTCACTTCGCCTGCTTCTCGCGTGTATTGGACCGCAGCCGGAGCGAAGCGGAGACGGACTGCGACACTTCAATTCTTGTTTCGGCAGTCAAACTTTAGTCCGCCCGAATTCCGCGCACAGGGTGGCGCGGCACTTTTCCCCCGATCCCCTCGAGCGGACTAAAGTCCGCGGTCCAGTATACGTCCCCCGGACTACGGCACGCCCCACCGGACCACGGCCCGTCCCCCGCCTACGGCCGGAACACGAAGCTCAGGTCGGTCGTCGCGGCCAATTCCTCCGCCCGCATCCGCCGCGGCGTGTCCTTGCCGGTCCAGCTTTCCAAAAACAGGAACTCCCGGCGGCCGGCGTGGTAGCCGACGATCACCGACGCATGCAACGGCGCGTCCTCGCCCGGCCACGCGGCCCGTTCGGCCGGCACCGCGGGATCCGGCAAGGTCGCCGACGGATCCTTCGCGAATTCCCGCATGAAGCGGCTGTGAAGCGTGTTCCGCTGGTGGGAAAAACGCCGCCAGACGATCACCGGAAATCCTTGCGACAAGGAACGCATGGCCGCCGAGGGATCGAACTTCGTCGAGCGATCCAAACCCAGCCCGGCCTCCGCGGCGACCGAGTGATAGACCTTCACCAGGTTCGCCCCGTCCGCGCGGCCGGTATTGCGGAATCCGCAGGCCACCGCCAGCCAGTCCTCGTCGAGGTGCAGCCCGAAATGCCGCGCCGCCATCGCCAGGCTGTTGAGCCCGCAATACGGCCGGTAGCCTTGCGGGATCGGCGTCAAACTTGGCAGGTGCACCGTCCCGTCGTCCTCGCGCCGCACCGTCGCCGCCAGCTTCGCCAGGTTTTCGCGCGGCGGCAGCACCGCGACCGAGGGATCGAGCCACTGGTCGGAGCCGGTGGCCGAAAGGATGACCCGTAGCAAGCGGTTCTCGCCGGCCAGCAGTTGGATCCGCCGTCCATCCTTCTCCCATTCCTCCACCGGCGTCCGCAGCCCGCGGGTCCTGCCGATCTTCCCCTCGGTCGGCTTGGCATCGCCGCATTGCTTTGAAATCGCCGACCGCAGGTCGGCGCGGGCGTCGGTGTAAATCCTCGTGAAATCCGCCTGCTTCGCCGCCAGCCGCTGCTCGACTTCCTTCCGCGCCTCCCGCGGGCTCAAGCCCTCCGGCAGCTTCTCGTTGAAATACCCGAAATAGGAACCCGCATCGACAAAGGTCGCCTCCAGCGATTCCAGCTGCCCGTCCCGCCGCACCGCCCGCAGGAGGATCACGTCCAGTCCGAACAACTTCGACCGCGCCTTCAGATGCGACACCGCCGCCGTCGCGATCTGCGCCTCGTCGTTCCAATCTCCCGGCAATTCCACCGAGCCGTCCCACACCCCGCCGGCCAGCAAGGTGTCGGTCAGGTCTTCGCCGTTCAGGGAACTGTCCGCTTCCGCGATCGGCCCGAGGATCGAGTTCGGCAAGGCAAGGGCGCTGCCGCAAAGCGCGAGCGCCAGAATCACCGGGGAAAACATCCGCTGCATCCGTCAGCGATAGCGCTGCGCGTCGGATTTCCAAGCTCCGATCCAAATCCCGCGTAGCGGAAGGGCCGCGCCCTGCCGGCGGGGGAAACTCCGCCAGAACTTCCCGCCCACGAATCTCCCTTCAAGCCTCACCCATCGGAACGACGCAGTCGTCCCGCTACCAATCCCGTAGCGGAAGGGCTGCGCCCTTCCGGTGGGGGAAACTCCGCCCGAACTTCCCGCCCGCGAATCTCCCTTCAAGCCTCACCCATCGGAACGACGCAGTCGTCCCGCTACTCCCGCTCACTCCCCCGCCGCGAATTCAAACTCGACCTCCGCCACCGTCTCCTTCCCCACCGCTTCGACCAGCCGCGTCATCCGCAGCGTCTTCTGCTTGTCCCGTCCCCAATCGCTGTGCACCGCGATCCGGAACGTGGTGTCCGCCTTGCAGGAAATCCTCACCGCATAGGTCCCCGGCACCGCCCGCCGGATCATGTATTCCGCCACCCCTTCGCCCACCGTCAGCCGCCCGCCGGTCGGGCTCACGCCCTGCGAAAGCGGCTCGCCGGTCGCCTCCACGATCTCCACCTCCGGCACCTGGTCGGGAAACTGGCTGAGCACCGTGATCCGCAGGTCGGAACTCAAATCCGCCGCGAACTCCTCTAACAACGAATGCCTCTCCGCTGCCAGCCGGTTCAACTCCGTTAGCGCGATCTCCTCGAAGCTTCCGGCCGACTGACGATTGATTCCCGCCGCGATCAAGCCCGCCGCGCGCTCCGGATCCTTCTCCAACTCCGCCCGCGCGAACGACACCGGACAGCCGCCTGGCTCCGGCGCGATCGACAGCAGCACCCGGTCCGCCTCCGCCGCCTTGCCGAATTCCATCAGCCAGAACGCCAGCGCGCGCCGCGACGCCCCGCTGCCCGCGCCCCGTTCGGCCAAGGTCGACAGCACCCGCATCGCCAGCGCGTCCTGCCCCGCCGCGAACAAGCGCCGCGCCACCTCGACATAAAACCGCAGCGGCCGCAGCTGCCCGCCCTTCAACTCAAGATACGCCTTCAGCGGATCGCCGCCCGCCTTCAAAGCCGCCTCAAATCCCGCCAGATCCGGCATTCCCGCCTCCGCCGGATCGGTCAGCCGGATCGCCCCGGCCGCCGCCCGCCGCTCCTGGCCGCCGTCCGCCGAGCCCCCGGCGCTCTTCTCTTCACCGACCCACACGTCCTCCGACCGGATCACCGCCGGTCCGTCGGCCGGGTCCGCCGCGACTTCCGCCGAAAACGGATCGAAGCCATCGGAGTCATACCAGTCGTCCTCCACCACCAGCAGGTCGCCCGGCTTTAGCTCGATGTCCTCGAAGTGCTTGCTCGCCGTGCTGTAAACCGTCTTGCCGGCATTCCGGTAGAGCGCCACCTGCCCCAGGTCCCCGCCCAGCAGCCGCCCGCCCGCCTTGGCCACCGCCTGCCGCAAGGTCAGCGCTCCATTCGCCCGCACCTGCCCCGGTTCGACCACCAGGCCCCGCACCGAGACCACCAGCGGCTTGCCCGGCGGCGCCGCTGCGACCGGAGTCGCGGCGAGCTGCGGCCCCTCGTCCTCGAGCGCCTCGACCTCCTTCACCCACGCCTCATAGGCCTTCGCATCCGGCAGCGTCCGCCGCCGCTCGATCAAGGCCAACACCCGCTCGTGCCAGCCCGCCACCTTGCCGAAAGCCACCGCATCCAGCTCCTCCGGCGCGAACACCTTCTCCACCGACCGCTTCCAAATCCCCACCTGCTTGAGCCGCGGCCTCAGCACGTAGTCGCGGTCGGGAAAGGACCGCCCATACCACGCCAGCCGCGATCGCCACCGCGACTCCAGGCTCCCGGCAACTCCCTGCCGCTTCGCCATCAGCGCCTCGTCATACTTCACCCGCAGGTCCGCTTCCGGCGGTGGAATTTCATACCGCACGTGATCTTCAAAACGCTCCAGCACGATCAGCGAGGTCTCGCCGCTCACCAGACCGTGCTCGATGCAGTGCGCGGTGATCTTCGCCGCATTCCGCTCCGGACCGCGCTCCAGCTCTAACAACCTCCGCTGCGCCCACAGCCGCCGCAGCACCCCGGCTTCCTGCCTCGCCGCGGCGTATGCGACCGTCCGCCGCAGCTTCACCTCCGCACCCGCCCCGTAGGCGATCTCCACCTGACCCGCCCCCGCCGCCTTCAAGCTCCCGCTCACCCGCAGCGCCTGCCCCGGCCGCAGGTCCCCGCTCTCGATCTGAAAATCCGCCACGCCCTCGCCGCTCACCCCGACCACCCGGAACGGCAGCACCAACATCTTCCGCAAGGCCGCCGCCGTCTCCATCCGGTCGACCTCCACCTCGATCCCGCCCGATCGTTCCACCCACTCGCCCAGCGACCCCGCAATCTCGCCCGCGCCGCGCTTCAACACCAGCAGCGGCCGTTCGATCAAGCCGGTCGTCCGCCCCAGCGTCGCCACTCCGTCGCCGCAATAAATCGCCGCATCCGCCTCCCGTGCCCCGACCGCCAGCCCTTCGAGCGAAGTCGCGCCGTCGTAGTCCACCTTCTCTAACAAGCGCCGCACCGCGCTCCAATCCCCACCGCGCACCTCGTGCGTGCCGCCCTCTTCGGTCCCGTCGCGCAGCCACTTCAGGACCACCTTCACCTCGCCCTGCCCGCGGAACCACGCATCTAACAAACGGAAGGTCGGCTCGTGATCCCGCCCCGCGCCCGACTCCGAGGCATCCCAGAACAGCAGCAGCGTCCGCACCGGCGGCCGCTTCACCTCCGGCATTGGCGGAAAGACGTCGCTCAGCAGGAAAACCGGCGTCCTCCCGCCCTCCACCACCATCTCCGGCCCGCCAGGCAGCGGCAACCGGAGTTCCAGCCCGCCCGCCAGCCGCACCTTCTTCGCCACGCAGCTCCGCTTGCCGCTGGCCGGGTCGGTCGCGAAAGCCAGCGGGGCCGCGCCGTTCAGCACCAGTTGGCCGGCACCCGCCCCGCCGATCTCGCAGCGGAATTCCGCCAGCAAGCCTTCGAACATCAAGGGAACCCGGTAGCGGAAGCCGCCGGCCTCCTGCCGCAGCGTCTCCACGTAGCCGATCCGCAAGCTTTTCGTCCCCGACGCCGGCACCGGGAAGACCCTGGTCCGATAGACATTCCCCGCCTCGCGCTCGACGATGCCGGGATCGATCATCTGCCGCTTGATCGTCTCGTAGGCCACCTTCGCCCGCTCCTTCTCCACCGCCACCGCCTCGCGCAGCGCGCCGTTCACCTCCAGCGCGTAGCTGGAAACCGTCGCCCCCGCCGGCAGCGGCAGCACGAACTCGCCCTCGACCATCCGCGCCGTCGGATTGCGGAACATCAGCTCCATCTCCGTGCTCACCACGCTGCCCGTCACCTGGACCTTCACCGACGCCTCCTCGATCTCCAAAATCGTCTGCGTCCCCGCCACCGTCATCCGCGGCCCCTGGCCATGGACGGACATCATCACCGCGAACCAGATCCCCATGACTGCGAGCGTCTTCATTTCATCTCATGGGTTGGTAGCACGTCGGCGCAGACAAAGACCATCATCCGCGTCGTCACCGCCGGCACCGCCGCGGGCTTCGGGTTGAAGATGTTCCACAGCTCGAAGACGCCACTCGTCAGCGTGATCGATCCGGTCATCTCCCGCGTGTCGAAAATCGGCATACGAGAGGATCCATCGCCCCACGGGTCGCGGAATTCCGTGAACGTGGCCAGACCGGCCCGGTCCACCATCTCAAATGAGATGCGCAGATCCACCATCGTTCCTCCGCGCCCGACCATCGGCTCGATTTCCAGAGTCGAGCCGGTGTTGCGGGTCTCGAAGGAGTTGGTGATCACATCCGCCGGACGAAGGTAGCGGAAAGCCGGGAAATTGCCGTCCACCAAGCCCTGGGCCACCGCGTTGGGTGGTGACGAAGGATCATATTCCGTCGGGTAAATCAGCTCCGCGATCGACTCCACAAGGGCCCGCTCCCCGCTCCGTGCGACCAGCACGCAGGTCTCCACGATCTCCGCCTCACCGGTCGCCGCCAGCTTCATCGCCCGCTCGTGGATCTCGCGACCCGGCAGGGCCTTTCCCGTCGTCCATTGCGTCACCGTGGCATGCGGCAGCTCGACCAGTTGCAGGACGAGCCTCACCTGCTGCCCCGCCGCAAGGCCCGGCCACGCGAGCACCAGCGAAATGACCGCTCCGAATTTCATCGGCCCACCGTCAGCACGTCGGCCCGCACGAAGAGCAGCAGCTTGCGCTTGAAGTCCGGGAACCAGTCCGCCCCTTTCGGCGAAAGCGCCGCCACCAGCAGCGGCTGGCCGTCGAGCAAGGTCACCGCGGTGGAGACCCGCGTGCTGTAAATCGTCGGCATCCGGACCGAGGCGTCGCCGTGCTTTCCCTTCCACTCCGCCCATGTCTCGTTGCCGACGTGATAGACGATGTCCGGGCTGAAGCGCAAATCGATGATCTTGCCGTCCGCCCCGATCGTCGGCTCGATCTCCATCGTCGATCCGAGATTCCGCGTCTCGAACGAGGTCGGCGTCGGCCCGGTGGCGTATTCCTTGCCGTCCGACTTCACCTTCTCCCCGTCCGCCGTGGTGTGGATCTCGTTCGGAATCTCCGCCGGCTCGTATTCGGTCGGATAGATGAACTCCTTGATCGACTCCGCCAGCGACCTCTCGCCGCTCCGGCCGGTGCACAGCATGGTCTCGACCACCGTCGCCTTCTGCTCGTCGACCAGCTTCTGCACCTGCTTGCGCAAGTCCGCGTCGTCCGCGCCCTTCCGCGGCTCCAGCAGCAGCTTGGTCAGCGTCTCATGCGCCATCTCGACGAACTCGACCTGCACCCGCACCAGCCGCGGCGCGTCGACCTGCTCGCCGAGCGGATCGAATTCCGGCGTCGGCTCCTGAGCCATCAACCCGGATACCAGAGTCACCCCCAGGCCCGCCATCAGCGATCGAAAACCCCTTGTTGTCATGATGATGATTGGAGCGGTTCCAGGATTCCGGTCAAGGACCATCCGGCCCGCGACCGCAGGTCGCCCGGGTGCCGTGGTCACTCCACCATCATCTCCACGCTGCCGCTGTGCGCGTTGAATTCCGGCGCGTACATGCAGCGGATCTCCGCGATGCCGCTCTGGTATTTCCCGGCGTGCTGGACCCGCACGCTGGTCTCGAAGACATGCGTCCCCGGCGGCAGGCGGTCGATGAAGAAGTGGCTCGCGGTGTCGCGGGTCACCTCGTAGTAGCCGAAGCCGTCCTGCCAGCGGTAGCCGCTCAGCACGTTCAGCGGCTCGGTCCCGCTGCCGCGCAGGTCCTTGAGGTGAACGTATTCCATCGCACGGTCGTTCTTCAGGATCACCCGTGTCACCAGCTCATCGCCGACCTTCACCGCGCCCTCCACCGGCACCAGCACCGGGCCCTGGTCGGTGTTCTTCCGCAGGAACAGCGACTTCTCCAGCGTGAGCTGCTTGCCGCCATGCGAGGTCACCTTCGCCATGTCTTCCAGATACTGCCAATGCACGCTCGCCCAGCTCACCCCGGCGTCGGTCTTGGTCAGCACGATCTTCCCGAGCTCCGGCTTCACCGATTCCTGAACAAAGCGGCTCTCGTAAAATCCCGTCCCCGCCTCGACCGCGTCCGGCTTCACCTCTGGCCCGCCGAGCGAGATCTTCAGAAGCGCGTCGGAGCCTAACAGGTTCTTCCCGCCCTTCAGCAGCGCGTGCACCGCATCCGCCGTCGCCTTGGTGGTCTTCCAGTCGCCGACCTGCTTCTGCTTGATCAGCCACACCTGGCAATCGTCGACCGCCTTCGCGTCGGCATCGATCTCGCGGAAGGCCTCGATCATCATCGCCTGGGTCTCGATCGGCGCCTGCCACCACCACCAGCCCTCGCCCTCGTTGTCCTTCCAGAACATCCCCTGCTCCTCGTCGATCACCGCGTGCTCCTTCAGCGAGCGGGTCACCAGCGCCGGCACTTCCTTGTCGCCCAGCCGGTGCAGCGCCAGCGCCACGTGGGCCCGCGACATCCGGCTGCCGAGCGTCGTCCAATGCTTCTTCGCCTGCCCGGTGAAGTAGTCGAAGGCCACCTTGTCCTCCGCCTTCAGCGCCTTGTCCTTCAGGAAGAAAGTCCGGGTGTAAAGGTGGTGCGCGATCCGCTCGTCGAGGTTCTCCTTGTCGAGCAGCTTGAGCCGGACCAGCTCGCGGTAGCGCTCCGTCAGATCCGCATCGAGCGCGCCCAGCGCCTTCAGCGCCGGTGTCACCTCGGTCGCCACGCCCAAGGCCCGCAGCCGCGCGAAACCGGTCGTGATGTAGAGCGAGATGTATTCATCGCCGCGCCCGCCGGGGAACCACGGCCACAAGCCGTCCGGTCCCTGCATCGCCGCCAGCTTCGCCAGCGCTTTTTCCAGCTCGCGCTCCATGTGGTTGTCGTCGAACAGCAGTCCGACCCGCCGCCGCGCCGCCGACTCGTTGGTCGCCTCGCGCAGCCACGGGGTTTCCTCCAACATCATTCCCTTGAGATCCGCGTTCTTCATCAGCGGGCTGTCGAGCGCCTTGCCGCCGGCCGCTTTCCACTGGTCGAAGATCCGCCGCATCTTCGGGTCGGAGCCCGCGATGTTCCGGGCCAGCGCGTTGGCATAGTAGCGGTTGAAAGTCTGCTCCGAACACTCGTGGGGAAACTCCATCAGATAGGGCAGCGCCATCACCGCATACCACGCCGGCTGCGACACCACCTGCACGTGCAGGAAGCGGTTCTCCAAAGTCTCCGAGGCGCCGCTCTGCGACAGCTTGGCGAAGTCGAACTCCTTCGTCCCCGCATTGCGGATCGGCAGCGACATCGACTCCGTCACCAGGATCCGCCGCGGGATCACCGGCAGCCAGCCTTCCTCGCCGTCGCTCAGCGTCCCGCTCGACGCCACCGCCTTGTATTTCAGAAATCCCGCGTCGTCCGGCACCGCGAGCTTCCACTTCAGCGTCCGGCTTTCCTTGGCCGGCACCGTGAAAGCCTGCTCCGGTGCCGCGATCCCCAGCGCGGCGGTCTTGTCCGCCTCGGTCGCCGCATCGGAAAGCGTCAGCCGCGCCGTGCCCGACTGCTCCTTGTCGGCCGTGTTGGTGACCTTCACCGTGAACCACAGCTCGTCACCCTCGCGCAGGAAACGCGGCGGGTTGGGCTGCACCATCAGGTCCTTCGCCGTCATCGTCTCGCCCTCTAACAACCCGGACCGCAGCTCCTTGTCGTGCGCCATCCCGAGGAAGCGCCACTTCGTGAGAGCCTCCGGCATCGTGAAAGTCATCCGCACCGTGCCGTCCTCACCGCTGGTCAGGTCCGGGAAGAAGAATGCCGTCTCCTGCAAGTTCGCCCGCGTGGCGACTTGCGTGACGTCGACCGCCGCCACTCCGCCGCCCTGCCCGCGCGGGACCTCCCCACCCGCCTCGGCCAGCATCAACAGGTCCGCGCTCTTCTCCATCGGTGCCGCCGCCGCCATCGGCGCGGCATCGGCGTCCAAGCTGGCCCCCGCCATCATGCGCCGGTTCGCGGATCGCACCGGCAGTCCTCCAAAGCCCCCTCCGCCGCCGCCATCCGCACCTCCTTCGAAGATCATCAGCTCATCGAGGAATCGCCGGAACGGCTCGTGAAGGAAGAACCCGGGCCCGCGGGAGAAATCCGACCTTTCCTCCAGATTCCTCAAGCCGCTGCTGAATTGCCAGGGCCGCTGATACTCCCACTCCTGCCGCAGCAAACCCGCCAGACTTTGGAACGAATGCGGCGCGAAGGCATCCAGCGACGCGTCATACAAGGTCGCCACCATCTCCGCCGCCGCCGCTTCCCCGCCCGCGCCTTCGATCACCGCGGTCCAGGTCTCCTTCGCGCCCGGCTCCAGCTTCGACACCAGGTGCTCCCAGCGCAGCTTCAGCTCCTTGTTGGTCCACGGCACCTCCACCACCCGCTGGAACTGGTGCAGCCGGTTCATCGTCACCTGGAACACCACCACCGAGATCCCGCCGCGATGCTTCTCCTCGACCGGCAGCCGGAACACCTGCTGGGTCCGGCCTTCCGCCGACCACTCGCGCTTGATCAGCGTGCCGTTGAAGCGCCACTCGACACAGGCCCGCGCCTTCTCGTGCCCGCTGCCCCACAGGAAGACCGCTTCCTTGCCCGGCTCGACCGACCAAGCCGGCGAGCTGGTGAAGAAAGGAACCATCGTCGGGAAATCCGCCGCGTCCGGTGCCAGCACCTGGATCCCGCGGATCGCCTTCACCGCCTTGCCGTTGGCGTCCTTCGTTTCGAAAATCAGTCGGTAAGCTCCCGCCTCCAGCGCCCGCTTCAGCACCGCCTTGCCCTTCTCATCGGTCTCCACCGGCAGCTCCGCCACCAGTTTGCCCGGCTCCCACTTGTCGGGGTCCGTCAATGACGCGCCGGGATCTTCCTCTCGTCCCTGCCAATACCCCGCGCCATCCGGCCGCGGGCACGTCGCCGGCTCCTTCAGCCGGTGGATCTTCAGCACGCCCTTCGCCGCGCGGCCCTCGCTGTCGTGCGACATCGTCGAGACCCGCAGCTCGCTCTCCTTGCCCGCCTCCAGCCATTCGTCGGCCGCCAGCTCCGCCTTCAACGCGGTGTAGGCCACCGACACCGTCCGCGTCGCGGAGCGGGTCTCGCCGGTGCCGTCGGTTAGATCCGCCGACACCAGGAAATCAAACACCGGTTCCACGTCCTCGCCCACCGCAAGGTCGGGCCTTGCCGTGAAGCGGATCATCACCGAGCCGTCCGCCGCGGTCTCCGCCACGCCGTGCGCGATCTCTTCCGATTCGCCGCGCAGCGGCGGAGCCCACCAGCACCAGCGCATCCACAGCGGCAGCCGGGTCATCCGCGTCACCCGCCAGGCCAGCTTGGCGCCATCGACCGGCGCGCCGGTGTACGATTCCCCTCGTACTTTCACCGCGACTTCCTTGCCCAGCGCCGCCGGTTCCCGCGGGGCGTCGATCTCCGTGAAAAATTTCGGCCGTTTGTACTCCTCCACCCGGATCATCGCGCTCCACCCGCCCTCGACCACCAAACGGAACATCCCCAGCACCCCGCCCTCCGGCGCGGTAAAAGTGCCCGAGAACGATCCCCGTTCGTTGCTCTTCACCCTTACCTCGCCCGCTTCCTTTCCGTTCGGATCGCGCAGCGTCACCGTCGTGTCGTTGTTAGGGATCGTCTCATACCTGGCCTTATCCGGATGGGTCCGGCACCAGATCCCTTTGAAATGCACCGTCTGTCCCGGACGGTAGATCGCCCGGTCGGTGAAGAGCACCGCGCTGCTGCGCTCCACGCCGCGCGAGTTTCCGCGGCCACCGGTCCAGCCGCGCGTCACCGCCCGCTCGAGCCCGCGGTTCGCCACCAGCAGATAATTCCGGCCATCGCCCTGGTCGCGGATTTCAAAACGCCCGGCCGCGTCGGTCCGCGCCGTCACCTTGGTGGTCCCCGGCAGCACCCGCTTCGTGAACCACGCGCCAACCTCGATCCCCGCCAGCGGCGTGCCGCTCACGGCATCGACCACGAAGCCCTCGATCCCGCCGTCCTTCCACGGCCGCGCCGTCAGCGCCAGCGGCGTGACATGCACGCCGGAGAAGGCCAGCACGTTGTCCTCCTTCGCAAAGTCTTCCCGACCGCTCGCGACCAGCAGGTAGTAGCCCGCCGGAACATCGGCCGGAGCCGCCAGCCGCGCGCTCCGCATTTGAAAATCCCCCGCGTCCACCAGCTCGGCATCCCACGCCTTCGCCGGCTCGCCATCCGGCATCTGCGGCAGCGGATCCTGCTGCAGGATCGCCCCGCCCGGCTGATAGACCACCGGATACAAGCGGAACCACACCCGCTTCAGATTCTTGTGCGAGACCCGGATCTCCTCCCCCGCCGGAGTCCACTGCGATTCGGTCGCCAGCGTCAGCTCGGGCTTCTCCAGCGACCCCACGCCGGTCGCGCAGAGCTTGCCGAAGGGATGCTCGGGAAAGGCCTCCGCTCCCGCCTTGAGGATCGCGTGTGCCTCCTTGGTTTCCTTGTCCCCGATCAGCCGCGCTGCCAGATCCATCCGCGCCCACGCGCTCACCGGACTCGCCGCGTTCTTCTCGATGAATCCGCGCAAGGCCTGTTCCAGCCGCGCGTCGCGGCCCTCGACATCCGCCGCCGCCGCCGCCCAGCGCAGCCTCTCCAAATCAGCCGCCAGGAACGCCGCCTGATCTGCATCGGCCCGATGGAACTCGATCAGCGCCCGATAAATCGCCAGCGCCCGCGCTTTCGGCGACGCCGCGTCCTTCACCGCCGGCTGCCACGCCAGGAACTCCTCCGCCGACCCGAACACCGGCGAATCCGCCGCCATCCGGAAATCGTCCACCGGCCGCGACACCGCCACTTCTTCCAACCCATAAAACTCCAGCGCCCGATTCGCCACGAAGTCATACATCGTCGGCCGCAGCCCGTCACCCAACTCGCCCGCCTGCAACAGCTCCGCGAAATCCGCCACCGGCACCTTTTTGAGCGCCTCCGCGTCGGCCAGCGATTTCTGCAACCGCGCGTCGATCTCCGTAAGAATCCGCGCCAGGTCCCAAGTCTCGATGTCGTCCCCCGCCGGCTCTCCGGTCGAGCTGCGCTGCATGAAGCGCCACTGGTTCATCCGGTAATAGCCGTGCATCCACTCCGCCGCCAGTCCCCGCAGCACCGGCCGCGCGGCTTCCGGCACCGCGTCGAGCGCCGCCTCCAGGTTCTGGATCGGCTTCGCCTTGCCCTCGATCTGCGCCTCCATCGCGATCCTCGACGCCAGCGCCCGCGTCCCCTCCGCCCAGAAGCCGTCCGCGAAGGCCGCTTTCTCAATCGCCGAAAGGAGTTCCATCACCGTCTTCGGTTGGTCCTTCCCCCTCGCCTCGTCCACCTTTTTCCACTCCGCATCCCGCGGCCCGGCCACCGCCAGCCCCCATGGCAACAGCGCCACGGCCAGCACCCTGACAAAAAGTCGATACGCATTCATGGTCGTAAAAACGGATTTCCCCTTCCTCGCGACAAGGCAGGACTCCCACTCTGACACACGAACGACGGATTCCTTAGAGGAAATCGGTGGTTCGGCCTGCCTCACCGGAACACCCGGGCCCCGATCACTCGTTTTTCATCGTCCCCACCCCGTCACCTCCCCATCTTCCCGCCATGCTTCTCGAAATCTGCGTCGATTCCCTCGATTCCGTCATCGCCTGCGCCGCCGCCGGTGCCGACCGCATCGAACTGTGTGCCTCCCTTACCGAAGGAGGGCTTTCTCCCAGCGCCGGTGTGCTCTCCCAGGCCCGCGCCCTGTTCCCGGGCGAAATCGCCTTCATGATCCGCCCGCGCGGCGGCGATTT
Source organism: Akkermansia muciniphila (assembly GCA_945883695.1). Classification (GTDB taxonomy): domain Bacteria; phylum Verrucomicrobiota; class Verrucomicrobiia; order Verrucomicrobiales; family Akkermansiaceae; genus Haloferula; species Haloferula muciniphila_A. The sequence goes on along the minus strand of CAMCYK010000053.1, from coordinate 8,028 downwards.
CGTTTATCGCCCGCATGAAATCCTCGCCATGGCCGCCGACATCGAACTCGCCCGCGACCTCGGCGCCGATGCGGTCGTCTTCGGTTGCCTCAGTCCCGACGGTTCCCTCGACCTTCCCGCGATCGAAACCCTGCTCGATGCCTGCGACGGCTTCCCCGCCGTCTTCCACCGCGCCTTCGATGTCTGCAACGACCTCCCTGCCGCTCTCGAAATTCTCGCCGAATTCGGCTTCGAGCGCATCCTCACCAGCGGCGGCGCACCGTCGGTGATCGACGCCCTCGACCCCATCGCCGCCCTCGTCCAACAGGCCGCCGATCGCCTCGACATCCTCCCGGGCGGCGGCATCAAGGCCGCTCAGGTCGCCGAAATCGTGCGCCGCACCGGCGTGAACCAAATCCACCTGTCCGCCCGCAGTTTGCAAGAAAGCCCGATGACCTTCCGCCGCCCCGAGATCCCCATGGGGGCCGACAGCGTTCCGGGGGAATACGAGCGGCGCATCGCCGACATCGGCCTCATCACCGCCGCCCGCGAAGCCCTCGGCGCCGCCTGATTCCGAAATCCGCCCCGTCCTCGGAACCCTAAAGTCGCGTCTAAATCATTGTTTTGCAGAGCGTTGTGACCCAATTACAACTTTTTTTAAATGATGTGGCTGGCGCGTTGCTTTAAGCTCCAGCAAGTGGGACTCCCACCCGGAACCCTTCGTCCACCCGCGATTCTTCCTCGTCGCCCGTGCCACCGCCTGCTAGTCATCCCGGATCATGAAGCACCTCTTACCCGGCCTCATTTTCGTGCTTGCGCTCGGATTCGCGTCCGCCGCGGAAAAGCCCCGCGAGTGGACCGACAGCAAGGGCCGCAAGGTCACCGCCACCCTCATGGACAAGTCCGACACCGAAGCGGATGTCCTTTTGAAATCGGGCAAGCGGGTCAAGCTGAAGCTCGCCGACCTTTCCGAGGCCGACCAGAAATACGTGACCGCGAGTGATGTCCTCCCGGTGCCCGATATGGACGTCCGCACGATCAAGGTCGACTCGAACGAGGCGAACACCCAATACGACAAGCGCTCCATTCAGGTCACCCTCGACCGCATCCGCGGCCGCAGCTACACCCTCCGCGTGGTTTGGCTGGGACCGAACGGGAACACCGTTGGCATTTTCAAAGAGGAAACGGTCAGCGCCGACAAGGACGGCAAGCTTGTCTTCACCGCCGAATACAAGGGCGGCAAAAGCGGCAGCGAATACAAGGGTTACGCCGTCGCCCTCGTCGAAAAGAGCGAATTCGGAGACACCATCGTCGCCCGCGGCTCATCGCAGAAGCCGTTCGAGCGCTTCCTCGAGCCGAAAGCCGAGGAATAGCGCAGGCGATCGACGGCCCGTCATGATTCCGCACGGGAAACACCGGCCCCCTTGTCGGGCCGGATTCAAAACAGCTCCCCCTGCCCCGGTTGCACCCGGCGGAAGGCGGCGCTACTGAGTTCCGGTGGACGGGTCGCCAGGCCCAGACGCCGGCAGGTCGCGTGATGGAGGGCGCGCAGTTGCCCCGCCGCCTCGCCGCTACCACGCATCCGCTCCCCCGGGGTCGTGTTGTTCAAGGATCCGCCCTGCGACGCACGGATGCGGTTGAGGATCTTTTCCTTCCGGTCCGGAAAGTGCCGGTCCAGCCACGCTTCGAAAATCCCCGCCACCGCACCGGGCAGCCGGACCATCGAATACGCGGCGAAGCTCGCGCCGGCCTCCTTCGCCGCGGTGAGAATGGCCGGCAGCTCGTGGTCGTTCAGACCGGGAATCATCGGCGCGGCGCTGGGGCCGACCGGGATCCCTGCCTCGGCCAAGGCACGCATCGCCTCCAGCCGGGCCCGCGGCGACGACGCGCGCGGCTCGAGGATCCGCGCGAGCTTGGGATCCAGCGTGGTGATCGACAGGTAAACGCAAACCGCCCCGTGCCGGGCGAGCTCGGCGAGATGATCGATGTCCCGCGCGACCAGCGCGTTCTTGGTGATCAGCGCGACCGGCTGGCGGAAACGGGCCATCACCTCGAGGCAGCGGCGCGTGATCTCCAGCTTCCGCTCGACCGGCTGGTAGCAATCGGTGACGCCGCTCATCGCCAGCTTGCCGGGCCGGTAGGAAGGTTTCGCCAGCGCGGCCTCCAGCAATCGTGGCGCGTCGGATTTCACCACGATCTTCGATTCGAAATCGAGCCCCGCCGAGTAGCCGAGGTATTCGTGGTAGGTCCGCGCGTAGCAGTATGAGCAGCCGTGTTCGCAACCGCGGTAGGGATTCACGCCGAACTCGAACGACAGGTCCTCGGCCGAGTTGCGGCTGAGGATCGACTGCGAATCGTCACGCAGGAAAGTGGTGCGCAGCGGGCGCGGGTCATCGTCGATCCACGCGTCCTCATCGGTTTCGACGCGCAGGGCTTCGAAGCGGTTGGCGGGATTGTCCTGTGAGCCGCGGCCGCGGGGCGGGTCCATGGCGGACTCTCTCCGCGGCGACTCCGCCGTGCAACCCCCAAGTGTTCATGGGGACAGCACGACTTTGACCGCGAGGTGATCGGATCCGAGCCGGACCTGTTCGCAGCGCAGCGGTCGCCAGCCCGGCGCGAGCCACACGTGGTCGAGGGTCAGCAAAGGCAACCCGTAAGCCCAAGTCTCGCGGAATCCACGGCGCGGGCCGTCGTTGGCGAGGGTGAAGCCCCTCGTCCGCCATTCCCGGAACCCTTTCGAGTCCGGCGGGGTGTTGAAATCGCCCAGAATGATCGAGCGCGGATCGTCCCCCGCCGCCCGCAGGATGGCGGCCAGCGCCGGCTCGCGGGGAATCCACGGCTGCGAGCGGACATCGGCCACCACCACCGTCATCTCGCCGTGGTCCGGCAGGGCGACCCGCACGCGATGGCAGCGGAACAGGTCGTGCACGCCCAGCGATTCGTGCGACAGGATTTCCCCACGTACGCCAAGCATCGTACTTCCGTCGAAGCGCCGCCACTCGTGATCCGGCGCGGCGGCGGTGAAGCGCCGCCATTCCTCCTCGCTGAAGTTCCCGCACTCGACCACCGCCGAAAGATCGGCCGCGGCGAGCACCGGCCAGGCCACCGGGTTGCGGTCGAGCGCGCGGCCGGCATTCCAGACGCAAACCACCGGCGCGCGCGCGGGAACCGCGGGCAAGCGATCGAGCCGGAACGAATGCCAGCCTTCCCACAGCGAAATGGCCGAACAGGTGCCGGCCATCGCCCGCAGGCACCAATGCCGGAAAGTGAAGAGCGCCAGCAACCCTGCCACCAGCCGCGGCAGCCAGGGTGTCGCGTAAAAGACCAGCGCCGGGATCAGCCAGCCGTCCAGCCCGCGGCAGATCACGCCGGCCCACGCCAGCGCCAAGCCGCCGCCGGCGATCGCTTGGAATCCCTGCCGCTTGGTCATTTCCCCAGGTTCAGGATCTGCTCGAGGATGCCGAGATAGTCCTCGAAGGCCTTTCTGCCGGGCGGCGTCAGCGTGTAGAGCGTCTGCGGCCGGCCGTCACCGGTGAATTTCTCGCCGCTGATGTAACCCGCCTGCTCGAGGGTGCGGAGGTGGGTGATCAGGTTGCCGTCGCTCATCTCCAGCTCCGTCTTGAAGTCCTGGAACGGCCAAGGCTCTCCGCGGGAAGCGAGCAGCGTCATGATTCCGAGCCGCGCCTTCTCGTGGATGGTCTTGTCGAGCTTGGAAAAATCGATCATGCGCCCGGACCGTCGCGGCGGGTGGTGGTGGTGACGATGGCCGCCCCGTAAAGCAAGTGGAAGCCGCCGAATGTGGCCGCCATCAGCCCGGAGGCACCGAGCCGGACCAGCAGCGGATTCATCGCCTGGACCACGGTGCTGCCCGCCAAAGAGAGCAAGCCGGTGATCAGGAACGCAAGCCCGAGCCAGACCATCGACTTCGGCGCGAACTCGCGGATTGCAAGCAACGCGATGCCGTAGTGCATGATCCAGAAACAGGCGGCGATCGATTCGCCCCCTTTGACTCCGCTGCGCAGGTAGAGCAGTCCGACAAAACCGCCCGCCACCAACGAGGGGAGCGCCCCGCGCAAGGCGACTTTCAACCCGTGCGACCACAAGGGACGGCTGTGGGACTGGGCGACCCGCAGCAATTGCCACAACGCGAAGAGGATCACCACCGCCAGCCCAGCCAGCCATATACCGCCCCAGGCCCAGCCGCTCTTGCCTTCCGAAATCCAGCCGGCTGCCAGCGACATCGCCCCGCCCAGCATCGCCGCTTCCCCCGACAGCGCGCGGAAGATCGTCGCGCGTTCCATCATCGTGCGGATCACCCGCAATTGCTCCGCGGCTTCCTGGTGGGTCGTCATGCGCTTTGCTTTGCCATGCAAAGCGCGAACTTCCAAGCGGGAATTTGACCGGTTCGCGCGGCTTACTTGCGACCGCCCTGGGCCGGCTTGCGGTAGCCGTCGATGTAGCCCCACAGGTAGTCGTTGCGGTGGGCGCTGGGCAGCGTGCGGTCCTCGTTGATATGAGGGTCGTAGGCTTGGCCGTACAGCTTGTCGCCGCTGCCGTCGACGTGGCCGCGGAAGTAGGCGTCGCGCGGGCTGTAACCGGCGGCTTGATAGCCATAGCCGATGCTGGAGGAGCAGGATGGGGCGACAAGGGTGATCACCAGGGTTGTAAGGATGAGGTGGCACTTCTTCATAACATGCCATGGATAGTGCCGGAGCGGGGCGGCGTCGAGTTGGAATTAACACGTCTATCTTAACGAATCTTCGCCCCGCGGGGCTTCGGCGCGAAGACCGCGGTCAGCAAGAGGCCGCCGACGAAGCCACCGAGGTGCGCGCCATAGGCAACGTTCGACGGCGCCTGGCTCATCAGCGAAGTGTAGTCGATCACCACCCCGGCGACCCCGACCAGCGCGAGCTGGCCCGGCGGCACCGGCCGGGCCAGCGGCCAGACGTGGGGGTCCGGCAGTTGCCAGCGCATCGCCATGCCAAGATAAGCACCTTCGAATCCCATCACCGCGCCGGAAGCTCCCAGCATCGGAATGAAATCCTCCGCGTTGAGCATGGTGTGGAAGATCGACCCGGTGACCGCCGTGAACGCGAAAATCCCCAACATCCAGCCGTGACCTAACAATTCCGACGCCAGCGCCGCGAAAATCCACAGGAACAGCAGGTTGAACACGACGTGCTCGGGCGAGGCATGGAGGAACGCGCAGCTCAGCAGGGTGCCGAATCGCTTCAGGTTCTCGACCGAGAGGTCCCCCGCCTTGAGCCGTTCCCAACTCTCCGCGATCTGGCCCGGCACCGCCATGTAGGGCACATACCACTCGAGCCCGCGGATTTGCTGGAGGACGAAGATCCCGCAAATCACGGCGATCAATGCCAGCAGCGGCCCTTGGGCATGAAGCAGCCCGCGGGTGCTGTCGTGGCGGATTCGTGTCATGGCCGCCGCCAGATGTGGGCGGATTCGCGGGATCAGGCAAGACCCGGCTTGCACCCCGGTCCCGGGCGACTAGGTTGCGCGCCCTTCAACGAATGCCAAAGAACACATGGACGCGCGGACAGCGCTGGGTGAGCGATAGCGAGCCGGAACTCGGGCTCGGCATCATCCTCAACGGAGGCGACGGCCGGGTGGAGATCGTTTTCCCGGCAGTCGGCGAAAACCGCTGCTACGCCCTGGACTCCGCGCCGCTACGGCGTGTGAAGTTCCTGCCGGGCGACCGCATCAAGACCCACGGCGGCTTGGAGATGACGGTCGAAAAGGTCCGCGAGGCGGCGGGCCTGCGGATCTATGAAACCGAGGCCGGCGAGGTGGCCGAAGCCGAACTGGCCGACTCGATGACCTTCAGCAAGCCCGAGGAGCGGCTGTTCGGCGGCAAGCTGGACGATCCCGCCGAGTTCGATCTCCGCGGCGAAGCGCTGATGCGGCGTGCGGCCATGCGGCGCTCTCCCGCGCGCGGCATGGCGGGCGCGCGGGTCGACCTGATCCCGCACCAGTTGTTCATCGCCGACGAGGTCGCGAACCGGCAGCGGCCGCGCGTGCTGCTGGCCGACGAGGTGGGGCTGGGGAAGACCATCGAGGCCTGCCTGATCCTTCACCGGCTGCTTCTCACCGGCCGCGCCGCCCGGGTGCTGATCCTGGTGCCCGAGCCGCTGGTTCACCAGTGGTTCGTCGAATTGCTGCGCCGCTTCAATCTGGCTTTCGATCTGTTCGACGAGGACCGCTGTGCGGCGATCGGCGAGGAGGACCCCGCGGCGAATCCCTTTCTCGAGCGGCAGTGGGTGCTGGCGGCGGTCGATTTCCTGGCAGCGGCCCCGCGCCGCGCCGCCCAGGCCAAGGAAGCCGGGTGGGACGTGCTGGTCGTCGACGAGGCGCATCACCTCGAATGGACGCCCGGCCACCCCGGCCCGGCCTACGAGATGGTCCGTACTTTGGCGGAATCGACGGAGGCCCTGCTGCTGCTGACCGCCACGCCGCAACAACTGGGCCCGGAAGGCCATTTCGCGCGGCTGCAATTGCTCGATCCCGAACGCTATGGCGACCTCGCTGCCTACCACGAGGAAACGAAGCACTACGAGGAGGTCGCCGAAGTGGTCGAAACGCTGTCCCTCGACGGCGCGGTGGACGAGCGGCTGGAAGATCTGGTTGCCGGGCGCGGCCGGCTGGTCGAGGCGGTGCGGGCGTTCCGCGCCGACCGACGCGGCGCGCGCGAGGGGCTGGTCCGCGATCTTCTGGACAGTTGTGGCGTGGGCCGCGTGATGTTCCGGAACACCCGCGCGCGTCTCGGTGGTTTCCCCGAGCGGCAGCCGCTGCTGGTGCCGCTTGCGGGCAAGAACGCGATCGCCGTCAAGGTGGCGTGGCTGGTGGATCTCCTCGAGAAACTGCCGCCAACCGAGAAAGTGCTGGTGATCGCCAAGACCCGCGAGCTCGCCGAACGGATCATCGACGTGATGCGCGACGCCACCGGCTCGGAAGTGGCCGTGTTCCATGAGGCGCTCACCCTGCTGCAGCGGGACCGCAACGCGGCGTTCTTCGCCGAGGACGATGGCGCGCGGGTTTTGATCTGCTCGGAGATCGGCAGCGAAGGGCGGAATTTCCAGTTCGCGCGACACCTGGTTCTATTCGATCTGCCGGACGACATTGATTTGCTGGAGCAGCGGATCGGCCGGCTCGACCGGATCGGCCAGCGCGGCACGATCCGGATTCACGTGCCGTATTTGAAAGGCACGGCCGAGGAAGTGCGGGTGCGCTGGGTGATGTGCTGGGTGTCTCGGGCCAGTCTTCGGGCTTCTTGCAGTGTTTGAGTCTCGGTATTTTGGCAGCGATTTTGTTGCAAGTGGCATCTCAAGATGTGCAGCCAACAAGTTTCATCGCATCCAATCAAGTCCAATCTAAAACCAAGCGCCAAGGTCAAGCTGTATGGCGTCAGGGCGCGCTCATTAGCGCCGTGTTTGCGACCAGTGCCATGGCCGCCACTTGGGGTTGGCTGTATGTGTCCATGCACAAATATGGCGGCTTGCCTTCTTGGCTTTCTGCCTTGGCCGTGTTGCTGCTGGCTGCGGGCTTGTCCATTTATTTTGCTGCAGCGGGCGGCGTTTGGGTGGCCTTGTTCAGGCGTACTATTTTGTCGGCCCGATTGATAGAAGGGCGTTACGCCACACAGACGGACGGCATGACCCTGGCGGAGTTCAAGCAAGGCTTCTTAGGTATTTTGTTGTTTGGTGCCTTATGGACCATGGCCGAGTTGTGCCGTGGTCAACTCCTAACCGGTTTCCCTTGGGGCGCCAGTGGTTACGCGCACCTGCAAAGCACTTTGGCTGGCTATGCTCCTTGGCTTGGCGTGTATGGCATGGGCGCCATTGGAGCAGGGGTGGCCATGGGCGTGCCGGTTGTTGTGTCGAGTCTCATGGCGGGCAGAACCAAGGCCTGGCTCGTGCTTGGCCTGATATGGATCGTGGTGTCGGTGGTCATCCCCATCGGCCTTCAAAGTTCTGGCGCTGAATTCACCCAAGCAGCCGGCAAACTGAAAGTGCGATTGCTTCAAGGGAATATTCC
>CAMCYK010000052.1 GCA_945883695.1 Akkermansia muciniphila | reverse complement strand
CCCGCGCCGGGCTGTAGGCGACGAGCTGGTCGAGGAATTCCGGCGAGCAGCCCTTGCGCGGGGGATCGATCACCACCGCGGTCGCGGCGGCGGGGAATTCGATGTCCGCGAAGATCGCTTCGGCCGAGGCGGCGAGGAAGCGGGCGTTGCGGCGCGCCCAGTCGGCGGCGGTCTCGCTGACCTCGACGCCGGCGACCTGCTCGAAGTGCTTCGCCAGGGTCAGCGCGAACAGGCCGGAGCCGCAGTAGGCATCGACCAGGAACCTGGTGTTTCCCGCGCGGGCCTCGGCGGCGACGTGGCCGGTGAAGGCGGGCAGGATGAAGGGATTGTTCTGGAAGAAATCCCCGGCGAGGAAGTCGAAGGACAACTCGCCGACGTGCTCGGTGACCACCGCGTGGTGGTTCGTTTCGACCCGGCCTTCGGTGGCGCGCAGCAGCAGGGTGGCGCCTTTTTTGTACATCTTCGCGCGCTGGCGGGCGGACTCCCGTTCGCGGGGCAGGGCGGCGTTGATTTCCGCCATGGCGATCGGGCAGCGCGGGACATCGATGATCCCGCTGCGGCGGCCGTTCGGCAGGAAGCCGATCTCGCCGATCACCCCGTCCTTGGGCCGGTCGAAGTGCGGGGTGATCTTGGAGCGGTAGTTCCAGAGTTGCGGCGAGGGAATGCAGGGCTCCACCGGGAATTCGATGCCGGCCATGTGTTGCAAAAGCTCGCCGACCTGGCGGGTCTTCCACGCGAGCTGGGCCTCGTAGGAAAGGTGTTGATACTGGCAGCCGCCGCAGATCCCGAACAGCGGGCAGCCGGGTGTCACGCGGTCCGGCGAAGGCTCGAGCACCTCGATCAGGTCGGCCTGCGAGCAATTCTTGTCGTTGCGGAAAACGCGGGCCTTCACGAGTTCGCCGGGCAGGCAGAACGGGACGAAGACGACCCAGCCGTCGACCCGGCCGATGCCGCTGCCGAGATTGCTCAGGGCATCGATCCGCAGTTCGATCTCCTGGTGGTAGGCGAAGGGATGCGGGTGGAATTTTTTCGGCGGGCGGAGCATAGGGCGGCTCCCGGCTTAGGGGGCCGCGGGCCGCTTGCCAAGCCGTTCCAAGCACGGACTGCCACGCGGCCCGGGTCCGCCGGTGAAGAATGCCGGGATTGGCAAGCGGCTGCTTTCCCGCTTGGGTTCGCCCATGCGAATCGTGGTGCCCCGGAATTGCGTCGGTCTGCTGGTCCTGCTGGCCCTGTTCGGGTCGCCCTGCGGGGCCATGGCGGAAGAACGCGCGCCGGATCGCGGCGCGCCGCTGCGGCTGTCGGTCACCTTTCCGGCCGGGGTGCGGGCCGATCCGTTGACCGGGCGGGTGCTGTTGTTCCTGTCCCGCTCGGAGAACGGCGAGCCGCGGCGGAAAATGAACTGGTTCACGCCGGAGCCGGTGTTCGCGATCGATGTCAAGGACCTGCGCCCCGGCGCGCCGGTCGTCTTCACGCCGGACGGCTTCAACGACCCCGCGGCCCTGGCGTTTCCGGAGCCGCTCGGGCGGCTCGAACCGGGCACCTATCATGCCCAGGTCGTGATCGATCACGACCGCACGCGGCGCGACTACAACGAGGGCCCCGGCAACCTGTTCAGCCGCGTGGTTGCGGTCGAGTTGGCCGGGGGGCGGGGCGGAGTTTACGACCTCGTCGCCGACCAGCGGGTCGAGGAGCCCGTCCATGCGGACACCGAGTGGGTCAAGTTCGTGCGGATCCGCAGCGAAATGCTCAGCCGCTTCCACCGGCGCGACGTGTTCCTGCAGGCCGCCGTGCTGCTGCCTTTCGGCTATGATGCGGAGCCGGAGCGGCGCTATCCGGTCAATTACATCGTCCCGGGATTCGGCGGACGTCACGACGGGTTGCTGCGCGCGATGTCCGGGCGGGACCCGCGGGCGGCCGGCTGGAAGCGCGGGACGGTTCCGTTCCGCGGCTTCGAGGTGATGCTCGACCCGGACGTGCCGACCGGCCACTCGGTTTTCGCCAATTCGGCCAACAACGGGCCGGTTGGCGACGCGCTGGTGCAGGAGTTGATCCCCGCCCTCGAGTCCCGCTTCCGGATGGTCGCCGAAGCGCGGGGCCGCTTCGTGCGGGGGCATTCGTCGGGCGGCTGGTCCGCGCTGTGGCTGCAAGTGGCCTATCCGGATTTCTTCGGCGGCTGCTGGAGCCTGGCGCCCGACCCGGTCGACTTCCGTGCGTTCCAAACGATGAACATTTACCAGGACCCGAACGGGCACTGGACCCGCGAGGGATTTCCCCGGCCGGTGGCCCGCACGCGGACCGGACCGCGCCTGAATTTTATCCAGTTCAACCATCTGGAATACGTGCTGGGCGAGGGCGGCCAGCTCGATTCCTTCAACGCCGTGTTCAGCCCGCGCGGCGCGGACGGCGAGCCGCGGCCCGTGATGGACAAGCTCACCGGCGCGATCGATCGCGAGGTGGCGCGGCACTGGCGGCAGTATGACATCCGCCTGCTCCTGCAAGAGCGCTGGCCCGAGCTCGGCCCGAAGCTGCAGGGCAAGCTCCGGGTGATCGGCGGCGCGTGGGACACCTTCTACCTCGAGCCCGCCCTCTATCACCTCAAGGCCTTCCTCGACCCGCTCGACCACGGCGGCTACGTCGAAATCCTGCCGGGCGATCACGGGTCGTTCCTGACCCCCGGGCTGCGCGAGCGGATCGATCGGGAGATGGCGGAGCGGTTTTCGGGCCGGTAGGTCCGGACTTCCCGGTCTTGTGCCCTGACGGGGCAGCATCAAAGGTTGTGGGTCACGGGCAGGACAAGCCCCCGCAGCCCATGGCCCGCGGCCGTTTTAGCGGGCGGACCGGCCGGTGGCGCGGCTCGCCTCACTTTCCGATCTGCACGCCGTCATCATGGATGTGGTACTGGTCGTTCACGGCTTGGGTGAGATAGATCAAAGCCTCAGGCAGCGGAACGTTGCGCAGGCGGAGATTTTCAATCCGGGTGTCGGGATCCATGCGGGGTCCGATCTTGATTGGGGGCGCGTCTTTCGAGAGCTCCCTGACCCGGGCGTCGAGGAAGTCCACCGCCTCCACCACGGTGGTGTCCTCGAAGTCGATGATCGGGATGACCAACTTCCGGATCCTGTTCAGGTTCTCCACCGTCTTCGGCCCGATCCGGGTGGCGGCCTTGTCCGCCGCCTCGGCCTCGGCTCGGGTCAAGGGGGCGGCATCCTTCCCGCCGACCGGGACGAAGGTGACGGAGGAATCGCCGATGGTGTAACGCGTGTCGGATTGCGTGGCGATTTCATCCAGGATGCCACGCAGGGGTTCATCCGACATGCTGAAATTCACGCGTGCCGGCTTTGGCGCGGGCCGGCCCTCCACCGCGCGCGGTTTGAGGATCACGAAAGGGACGCCCTTTTTGGCCGGATCGGGCTCCTTGACATCCAGGTCCGCGCTGAACAGGTGAAGCCTGCTGAGTGCCTCCTCAAGCGAGGCATAGGTGAAACTGACGCCTGGCGGGATCATCGTATCCAGCTTGCGGGAGAGGTAGACTTGGCCCGCCGAGGGCCCTTTTTGGAACTTGAGTACCGGCGCGGCTTCGTTCTCCGCCACGTTCTTCGTTTCAGGGTCCGGCTCCTGCGCGCGGGCCGGGTTGAAGAGCGCGACCACGGCCACGAGCAAGCAGCCCGCCACTTGCGATGAGAGATTCATGGTGTCCGGCTATCATGAAGCCCGGTCGCCGTGAAGACAAATGCATGACGGCCGTGGCGGAGGCTTGCGGAGGATCCGTGCCAGCACCTTGGACTGCGGAGACTCGTCTCCGCTTTCCGCGCGAGGCTTGCCGAGCCGGGGCGGTTCACGGATTCCGGAGAGTGGCGGGGTAGAGTTGGATCTGGCGGTCGTCGGCCCGGATGTTCATGCGGCCCAGGTCACCGACGTAGATCAGCGCGTTCTCGAGCGGGACATTCCGCAGTTTGAGCTCTTTGAGCGGCAGGTTCGCATCCGCTTTGGGGTGCAGGGTGACGAGCGGCGGCTTGACGGCGCCCGCATGTTTTTTGGTCTCGCTATTCAGAAGCTCGACGGCTGCCCCCAGCGTGAGACCGTCGAAAGTCAGGGTGGGGATGACGATCTTCGCGGCGGCTTTCACCGCTTGCCCCGGAAGGTGCGCGAGAGTGCGGGGCTTGACCACGATCATCGGCATGGGTGGATGATCGCCCGGTCCCGCTTTCGCCAAGGTGACGGCCTGGGCATCGACGGTCGTGGTCAGGTTTGTTGCGCGTGCGATGGCCTTGAGCGCTTGTTTCAGGGTGACGTTTTTCGTTTCGTAGGTCAGCCTGATATCGGCCGGATTGAACTTCGTCCCGTCCGGCAGGCGGTGGTGTTGAATTACGAAATTGACGCCGTTGGTGGCGATCGCCTTGTCGGGGTCGAGTTCTCTCGAACGATCTCTCAAAAAGCCGACCACGTCCCTCAGGGGAGCATCGATGAATGAATGGTCGGGAAGAACGATGAGGTCGAGTTTGGCCTCGAGGACGGCTTTGGCGTGGTCCGCCGCGTTCTGCGCCCCGGCGTCGGTTTCCGGGGCGACCTCCTGCGCCCGGGTCGAGCCGAAGAGGGCGATCGCGGCGACGAGCCCGCAGCCCGCCACCTGCCACGCCGGATGGCTGCGGCGGTGGCGGGAGATATCGGTGATCCGCGACCGCAGGCCGGAGACATTCTCGAAGATCCCGAGGAAACCGAGCCGCAGCCCGCCGGCCGCGGGGAGCTCCTGCATCTTCAAGAGCGCGTGGCCGTAGTCGGCGCGGCGGTCCTCGGCATCGAGCGCCAGCACCCGCGCGTCGCAGGCGGTCTCACGGTCGAGGCGCAGCCGGGCGAAGGCGAACCAGATCAGCGGATTGAACCAATGCAGCGCTTGAAGGGCGAACAGCAGCCAGTTCTGCGCGAGGTCGTGCCGTTTGAGGTGGCTTGTATCTAACAGGTTCATGGTTTCGGGGTTCGTTGGGTGTTATCGGTCGATTGGTCGAGGATCCGCTTCAGCTCGCGGACCTCCTCCGGCGTGAGCCGGGCATTCCTGGCAAAGTGGACGAGCAGCGGTTGGGCCGCGCCTTGGAAGATGCGGCCGAGGAAGGACTCGCTCGCCGCCCTCACGCAGGCTTCGCGCGGCACGGCGGGGGAGTAGAGCTTCGGGGTGCCGCTTGGGTCCTGGATCTCGAGCGCGCCTTTCTCGACCAGCCGGGTCAGCAGCGTGCGGACGGTGTTCTCGGCCCACGAGGTCGTCCCGCGGAGCGTCCTCGCGACCGCGGAAGCGCTGCGCGGAGAGTCGTCCCACAAGACCTCCATGACCGCCCATTCGGACTCGGAAATTTTCGGCGCATCCATCACGGCCGCGATTCACCACAAATGTAGTGGAATTGTCCACTACATTTGTAGTGGCGGCTCCACGCGGGGCAACGAAACGCGTCAGGGGGTTTGGACGACGCCGACGCGGACGAAGCGCTTGTCGGGCAGGCCGTTCGAGTCGCTGACCTGGAACGTCCGGGTGGTCCAGCCGGCACCCGGCGCGGGGCTGAGGGGGGAGGCCGGGGTGACCTCGTTGACCGCCTTGTCCCACGTCGCCAGGTTGCCGGACCCCTGGATGGTGTAGACGATTCCCTCGATCGTCAGGGTCACGCTGCCGCCAGGTCCCACGGCTTTCACCGCGCCGTCGCGCACCGCGAGGGTCAGGGTGAGGTCCGGGGCGCTGCCGGGGTCGGCGCTGTCGTCGGTGGCGAAGACGATCTTGCCGGGGTTGCCGCCGTCGGCCGGATCGCCGTTGAGGGCGAACTCGAGCAGGTTGTCGCGACCGTCGCGGTCCGGATCGGCTCCGGGCAGGCGGTCGGCGCTGTTCGGCAGCTCCGCGGTGAACCCGTTGACCCAGTTCTGGAACGGGGTGGCGGGATTGATGGAAGTCAGGGTCATCGCGCTGCCGCCGAGGCTGTCGTCGCTGTAATCCACGGTGAAAGTGGTGGCCCCGAAGACGATGGTGGAGCCGTTGGGCACCGGGTTGCCGTTGAAGCGGACAATGTCGGTGTCATTCCAAAAGCCGGTGTAGTCGACCAGGACGAGTTTGGCGCCGTTCGGCAGGGGGGCATTGGGACCGAGATCGGCGAGGGTCAGATTGACGGTATTGCCACCGGTCACCACGTCGCCGGTCACCACCAGTTGGTCGGCGGCGAGATTGGAGCTGTTGAATTCGATGGCGAGGGTGGTATTCGGACCGAAGGTGATCGTGCCGGTGGCGAGGTCCTCGATGCCGGCCCCCGGGGCGAGGGTGCCGTTGACGTCGACCGCGGCGTCGAGGCTGCCGGTGCCGCCCAGGGTGGCGGCGGGCGCGACGGTGTAGGTGCCACCGCCGCTGTGGCTGCCGTTTTGCAGCAGGGTGCCGCCGCTCACGGTGGTGGTGCCGCCGTAGCTGCTGCTACCGGAGACGCTCCAGGTGCCGGCATCCGCCTTCACCAGGCTGAGTTTGCCGCTGCCGGCCGGGTTGGCCAGCGACGGGCTGAACGAATTCCCGCCGGGATGGGTGCCGCGGAGCGTGAGGGTCCGGTCCTGGTCGGCGGCCCCGCTGAAGGTCACGCCGCCGGCGTTGAAGCTGATCGAGGCCGCGCTGGCGACGCCGGTGCCGGTGAGGTTGGCGCTCAGGGTGATGAGGCCGGTCGCGGGGTCGATTTCGTTGATCAAGGCGCCGGCCGGGATGTTGGTGCCGGAAACCGGCATGCCGACGTAGAGGTTGGGCAGGCCGGCGTTGGCCGGCGTCAACTGGATGGTCGGCTGGCCGGCGGCGGTGGCGGCGGAGGTGTTGATGGCCCGTCCGCCCAGCGTGGCGCGGGTGGTCGGGGTGTCCAGGGTGAGCGTGAACGCGTCGTAGTCGACCGCGGTGATGAGGGTGCCGGGTGCGATGCCGGAATCGCTGCCGCCGCCGGTGATGGTCATGCCCGGGATCAGGTTCCAGACCTCGTTGGCGGTGACCACGGTGGCTCCCGCGGCGAACGGGGCGAGGGTGGTCGCGGTGCCGGCCACATAGGTGACCGTGGTGGCGCTGGTGAAGGCGAGCGAGCCGGTGCCGGCGGACTCGACGACCGGCGAGATGCCGATCAGGCCGACGGCGCGGTTGGTGGTGGAGTTGGCGGCACCCACGTGGCGGAGCGTGCCGCCGAGGTTCATGCCCGTCCCGGCGCCGATCGACGACGGCGAGCCGGAGGCGGCCAGGCTTTCGACCACGATGGTGCCGGCCGCGAGGTTGGGGTTGGACGACGCGGTGTTGTCCACCCGGGGCAGCGTGAGCGTGCCGGTGCCGGTTTTTTGGATCCCGGTGACGGAAGTCCCGTTGTTGATGAGTTGGGAGTTCAGGACGAAATCGCCTCCCCCGCGGAATTCGAAGACCCGGGTGTCCGCCCCGGCGCTTTGGCGCAGGGTCGAGGTGGTGCCGGGGCTGCCGAGGGTCAGGGTGCCGGCCACCGATTCGATGCTGTAGGCGCCGCCGGTGGTGGTGATCCAGACATTGCCGAGCCAGGTGTTGTCGCCCGCGGCATTGCGCAGGAAGACCGGGGAACCGAGGGCCGAATCATTGACGGCGAGCGAACTCTTGCCCGCGGTGTTGATCGCCTTGTTGGCATCGATGGTGATGCCGCCGGCGAGTTCGAGCAGGGAGAACTGGCGGTTGCTGCCGGTCATCGTGATGTTCTTGACCGCGGCCGCCGGCCCGAGGGCTTCCGGGTGGCTGATGGCGAGGGTGTTCGCGTTGGCGGTGCCGTTGATCTGGACGTTTCCGGTGAAGCTGTTGGCGGTGTTGAGGGCGAGGCTGCCGACGCCGGCCTTGATCAGCGTGCCCGCGCCGGTGAGGTCGCCGCTGATCCCGAGCGTCGTGCCGGTGGTGGCGACATTGATCGTGCCGTTGGCGAGCAGCGTCGCGCCGCGGTCGGTGGTGGTGGTGGCTCCGCTGTAAAGCAGGGCGCCGCCGTTGAAGAGGAGGTTTTCCGGGGCGGCGCCGGAGGCCCCGAGGGCGCTCGCGATGCCGCCGTCGGCCAGGATGGCGGCCGAGAGCGTGCCTTGGTTGAGGCTGGTCGGGCCGGTGTAGGTATTGGCGGCGGTGAGGGCGAGGGTGTTGCCCCCCGTTTTCGTCAGACCGCCGCCGGCGGTGACGCTGATCGGGGCGGCGATGGTCAGGGTGTTGGTCGGGACGGTGATGATGCCTTCGCCGTTGCCGAGGACGATGCCGGAGAAGCCGTTGCCGAGGGTGTAGGCGAAGTTGCCGGTGGTCGCGATGGCCCCGCTGTCGATGGTGAGCGGACTGGCGGCGGCACTCTGCAAGGTGGTGGCGGCGGTGCCCCGGAAGAGCAGCGAATTGACGGTGATGCCGGCGAGATTGTCGACCGTGACGTCGGCGGTGACGCTGGCATTGTCCGGCTGCGCCGCGGTGACGTAGGGACCGGTCAGGTCGGTGGTCTGGGTCGCGGTGAGAACGCGGAGACCGAGGGTGCTGTCGTAGGTCAGGAACCCGTTGCCGCCGCCGGTCGCACTGGTGTCGCCGAAGAGCCAGGGGACGATCCTGAGCGCTTGGGTGGCATCGCTGGTGCCGCCGGCGGCGAGGGTATTGGAACCGACCAGGCCGAGCGATGCCCCGCCGTCGGCGAGGGTGATCCGCGCCACGTTGGTGGCGACGTTTTGGCTGAGGCTGGTGCCGCGGACCAGGCCGGTGGCGCGGTTCGGCCCGCGGGTGAAGGTGCTGGCAGCGAGCGTATTGACGCGGCTGGCGGCGGAGGCGACCGAGACGGTGCCGGTCGAATTGCCGAGGACCAGCGCTCCGATGGTTTCGGTGATGTTGGCGGACGTGTTGGCGGTCAGGCTGAGGGCCCCGCCGAGCGTCAGATTGACGGCCCGGGTGTCGGCGATCCGGTTGGAATTGGCGGTGGCGTTGGCGAGGCCGAGGGTGCCGCCGCTGGCCGTGATCGAGCTGGTCGAGAGGATCGCGCCGGAGCCACCGGCGAGGTTGAGGGTGCCGCCGCTGACCAGGGTCGGGCCGGTGTAGGAATTGTTGCCGTTGAGATTGAGGGTGGAGCCGGAGGTCTTGGTGAAACCTCCGCTGCCGAGGGCGAGCGGGCCGCTGATGCTGCTGGCGAGGCTGTTGTCGACGGTGAAGGTCAGGTTCTTGTCGACCGCGGTCACCCCGCCGGAATTGGTCAGGTTGAGAGCCGAACCGCCGTCGGCCTTGAGCAGCGCGTCCGCGGACAGCGTGATGGGACCGGACAGGTTGATGGTCTTGTTGCCGCCGACATTGAGCGCGCCGTTGTTCCCGGTGCCGGTGCCGGCGATGACGAAGGATTCCGGCACGGTCGCACCGGTGACGAGATTCCCGAAAAAGACCCGGGCACCCGCGGCGACGGTGGTCCCGGCGGCGGTATTGCCGAGGGCGTTGACGTTCCGGACGTCGAGCGTGCCCTCGCTCACCGTGATGGCGCCCCCATAGCTCGCGGCATTGTCGGTATCCAGGCCCAGCGTCCCGCCGCCGGTCTTGGACCAGTTGGCGGAACCGCCGAGCGGGCAGGTCAGGATCAAGGTGCTGCCGTCGATTTGAAGGACCGGGGAGGTGCCCGCCAGCGTGAGTTCGCTGCCCGCGTTGATCGTCAGGGTCCGGTCGCCGGTGGCGCCGGTATCGTCGAACAGGATGCCGTTGAGGGTGCGGCTGGAACCGAGGGTCAGGTTCGGGGTGCCGGCGGTGGTGCCGCCCCAGTCCCTGCGCAAATCGGCCTGCTCGGTCGCGGCGTCCGGGACATTGAGGCCGGCCCAGTTGGACGCGCTGCTCCAGTCCCCGCCGGCCACGTCATTGACCGGGCCGTTCCAGAGAATGACGGTCTGCGCCTGGATCGCGGCGGATCCGCAGAGCGAGACCACGAGGGCGGGTAGCAGGAGCGAGGGGCCGCGGCTGGCGACGATGTTCGGGGAGGGCTGGGTTTTCATGGGTTCGGGATCGGACGTTGGCTACCGGAGAAACGGGGGTTTAGGGAAACCGGAGGGCTTGGGCGCTCCGGGAAATCAAGACAACTCGATGCATTTGGCAAAAAGTCCGTAGCTTGGCAAGAGGTGTCTGCTCAGGGACTTGAGCTTGAACATCAAGGTCGGGAAGCCTTGGGCGACGACCTTGCTCGGATCGAGCAGGCAGAGGACGCAGGCAGACCACCGCTGGGCGACGCGCGCCGAAGAACTGTTGGCTAAAGGAACAAGGGGTTCCGGACGTGAATCTTGCGCCGCCGTAGCGGCTCCGGAATCCCGCGAAGCCTGATCCGCCGGGACGGAGAAACGGAGTCAAAGCCGCACGCAGGGTGGGGTGGGACCGGGGAGTTAACGACTCCCCGGGACCCGATCCGGCTTCCTGTTTGCACGGCGGAAGTTCAGAATGATGACGAGAATAAGAGCATGGAATGCTTTCAGGCTGCTCAGAGCCAGTAAAACAACCCAACAAAGCTTGCGAGACCCAGCGGGATAGCCGGCACGAGGAGAAAATATGTCCACCAAAGTTTAGAAGTGGGAGTCGCCCTCCGTTCTTCATCAGAATATCCCGCAGGAGTCGCGAAAATTGAGATCAGTCCAGCAACCGGCCATCCAAACATGACAACGTCCCGCAGTATTGACCGAGCAAGTGCCAACGAATCAGGCAAAACGATCCATGTGGCATGGGTGACAGCGAGCAAACAGGTTGCGATCAACGCCACTTTAGTTCTACGTTGCATCGTTTCTTCCGAACGTCAAAGTCATCCTACGCCTGACCGAGGGCGCGCTCCGACTTCTGGGTTGATGGTTGAACGGCCATGGTGGCTTAAACTCGCGGCGGGTCAGGCGTTAGGATCGACGTCTTCCGCCTCTTGGTTGTTTTGGCAACACAGCTAGAATCCACTCGTGGGGTTGAAGTAAGACCCAACGTCCTTATCGAGGAGGAGCATGTATGAAACCCACGCATAGAACGCTGCCATTACTACCATCCAAATACCGATGATTGAGAACATCGAAACTCCCGCAGCACTTAGCCCAAAGAATCCGATTATGGATGTGATGACGCCCAGAAGGGAGAGAATGCCAACCAGCCATCGTGCCCATCCAGCACCCCTCCAGAGGAAGAACGCAAAGATGCAGGTGAACAAAAATCGAATCCCCCGAGGGGCGATCTTGTCGCCACCAGTGAGAGCTAGAAGCAACACGATACTAACGAGGGAGAAGATGACGGTTCCAATAGCAACCATCGCTGTTTTTTGTTGGCCGGTCATAAGATCTATTTTTTGCAGAACGTCTAGCTCATCCACGGCGGGGATGGAAGCCCGAATTCAAACAGGAGCGTTGCCCGCCGTTGGATGGGGCTCTGCTTCTAATTTTGGGCCGAACAACCTGCGAAGAAATGTCGGATTCGGAAGAAGCCGTGAGAGGCCTCCATAACGCTTTGTAAATGATCGGATATTCTCTGGGGTGTGGTCAATTACAATGCCTATCGAACGGGCTATCGCTAGAACTCTATCAATCTCATCGGTATGTCGAAATGCCTCGGCTTCGCCAGGAAGTGGCACCCCGAAGTCCCTTGTGACGTGACCACCGTCATAATTCATATCCTCTACGACGTATTGTCGGATCAACTTTCCATCCCTGTAGTATTCGAAATCGAACGAGTGATCAGTATCCCCTACAGAGCAGGTGAAAATGTCGTGCTTACCCGCCAGCTTGACTATCTGGTCACGAATCGACTTTGAATGCCATTGGGTGTAGAGCCAGTCATCCACTAAATGTAGCCAGCGGCCATCATCAGTGATGTGCAAAAAATGGTTGGAAAACTCTAGTTGCTTCGCCGCCTTGAATCCCTGGATTCCGAGCAACTTCATTGCCTCCTCGGCGGTGTATGCAGTTCCGCCATCGATCAAAATGAAGTAGGGGGCGTGGATATGCCCGTCAAAGATTTGCAAGGGCTTCATTTTTTAGCAGAACGTTAGAGGAATGGCAACGCCGGTGGAAAGCTCCAAATTCAATCTGACGCGTTCAACGGCGTTGCCATATCTGACTTGTTATGCTTCATTTTGTATTGTATCAGTGAATGTCCAGATGCCGACTTTTCATCATATCCGACCCAGACAGAACCCCATTCGTATTCGCCTGGTTCGAAGCCCTTAGTCCTTAGCCATTCTTCGGTGTCTCTCGCACACAACTTCTGCTTCTGTTCGGTCCAGTCAGACCAGCTTGTGCCGTAGATGGCGGAATCCCACAAAGAGAGCCTAGCGGCTGAAAAGTGACCTTCGTGAAAGCAGATACCAACTGCTACGTGCTTATCGGACGTGGAATAGGTGACGAATTCATACCAACAGTAACCGTTGTATAAATCATTAACTCTGAGTCCGGGAAAATGCAGGAGGTTCTCAACGCTTATTAGCGGATGGATCGTGAACTCCGAATTGATCTCTAGAGATAACATGATATGATTTTCTTCGCCCAACGATGAGCGCATGCACCACTACCAGCGAGGGCGAGCGTCAATCACGGGGTTGAAGGTTGAATTACGGAAGATCATCGAAACAGGGCGGCTGGTAGTGGTTTTCATGACGCGGCTTGTTATGCTTCTTCGATCGTTCACGGGTGTCAGTAATCCAACTTGAGAGGTAATGAATGGTCACGGGAAAACGTGGCCATCCTATGAAAAATCGCAAATCCGAAACGAGCGCAACCCAGAAGGTTATTGTCGGGTGGCGGCCCGTCGAAGGACCACCGCGCTAGATCCTCGGAGGAACCATGAAAAACCGTGTCATTCAAGGTGTTGAGTTGAAGAAGCAATGTGGCAACAGCACCTATCCAGATTGGTTCTTCGCTTGCTGGTCCCGGTGCCTGAAAAGCAAACTGGAAATCAGAGGGTAGCCAAAGCTCCGGCAATAAAATCTGCGTGAATCGAGACTTGGCATCCTTGGAAATGGCAGCCACATACGTAGGGTGATCGTCCCATCTCTCCGGCGTAATGGACGGAAGCGCGAGTGTTGGAAAGTCAGCGTGTGCCGCTGTCAGCAGCAAGGCACAATAGCCCTGCCAATGTGGTCTATCAGTATCATATGGTTGGGATAAATCGTCCTGCCACGACAGGGGTGAGGATAGATGAGCGCCCAGACTACCCGAAAGAGCATTCGTCCACAACGCGATGTGATTCTCTACGACGGTGGGTTCTATTGGCTCTGGTGGCGGTTCACCGCTTGGGTGAATAAGCTGATAGGCGCGTCCCTGCTCGCGAAACGCCCGTGCCATGATGTTCTCCCACGTGCCACAAAAGTAACGGGTTAGTGGGCCAGAGTAAAGGTCAAGTGCCATATATTTATTGAGGCATAACAGTGGTATTAGTAGGATGTCAGCGATCAATATCACTGCCTTTTTGATCGGGGGACCATGATCGCAAACCATTGAACTGCAAGGATTTTTTGGGGATTCCGTGGGTCTATCCGGTGGCTTCGTTGGCGGATTTCCTGGGTTGGTGCGGGAGGCTGATATCATGGGCTGACCGACGTGAAGCGATCAGGCACCATCCGCATGGCAAGGTTTACAACGAGGCGATCCAGCGGGCGGCATCGGCGGCAGGGATCGAGAAGCGGGTGGCGAGTCACGCGTTGGAAGCGGCGATTTCTCGAGTCCCGGGTTGGCGCCACCGAAATCCCTTGCCGCCGGTCTCCAAACCCCGGAAATCCGTCGCGTGATCCGCAAGGCCTTCCTTCCCGGTGCCGGACTCGGCACGCGGCTTCGTCCGCTGACCGACCTGCTGCCGAAACCTCTCGTCCCGCTGTTCCACCGGCCGCTGATCGAGTGGGCGATGGACTCGTGCCGCGCGGCGGGGATCGGGGAGTTCGCGATCAACACGCATCATTTGGCGGAGAGATGGTGGATGGCAGATGGCAGATGGGAGATGAATGGCGAAGGCATCGCGGGCGGGAACGGGCTGGCTTCAAAAATGGGGAGCTGGCAGGGCTTGCCGCTGCACCTGTTCCACGAACCGGTGCTGCTGGAGACCGGCGGCGGGGTGAAAAACCTCGAGGCCTGGGCGGCCGGGGAAAGCGTGCTGGTCCACAACGGCGACATTTTCAGCTCGCTGCCGCTCGACCGCTTGATCGCGGCGCACGAGGCATCGGGGCTGCCGGTCACGCTCGCGCTGCGCGGCGACGGGGTGGCGAAGCACATCGCGCTCGATGGCGACCGGGCGATCGATATCCGCGGGATGCTCGGCCGGGCGGAGGGGACGCATGTGTTTTCGGGAATCTACTGCTTCACGCCGGAGTTATTCAGGCTGATCCCGCCGCGGGAGAAAATTTCGGTGATCCCCGCCTTCCTCGAACTCGCGCGACAGGGCCGGCTCGGGGCCGTGGTGCTCGATGACGGCGATTGGCGCGACCTCGGCGACCCGGCCGCCTATCTGGCGGCGCACCGGGAGCTGGCGCTGGCCCCGGCGGTGCACCCCGACGCGAGGATCGATCCGTCCGCGACCGTCGAGCGCGCCGTGATCGGCCCGGGCGCGGAAATCGGGGCCGGCGCGGTGGTCCGCGACGCCGTGGTCTGGCCGGGGGCGAAAGTGGCGGCGGGGGAGACCGTCGCGGGACGGGTCGTCACCGGCGGGTAAGGTTCCGTGGCGAAATCGCCCCGGACGGAAAGTGGCGGATCCGCGGCGGTCCGGCAGTATTTTTCAAGGATTCCCTAAAAGACCGGATTTCCTGATAATTCGGACAATTATGATAAAAAAACCGGGCGGGCACGTAACTTGATCGACCCGCAAGGGGATCCCACACACCCACCCAGAGATGAACACACGACATGACACCCCGGTTCCGGACACCACCAGCCTGGTGGCGGAACTGCGAATGAACGACACCTGGAATTCCAGGGCCGTTTCCGAACTGATCCGATCGAAGTGCAGGTTCGGCGAGACGCCGGCCTTTCTCTTCGTCGGCAAGAAAGAGGCCGACCTGCTGCGCGAGCACCTGGCGGAAGTCTTCGGCGCCGAATCCGTCGCCACCCTCCACCAGACCTATTACATGGGCCTGGAAGTGGTGGAAATCGGCTGCGACAGCTTCCTCTTCACCGCCGGCCGGAAAGTCGTCCGGACCCTGCAGGACCCCATCGCGCGGCGCCCGGCATGGCGCGACCGCGAGACCGAAGCGATGTGGCAACTGCGGATCTGAGCCGCTGACGGCTGTCGCCCCCGTGCCTTCCGCGTGATAGAGGGCACGGGGGCGAAAACCCAAGGTGAACAAAATTTTGACAAACCCGGAAGGGCCCGCTACAGACCCCGCCCCGGCCGCGGGAACCTGACGGCCTCAATCCGAATCCTCACGCCTTTTTTGTCATGGCCACGAAGCACGTCCTTAAAGCGGAACCCCGTCAGCGCACCGGTTCCGGAGTCCTCAAGCAAATGCGCCGCGAGGGTTGGGTCCCTTCCGTGATCTACGGACGCGGCTCGGAAAACAAGAACCTGAAGGTGAATGCCAAGGCCTTCAGCGAGCTGCTGGCCCACAGCACCTCGGACAACATCATCATCAATCTCGAGATCGGCGGTGCCAACCAGCTCGCCTTCCTCAAGGCGATCCAGCACGACTCGCTGTCCGGTCTCACGCTGCACGCCGATTTCATGGCGATCGACGAGACCACCGAAATCACCGCCCAGATCCCGGTCCACCTGACCGGCGAACCGCTCGGCGTGAAGTCCGGCGGCCTGCTCGAACAGCTCAACCACACCCTCGAAATCCGCTGCGCCGCCTCGAAGCTGCCGGACACCCTCGAGTTCGACGTGACCCACCTCGACGAAGGCGACTCGCTGCACATCGGCGATGTCACGCTGCCCGAGGGCGTCGTCGCGACCCGCGCCGCCGACGTCGTCATCGCCCACGTGGCGAAGACCGCCGCCGCAGTCTCCGAGAGCGCTGCCGGCGTCTGAGGCCATCCGGTTTTCCGAAAACCCGGTCCGCACCCCGCGGTCCGGGTTTTTTGTCACTTCGCCCCATCATCGAACTCCTGGTTTGGCACTTGGAACTTCTCCCTTGGATCTTGAACCCTCCATCCCGCTCGTCGTCGGCCTCGGCAATCCGGGCCGCCAGTACGAAGGCACCCGCCACAACGCGGGCTTCATGGTGCTCGACCGGCTGGCGCTGCTCGCCGGCGTCCCCTTCGAGTCCAAGCCGAAGTGGCAGTCCCACGTCGCCAAGCTGCCGGGCTCCGGCGTCCTGCTGGTCAAGCCGCAGTGCTTCATGAACCTCAGCGGCCGCCCGGTCCGCCAGCTCGCCGCCTTCCACAAGTGGCTGCCGGAGAACGTGCTGGTGGTCTATGACGATGCCGCCCTGCCGCTCGGCAAGCTGCGCTTCCGCGAAAAAGGCAGCGCCGGCGGGCACAACGGCATCAAGTCGCTGATCGAGCATTTCGGCAGCGACAACTTCCCGCGGCTGAAGTTCGGAATCGGCGGCTCCGATCCCGGAAACATGACCGGCCACGTGCTCGGAACCTTCCGCGAGGAGGAGCGGGAACTGCTTGAAAACACGCTTGCAAGGGCTGTGGCGGCCGTGCAACTTGCGCTCTCCCAAGGCCTCGCGCCCGCCGCGAATTTTTACAATAACAGCCAGGACAACTCCTAACCACCATCATCGACATGAGCCGGAAATACGAAGGTCTGATCATCCTCAACACCAAGTTGCTCGAAGGCAGCGTCGACGACCTCGTCACGTCCCTCGGCAAGGAAATCGAAGCCGAAGGCGCCAAACTGGACGAAGTCCAGCAGCTCGGCCGCCGCAAGTTCGCCTACGCCTCGAACCACCTCGAGAGCGGCCACTACGTGAACTACTTCTTCAAGGCCGAGCCGGACGCGATCACCCGCATCCAGGCCAAGCTCAAGTTGAACGGCCACGTGCACGTCCAGCACTACCAGCGGGTCGCTTGAGTTCGCGCGTGCACTGTTCCCGAGAACAGCTAATGCTGGCTCTTTCCCCCAACTAGCCTGATTCCGCCATGGCCAATCTCAACAAAGTGATGCTGCTCGGGAACCTCACCCGGGATCCCGAAGTCCGATATACCCCGAAAGGAACTGCGGTCGGCGACCTCGGCCTCGCCGTGAACCGGCGTGTTTCGGACGGCAACGGGAATTGGTCGGATGAAGTGACCTTTGTCGACGTGACCGTCTGGGGCACCAACGCGGAGAACGCGCAGAAGTACCTGACCAAGGGCCGCGGCGTCTTCATCGAAGGTCGCCTGCAGATGGACACCTGGGAGGACAAGGCTTCGGGCCAGAAACGCAGCAAGCTGAAGGTGGTCGCGGAAGTGCTCCAGTTCCTGCCCGACGGCAAGGGCGGCGCGCAGGGTGGCGGGGGTGGCGGCAATTACCAGCAGCGCTCCAGCGGCGACGGCGAATCGCATCGCCCCAGCGGCGGCGAAGGCCAGTCCGCGCCACCGCGCTCGTCGGGTCCGCCGCAGGGTGCCTCGGCCGCCGACGCCGGCGACTTCCGCGAGGAGGAAGACGACATCCCCTTCTGATTCCTGGAGGCCGGGCCGGCAAGTTAGAATGGGCCCGGCAAGATAGCGTCGGACCCCTTGGGCCGACCGGAGCGGTCTCACCGGGGACGCGGAGCCTCCGGCCCGCAGAACGGTCCCCTCGAGCGCTCTGCCCCTTCATGCTGGAACGGTGCCCGGCGGCCGTCCCCGTGCTGTTGGGTGGCGGAGCCTCCACCGGGCGCGCGGAGCCTCCGGCCCCCAGAGCGGTCTGCTGCTGGTCCAAACGACCCATTGCCTCACCTAAGATGTCAGGATTCACGCTGCAAAAAGCAAGATCGTCATGGTCATCGCCTCCCGATCCGCTAGCCTCCGCCCGAATGAATACCGTCCGGATCGGCAATCGCCCTCCCCTCCGTCGGACCAGCGGGCGGCGAATCGCCGCCGGCGTGATCGCCGCCACCTTGCTGGCCGCTTGCGAGAAGCCCGCGACTCCCGAGCCGCCCCTGCCGGTGGTCAGTCTGTTGGAGGTGCGGAACTCGAGCATTCCCCACACCGGCATCCTGATCGGCCAGCTCGACTCGCCCCAGAACGTCGAGGTGCGTGCCCGGGTCGAGGCCTTCGTCGAAGCGATCGCTTTCACCGAAGGGGGAAAGGTGAAACAGGGCGACCTGTTGTTCAAATTGGACCGCCGGCCCTTTGTTGAAAAACTTGCCGTCGCGAACGCCTCGCTCGCCGAGGCCATGGTCGCGCAGAAAAAATTCGAAATCGACGTGAGCCGGCTCAAGCCGCTGGCCGCCAGCGGCGGGGTTTCCCAGCAGGACCTCGACGATGCCGAAGCCTCGCTGGAAGCGAGCAAAGCCATGGTGGAGTCGGCCCGGTCCAGCGTGGAATCCGCCCAGCTCGACCTCGGCTACTGCGAGGTCAAGGCCCCCATCGACGGCCTGATCGGCGCCAAGGAAGTCTCCGTCGGCGACCTCGTCGGGAAGGGTGAGCCGACCTTGCTCGCGACCATGTCGTCGCTCGATCCGATGTGGTTCTATTGCAACATCAGCGAGGCGGACTACATCCGGACCAAGACCCGCGCCGAGGAGCTGGGCAAGGACCTCGGCACGCTGCCCTTGACCCTGATCCTGCCCGGCGGCAAGGAGCACGACAAGCAGGGCCGGATCGTCTTCTTCGACCGCGCGGTGAACGTCAAAACCGGCACCATGCGGGTGCGGGTCGAGGTCCCCAACCCGACCGAACTCCTGCGGCCCGGCATGTTCGCCCGCGCCCGGATCGACGGCGGCAGCCGCGACGGGATCAAGATTCCCGAACGGGCCATCTCGGAACTCCAGGGGCAGTCGTTCGTCTGGGTGGTGGACGCGGAGCAAAAGGTAAGCCAGCGACCGGTCCGGACGGGCGACACGGTCGGTTCCGAAGTCGTCGTCCTGGAGGGCTTGCAACCCGGTGAGCGAGTCGTCCTCGAAGGCGTGCAGAAAGTTCACGACGGGGCACGGGTCAACGTCATCGCCGCCGGACCGGCGGCCGCCCCCGCCGGATCCCCACCCTCCCAACGCTGACCCGCCATGGCCGAGTTCTTCATCCGCCGCCCGATCGTGGCGATGGTCATTTCGATCCTCACGGTCATCGTCGGACTGGTTTCACTCTCGCGCTTGCCGATCGCGGAATATCCGGTCGTGAGCCCGACGCTGATCCAGGCCACCACCAACTACCGCGGGGCCGCGGCGGAGGCGGTGATGGAATCCGTCGCCACCCCGATCGAATCCAAGGTCAACGGCGTCGACAAGCTGCTCTATCTCCAGTCCTTCAGCGCCAACGACGGCAAATTGACGCTCAACATCACCTTCGACGTCGGCACCGATGTCGATATCATGCAGGTGAACGCCCAGAACCGCGTCAGCCAGGCCGAGGCCCAGCTGCCCGACGCGGTGAAGCGCGAGGGCGTCGTGGTCAACCGCTCGAGCCCCGACATCCTGCTGGCGATCGGCCTGTCCTCGCCCAAGGGCACCTACGACGGCGTCTTCCTCGGCAACTACGCCGACATCAACCTGATCGACCAGATCAAACGCGTCCCCGGCGTCGGCGACGTGAAGAATTTCACCGCCCAGGATTACTCGATGCGGATCTGGCTGGATCCGGAGAAGCTTGCCTCGCTGGGCATCACCCCGACCGACATCTCCAACGCGATCAAGGAGCAGAACGCCCAATCCCCCGCCGGGCGGATCGGCGCGGAGCCCGCGCCGGAAGGCCAGGAGAGCCAGTTCAACGTCCGTGCGCTGGGTCTTCTCAAGAATCCCAAGGAGTTCGAGGAAATCATCATCCGCTCCAGCACGGACGGCCAGCAGGTCAAGATCAAGGATGTCGGCCGGGTGGAGCTCGGCGCGATGACCTACGATCTCCGCGCCCGCCTGAACCAGGCCCCCGCCGGCGCGCTCGGAGTCTATCTGGCACCCGGTGCCAACGCCCTGCAAACGGCCGACAAGGTCAAGAAGATCCTGGAGGAAGCCAAACGGCGCTTCCCGCCGGACATGGAATACGAGATCACGCTCGATTCCACCCTGCCGATCAAGGCCTCGATGGAGTCCATCGTCCACACGCTGTTCGAGGCGGTCATCCTCGTGCTCATCGTGGTCTATGTTTTCCTGCAGAGCTTCCGTGCGACCATCATCCCGATGCTGACGGTGCCGGTTTCCTTGCTCGGCGTCTTCATCGCGTTCCCGCTGCTCGGTTTCAGCGTCAATACCCTGACCATGTTCGGCCTGGTGCTGGCCATCGGCATCGTGGTCGATGACGCGATCGTGGTGGTGGAAGCGGTGCAGCACCACATCGAGCAGGGCATGACTCCGGTCGATGCCACGCGGCAGGCGATGAAGGAGGTTTCGGGGCCGGTGGTGGCGATCGCGCTGATCCTCTGCGCGGTGTTCGTTCCGGTCGCCTTCATGGGCGGCGTGACCGGCCGCCTCTACCAGCAGTTTGCCATCACCATCGCCGTTTCGGTGATTTTCTCCGCGATCAACGCGCTGACGCTCAGCCCGGCGCTTTCCGCCTTGCTGCTGCGCAAGCCGGTTCCCGGCCGCGGCCCGATCGCCTGGTTCTTCCGCAAATTCAACGCGTTCTTCGATTGGACCATCGAACGCTATGGCAGGATTGTCGGCGGCCTGACGCGCAAGGCGACCTTCTCGATGCTGTTGCTCGTCGTCGTCTGCGGCGGCATCTGGGGCCTGGGCAAGGTCGTGCCGGGCGGCTTCATTCCGGACGAGGACAAGGGCTACCTGTTCGTGGCGATCGAGCTGCCGGAAGGCGCCTCTCTCCAGCGCTCCGATGCAGTGCTCAAGCAGGTCGAGGAAATCGTCAACAATACCCACGGCGTTCGTTCCGCGCTCGCCCTGACCGGGTTGAACATCCTCAACAACCTCAACGTGCCGAACGCCGCGCTGATGTTCATCGGTCTTGAAGACTGGGAGGAACGCGAGGATCCGGCCCTCCATGCCAAGGCCATCGCCGCGGAGTGGAACAAGAAATTCCACGCCATCCCCGGCGCGCGGGCCTTCGCCTTCGGTCCGCCGGCCCTTCCCGGATACGGCAACGTTTCGGGCTTCACCCTGCAGCTTCAGGAACGCTCCGGTGGCGGGGTGGAGCAACTCAACGCCGCCGTCAGCCAGGTGCAGGCGGCGGTTGCGCAACGTCCGGAAATCGGTCGCCTGACCACCTCCTTCAGCCCGGGCACGCCGCAGGTGAAAGTCGAGTTGGACCGCGAGAAGGCCCGCACCCTCGGCGTGCCGGTGGACAGCGTGTTCCAGACCCTGCAGGCCTACCTCAGCGGTCTCTATGTGAACGACTTCGTCAAGTTCGGCCGGGTCTACAAGGTGTTCCTCCAGGCCGAGCCGCAGTTCACCAGCCAGCCGAACGATATCGGCAGGTTTTACGTCCGGAACAACGACGGCGGGATGGTGCCGCTGAGCACGCTGGTGACCGTCTCGAAGATGTCCGGCCCCAACTTCGTGACCCGCTTCAATCTCTTCCTGTCGGCCGAGATGATGGGCGCGCCCGCGCCCGGCTACAGCTCGGCCCAGGCGCTCAAGGCGATGGAGGAGGTGATGGCCACGATGCCGTCCAACGTCGGCTACGAGTGGTCGGGACTGACCTTGCAGGAGAAGAAATCCGAGGGCCAGGCCGGGGCGATCTTCGGCATGGCGGTGCTCTTCGTCTTCCTGCTGCTGGCCGCCCAGTACGAAAGCTGGTCGCTGCCGTTCGCCGTGCTGCTGTCGGTGCCGACCGTGATCCTCGGGACGATGGTCGGCCTCTTGCTGCGGAATTTCGAAATGAACGTCTATGCCCAGGTCGGCCTCATCATGCTGATCGGCCTGGCCGCCAAGAACGCCATCCTGATCGTCGAGTTCGCGAAGATGAAACGCGACGAGGGAATGCCGACGCTCGAGGCCGCCCTCCAGGGTGCGAAGCTGCGGCTGCGGCCGATCCTGATGACCTCGTTCGCCTTCATCCTCGGTTGCGTGCCGTTGATGCTGGCCAGCGGCTCCGGCGCCGCCTCGCGCAGCACCATGGGCACCGGCGTGGTCTTCGGCATGGGCATCTCCACCATCATCGGGCTGTTCCTGATCCCGGTCTGTTATGTCTTCGTCCAGCGCTTCGCCGACCGCCGGGAAGCGAAGGCCGCCACGCGTCCGGTCGCGGAGGGACCGGAGTAAGGAGTGTGGACCTGGGGTCCACACTCGTGTCGACGGAACGTCGACACTCCTTATCACCCGCCCCGCCGCAGCCCGGCCTTGATCGTCATTGCCCCGGAAACCGATGTCCCGCAGGATCCTTTCCCTCGCTCTCCCGCTGTTCGCCCTTTCGCTGGGGATCTCACCCGCGCAAACCGCGCCGCGGAGTGTCGATGTCGCCGTGAAACCCGGCGGCCGCTGGGTGGCCCGGGCCGTGCGGACGCTCGACGACGTGCCCGGCGCGGCGGGGATCCGGCCCGATGCCGGGCTGAGCCGCTACGGCGGATTGACCGCGCGCAAGGAGAAGGCCACGGGCTTCTTCCATACGGCGAAAGTCGATGGACGCTGGTGGCTGGTGGATCCGGAGGGCTGCTTGTTTCACCACCGCGGAGTCAGTTCGGTCGGCATGATCCCGACGCCCGCGGCGGGGCTCGCACTCCAGCGCAAATACCGGGACGAAGCCGGCTGGGCGGAACAAAGCAGCGGCCTGCTGAGGGGGCACGGCTTCAACGGCCTCGGTGCCTGGTCGGACACGGAGCGCCTGCGCGCGGTGCCGCAACCGCTCGCCTACACCCGGATCTGGAATTTCATGTCCTCCTACGGCAAGCAGCGCGGCGGGACTTTTCAGAAACCCGGCCACACCGGCTATCCGGGGGATTGCATGTTCGTGTTCGATCCCGGCTTCGAGGCGTTCTGCGAGCAGCACGCGCGGCAGTTGGCCAAGGACAAGGACGACCCCTGGCTGCTCGGCCATTTCTCGGACAACGAACTGCCGCTGCCCGCGGATGCCTTGCAAAAATACCTCGCGTTGCCGGAGGCGGATCACGGTCATCAGGCGGCCTTGAAATGGCTGCGCGACCGACGCGGGGCGGCTGCCACGGCGCGGGACATCAAGCCGGAAGATCCTCCGGCCTTCCTCGGG
Organism: Akkermansia muciniphila; assembly: GCA_945883695.1. GTDB lineage: Bacteria > Verrucomicrobiota > Verrucomicrobiia > Verrucomicrobiales > Akkermansiaceae > Haloferula > Haloferula muciniphila_A. The sequence goes on along the minus strand of CAMCYK010000052.1, from coordinate 6,821 downwards.
TTCATGGCCGGGCGCTATTTCCGCATCGTCTCGGGCGCGATCCGACGGCACGATCCGAACCATCTCTATCTCGGCGCGCGCCTTCACGGCGGCGCGCTCAAGGTCCCGGAGATCTTCCGCGCCGCCGGGCCGCACGTGGACGTGGTTTCGGTGAACTACTACCACGCCTGGACGCCCGATCCCGAACGGCTCGCGATGTGGGCGCGCGAGGCGGGAAAGCCGTTCCTCATCACCGAGTGGTATGCGAAGGGCGCGGATTCCGGCCTGGCGAACACCAGCGGCGCCGGCTGGCTGGTCAAGACCCAGCGCGACCGCGGCCTGTTCTATGAAAACTTCACGCTCGGACTGCTGGAGTCCAAGGACTGCGTCGGCTGGCACTGGTTCAAATACATCGACAACGACCCGGCGAACAAGAAGGCGGACCCGTCCAACCGGGACTCGAACAAGGGCATCCTCAGCAACCGCTACGAACCCTACGCGCCGCTGCTCGACTCGATGAAACGCGTCAACCAGCGGGCCTACGGGATCATCGATCACTTCGACCGCGACCGACCCCCAAGATGAATCCCCATTCCATGAGGTTCGTTTATTTGATGGTAGCAGGCTTCGCCCTCATCGTGGCTTGCTTGCTGGTTGTTCTGCGACTTTCTTCCCGTGTCGAGAGAAGCTCGGGTAACAACCCCATCGAAGAATTTGATGAACGGGAACCCAAGCTGGAGCGGTCCAGGCGCGCTTCAAATCGGGATTCCGATCTGGCTGCCTTCAGAGTTGCTTTAGAGCGAGGCGATCCGCCGGGCGACTGCGCGAAATTGATCGGTGATGGTTATAAGAGCTGGGAAGAAATCAATCGGGTGGTGACCGAGATTGACGAGGATTCACTTTTGGATTTCTTGCGAGGCATGGGCAACGATCTTCACAAAAATCCTAATATTTCTTCGATGTATAGGGCTTTTATGGATCGACTAATTGTTTCGGATCCGTGGCGGGCCATTGATGTCATTGATGCAATTGGCGCACCGCTTTGCGACAGTAATACATTTGCAGCTCTGTTGGCAGTTGCTTTAAGTGGAGGGCATGAGGGTATGGTTCCCGCTATCGATTCAAAGTTGTTGGATATTAGTAAATGGTCGATAAATACTGATTGGGAACGTTTCTTTAAAGACATGCTGGTCGATGGAAGAAGCTATGCAGACGTGGTGAAGTTATTGTCTGCGTTGCCTGATGATGGGAGAATTGCGGATTTTGGTACTCTTCATTATTTTTCGGACTTGGGGAATCGAAGGGATGTTCCCGATTCGGACAGAAAGTTTATTTATGACTTCGTTGCTGAATCTCAAAGATTAGAAAAGAGTGGTATATTGGAGAAAATGAAGACTGAGTGGAACTTGGATTGATCGAGTGAAGGGCGCTGGCGACTCCGGACACGATGTGCCGGGAAGAGGCGATGAATGAACCCGGGGCCCACACGCGTGTCGACGGAACGTCGACACTCCTTATCGCCCGCCGCGCAGGAGCCCGGCCTTGATCGTCTCCGCGCGCTTGAGGGCGTCTTCGGGGTCCGCCCCGAGGAAATTCGCGTGGCCCATTTTCCGGCGGCCGATCGCCCGGCGTTTGCCGTAGAGGTGGAGAAAGGCGGAGCCGTCCTGGAACAGCGGCATCCAGTCCGGCGGCACCTGCTCGTCCGGCCACATGTCGCCCAGCAGGTTGAGCATCACCACCGGCGACAGCAGCCGCGGCGAGCCCGCCGGCAGCCCGCAGATGACGCGCACCTGCTGCTCGAACTGCGAGGTCGCGCAGGCGTCCAGCGTGTGGTGGCCGGAGTTGTGCGGCCGCGGGGCCATTTCATTGACCAGCAGCGAACCGTTGGGCAGGTGGAAAAACTCGACCCCCATGATGCCCCGGTAGTCGAGCGCCTCGGCGACCCGGCAGGCGATCACTTTCGCCTCCGCCGCCACCGAAGGACCGATCCGGGCGGGGACGATCGAGACGTCGAGGATGTGGTGGCGATGCCGGTTTTCCGCCGGATCGTAGGCGACCACCGAGCCGTCTGCCGAGCGCGCGACCATCACCGACAGCTCGCGCTCGAAGGGGATGAAGGCCTCCAGCACCGCGCGGTCGGTCTCGAAGGCCGCCCACACCGCCGCCGGGTCCTCGCCGCCGTTCAGCTTGAGCTGGCCCTTGCCGTCGTAACCGAAGGCCGCGGTCTTGAGCACCGCCGGCGTGCCGATCTCAAGGATCGCCGCCGCCAGTTCCTCCGCCGAGGCGACCACCGCGAAGGGCGCGTGGGGGATACCGTGTTGCTTGAGGAAGGCTTTTTCCCGCTCGCGGTGCTGGCAGATCGCCACCGCGTTCGGCGAAGGGTGCAGCGCGATCTTTGCCGCCACCGCTTCGAGGGTTTCGCGCGGGATGTTCTCGAACTCGACCGTCGCGACCGCCGCCTTCGCCACGAATTCCTCCAGCGCCTCCGCGGAGTCGAAGGGCGCGTCGATCGCCTCGTCCGCCACCACGATCGCCGGGGCTTCGAGGCCGCCGGTCCAGACCAGGGTGCGGTAGCCCATGCGGCGGGCTTCCATGCAGAACATGCGGCCGAGCTGGCCGCCGCCGAGGATGCCGAGCACGGAGCCCGGGGGGATGATGGGAGTGGGAGTCACGAAACAAGAGAAGAAGGGGGAACAACGAAAAACGCGAAACGAACGAAAGGAAGAATCCGCGGTTGGGAAGCTCTGGCAGGATTTTTTACCGCGAAATCACGCGAATGGACGCGAAATCTGAAAGGCATAGAAAGATCGGACTTTCTGGCTGCTTCAAATTTCGCGTCCTTTCGCGTTCTTTCGCGGTTCAACTTCAAGCCTCGAACTATGGTGGGTTCCCGACAGCGAATTGGGCAATCAACCGTGGGTCAGGTCCGGCAGCTCCGGCAACACCGCCGCCTTCACCGTTTCGCTCTGCTGCTTGCGGAAGGCCTGCAGCTTCGCCAGGAGCGCCGGGTCCTCGCCAGCCAGCATCGCCACCGCGAACAGCGCCGCGTTGATCGCGCCGGCTTTGCCGATCGCGAAGGTCGCGGTCGGGATCCCGCCGGGCATCTGGACGATCGAGAGCAGCGAGTCCATGCCCTTGAGCGCGTGGGATTCCACCGGCACGCCGAGCACCGGCAGGTCGGTGATCGCGGCGGTCATCCCCGGCAAATGGGCGGCCCCGCCGGCCCCGGCGATGATGCATTTCAGCCCCCGCCCGCGGGCTTCCGTGGCATAGGAGAAAAGCTTGTCCGGCGTGCGGTGGGCGCTGACGACCTGCGCTTCCCACGCCACGCCGAAGTCCTCCAGCGTGCGTGCCGCGTGCTCCATCGTCGGCCAATCCGACGTGCTGCCCATGATGATGCCAACCCGCATACGCGGGAGACTCAAGACTTCAAGACGCAAGACGCAAGACTGGAATTCGCGATTCCGGATGCCGCAGATCTCCGGTCTTGAGTCTTGAGTCTTCAAGTCTTGCGTCTTTTCCTCCCGTCCCGCCCATGTTGAAGGAAGCCATCCAGGAAGTCCGCGTTTTCGCCCCCGCCACCGTCGCCAACGTCGCGTGCGGCTACGACGTGCTCGGCTTCGCGATCGATGCCCCCGGCGACGAGATTGTCGTCCGCCATTGTGACAAACCCGGCCTCCACATCACCGCGATCACCGGCGACGAGGGCAAGCTGCCGAAGAACCCGGAGAAGAACACCGCCGGCGTGGCGGCCCTCGATCTGTTGCGCCACCTCGGCATGACCGACCGCGGGATCGAGATGGAGATCCACAAGAAGATGCCCTTCGGTTCCGGCCTCGGCTCGTCCGCCGCCTCCGCGGTCGCCGGGGCCTTCGCCGTCAACCGCCTGATCGGCGAACCGCTGTCGAAGAAGCAACTCCTGCCCTTCGCGATGGCCGGCGAGGCCTCGGCCGACGGCGCCTGGCACGCCGACAACGTGGGGCCCTGCCTGCTCGGCGGGATCGTTTTCATCCGCAGCAACGAGGAGCTCGACGTCGCCCAGCTCCCCGCCCCGAAGAACCTGTGGGCGGCGGTGGTCCACCCGGACATCGAGGTGCTGACCAAGGTCGCCCGCGAGATCCTGCCGAAGGACATCCCGCTGGTGAACGCCACCCAGCAGATCGGCAACCTTGGCGGCCTGCTGTGCGGGATCATCCAGGAAGACTACGGCCTGATCTCGCGCTCGATCCACGACGTGATCGCCGAGCCGCGCCGCCAGAAGCTGATCCCCGAGTTTTACAAGGCCAAGCGCGCCGCCCTCGGCGCCGGGGCCCTCGGTTTCTCGATCTCCGGCGCCGGTCCCAGCGTCTTCGCGCTGTGCGAGGGTGAGGAGATCGCCCGCAAGGTCGGCGACGCGATCTCAAAGGTCTTCTCCGCCATTCCGCTCGGCAACCAGATCTACGTGTCGAAGATCAATCCCCACGGCGTGCACGTGGTGGAGGAGAAGAAGTCGAAGTGAATTCACGGCAGCGGCGTCTGCTCGACGCGGAAGAACCGCTGCCCGGTCTCCGGAACGAAGGCGGCCTTCCGCCAGGTGTTGTCGCCGGGAACCGGGGCGGCGTACTGGGTCCATCCCGCCAGGTCGGGGGATGATTTCAGGGTGTAACTCGCCCCCGGAGGATTCTTGTAGAAGAGCTGCTTCCCCGCGAGGCCGTCGCGCATCAGAAGCCGCGGCGCTTCCAGCGGGCGGGCCGGATTCCGGGTGTTCCACTGGAACCGGAGGACGGTGAACTCCGCGGGCAGAAGGAACGCCACCCCGACGTTCATCTGCACCACGTGAGCCTCGATGTCCGCCTGGGTCATCGTCACGCCCAGGCCGCACTGGACGAAGAAGGCCTCGGTCGGCGTGTTCCCGGCGAAGCCTCCCTCTCGATAGACTTCCTGGAGGAAGTTCCGGGCGTTGTTGACCAGTTCCGCCCAGAGGGTGCTGTTGTTCACCCGGTGGTCGGAGAGCGTTCCCATCCGCTCGATGTTCGTCCGGATCCAGTCCGTCGTCCGCTGGACGGGGATGTGGCGGTTCTCGGGATTTCCCCCGTCGAGGTGGCGGGCGGCCCAGGGAAGGATCGGGCCGCCAGCGGTAAACTGGCGGATCACGCAGATGTAGGCATCGGTGGCGATCATGCTGGTGGTGTTGTCCAGCAAGGGTGACATGCCGTCGGCGACGAGAGGCAGGTGCGCTCCCGCGGGCGCGCCCCAGATCCGCTTGTCGGGCCGGAGGTCGTTGGCCAGCCATGCCGCCGCCATCTGGCCGCTGGCACCGAAGGTGGCGGGCGTTCCGTTGACGCTGGCGGTGAGGTAGGGGTAGTAGAGGGCGAGTTCCTTGGATCCGGCGGGGATGTGCTGGGTCACCCACTGCGCCATCAGGGTGGAGCTCGTCATGCCCGGCGGCGGGTCCAGGATCATCATGGCCCGCCGCTTCGCCAGCTCGGCTTTCCAGATCGCCAGCGCGGGCTTGATCTCCGCCGCCGGCAAGAGGGTGATTTCGGGACAAATCAGGATCCCCAGATCGCGCACCAGCGGCAGCGCGTGAAGCCCGCTCATCGCCGCCGGATCGCCGGCGAGGGCGGTGGAGAGCGGCCCGGCCGGGTCGGCGCGGATCACGTTCAATTTCGATGCTCCCTGGGCGAAAAACCGCCGCGCCTGGAGTTCGGCGGGCCATCCGGTCGGGGCGTCCGAGCCATAGTGGTCCACGAACTCGCCCGCGCTCACTTCGACCGGCGATCCCACCGGGCCTTTCGCGAATCGCCCGATGATCGCCGCCGCCACCGGCTCCTGCTCGGCGGCCCCGGCCGTCACGGCGGCGTGCCAAAGCGCCAGGAGGATCATTCGCGCGATTCTTCGCATGGAGGGTCCTTACACCATTCCGCCTTCCGGGCTTCAGGAAAATTGCCGCGCTTCAAGAGGTAAGCGACACCGCCGGGGCCGCCGCGTTTCGCGGGAAGCGGCGGCGGTAGAGCAGGATCGAGGTGGCCAGCAGCGCCAGCGAGCCGAGCAGGATCAACAGCGTGAGGTTGAGGAAGAAGGGCAGGAATCCCTCCTCCGGCTTGAAAAAGCTGCGGGACAGCATCACCGCGCAGTAGCCGAGGTAGCCGGTGGCGTCGGCGAGATACATCAGGAAGCCGATGTTGCCCTTCTCGCGGGTCAGCGCGATCAGCCGTTCGAAGACGGTGGTGTGCACCGCGACATAGGGGAGATACATGCCGACCCCGAGCAGCACCATGAAAGGAAAGCCGCCGAGGTTGCCGGCGCGCCAGCCGGCCAAGGCCAGCAGCGCCACCAGCAGGCCGCCGAAGCTGATCCAGAGCGCGCAGAAGAAGCCGCGGCGGTTGTCGCGGACCAGGAACACCAGTCCGTTGACCACGGTCACCGCCAGGCCGACCCAGAGTTCCGACTGGGTGAAAACCGCCGGTTTTCCGGTGAAGCCGAGGCTTTCCCAGATCTCCGGGGCGAAGTCGGCGCGCACGCTGCGGAGGATGGTGATCAGCAGATAGACCAGCACGATCGCCAGCAGGCTGACACCGTGCCGCCGGACCATCGCCAGCCGCTCGGCGCCGCTCATCGGGGTTCGCTCGGAGCGCGCCGCCACGTCGGCGGCGTCGGCCGGGGGGATCCGGGCGAGCATCCAGACGAAGCCGAGCAGCGGCAGCAGGAAAATCATCCCGGCCGTGGCGGGCATCCAGGAATCCGGCAACTCCCTGGCTTCGAGCAACCAGGAGCCCACCGACTTGGTCAGGCCGTCGGCGAGGATGAAGCTGGCGCACAGGCCGGCGACGAAGAATTCGGTCATCCGCCGGCCTTCGAGG
>CAMCYK010000051.1 GCA_945883695.1 Akkermansia muciniphila | reverse complement strand
ACCTCTCGCACTTCGCGCCGAAGGCGAAGCGCGTGATCTACCTGCACATGGCCGGCTCGCCGAGCCAGCTCGAGCTCTTCGACCACAAGCCCGAACTCACCAAGCTCGACGGCAAGGAGTGCCCGCAGGAATACCTCGAAGGCAAGCAGATCGCGTTCATCCAGGGCGTGCGGAAGATGCTCGGCTCGCACTTCCCCTTCCATCAGGCGGGACAAAGCGGCCAGTGGATCTCCGACCGGCTGCCGCATTTCGAGACGATGATCGACGAGGTCTGCTTCATCAAATCGATGTGGACCGACCAGTTCAACCACGGCCCCGCGCAGCTGCTGATGCACACCGGCAGCGCGCTGTTAGGCTCGCCGTCGGCTGGCGCGTGGGCGACCTACGGCCTCGGCTCGGAGAATGCCAACCTGCCCGGCTTCATCGTGCTGACCTCCGGCGGCAAGAACCCCGACGCCGGCAAATCGGTCTGGGGCTCCGGCTACCTGCCCAGCGTCTACCAGGGCGTGCAATGCCGCTCGCAGGGTGAGCCGGTGCTATACCTGTCGAACCCCGAAGGCGTCTCGCAGTCGCTGCGCCGCCGCACCCTCGACGCGCTCAACGACATCAACCAGCGCGTCGCCACCGAAGTCGGTGACCCGGAGACCGTCACCCGCATCGCCCAGTACGAAATGGCCTTCCGCATGCAGATCCACGCGTCGGACGCCTTCGACCTGAAGCAGGAACCGGAAGCCGCCCACCAGATGTACGGCACCGCCCCCGGCCAGGAAGCCTTCGCCAACAACTGCCTGCTCGCCCGCCGGCTGGCCGAGCGCGGCGTGCGCTTCATCCAGCTCTTCGACTGGGGCTGGGACTCGCACGGCACCGGCCCGCAGACCGACTTGCGCACCGGCTTCGTCGACAAATGCAACGAGATCGACAAGCCGATCGCCGCCCTGCTCAAGGACCTCAAGCAGCGCGGCCTGCTCGATGAAACGCTGGTCATCTGGAGCGGCGAGTTCGGCCGCACCCCGATGCGCGAGAACCGCGGCGGGGTCGAGATGAGCAATGTCGGCCGCGACCACAGCCCGAGCGCCTACACCTTGTGGATGGCCGGCGGCGGGGTGAAGCCGGGTTTCACCTACGGCGAGACCGATCCCATCGGCTACGAGGCCGCCGTCGACAAGGTCAGCGCCCACGACTTCCACGCCACCCTGATGGCCTTGCTCGGCTACGATCACAAGAAGCTGACCTATCCCTACCAGGGGCTGGAACAGCGGCTGTCAAATGTCACCAAGCCGTCGCGGGTGGTGAAGGAAGTCATGGCGTGAGGCGGGGCGGCGCGGGCAGGTGTCTGCGGGCGCACCAGGCGGGGAAATAGGTCCTATTGGTCCTATAAGACCTATTCTTCCGAAGGACCGGCACGGCCCTCCAAGGCCACCCCGGCTCTTGCCACCGCCTCCCGTTCCGTCATCCTGCCACCCTTGAATCCCGACGATGCCGAAAACGAGCTGGTTCGCGCGCTGATGGAGCCGCTGCCCAAGACCGGCTACCTCACCGAAGCCGTCCGTCACATGACCGGCCACGCGCGGCACCGTCAGCCGGAAGGCTTCGCCGCGGCCTGCGCGGAGGCCACGGAGCACTTCCGCACCGTCAAACCGCCTTCCCGCCACGGCAAAACCAAACTCCTCCTCGCCTCCCTCCTCGGCCTCGCGGTCGCCGCGGCCTTCATCGTCCCCGGCGCGGCGCGAAGGGAGTTGAAGCTGCTGCTGGTGACCGAGGCGGATCAATTGCCCGACCACGTTTTCATCCGGTTGGGCGGGCAGCAAGTGATCCGCGAGCGGATTCTCTCGCGGGTCAGCCCGGCGGAAGGCGAGATCCTGTTCGGTGATCTAACAGCCCGGAAGGCCGGGGACCGGTGGAAGACCCTGGCGGAGCGCGAGCCGACCAATCCGGGGCGGCAGGTGGACGCGGCGCTGGGTTGTTTCAAGGGTACAGGAAGCTCTCCCGTGGAGTTCATCGAAAGGGCTGAAGCGCTGGATCCGGGGAACGGATGGTACGTGCTTATGCGTGGCCTCCCCTCGTCAACGAGCTCGACGACGAATAAGACTGATCAGATAGATCGCACACTTAAATGGCTCGATCAGGCGGTCGCGATGCCTCGCTTCGAGGATCCTACTCTTCAGACTTGGAAGGAGCGGGTTGCCTTGTTGCCCGAAGAGACGCTTTGGGCGGACGTGGTTGCGGGGAACCGCTTCATGTCAAGAGAAATGCCTGATTTGGGCTACCAGTTTGAGTCGCACGACAGGCTAATCGATTGGTTGCCCTCAAACATGGCAACATCTCGAGAGCCCGCAAAAATGAAGACATTGGCTCGTGTCTGGATGGCTCTCTTCGAGCATTCTCTCCGCACCTCAAGGACTCGGGCTGAGCTGCTTTCCAACTTTGATTCGAGTTCTTCGAGCCAGCCTGAGATTGAGTTTCTGTTGGTCTATGCACGCTGCATCGATCAGGCGCGTGTCATTCGGGACCTCGGGATCGAATGCAGTCGCGTTCAAGTCTGGGCTGAAGTGACAACATTTCCGACCAGCCTCCTCGCCGCAGAATCCTCCACCATCCCTTCCCGCGACCCCACCCTCACCCGCCCCGGCATCGCCGCCGAGTGGGCCATGCATGAGCGGCTGATCGGTTGGGGCAGCGTGCTGCTGCTCGGCCTCTTGCTCCTGATCCACCTCGCCGTGCTCCAATCGAACCGCGGCTACGACCGCTTGGCCGAACGGCTCGGCCAGATTCTCCGCCGCTCGGATCATCTGCTCATCTTCCTGATCGCGCTCGGCCTGCCCTTGCTGCTCTACGCGATCGCCACCCGGCTGCCGGGCCACGGGCTGCTGACGATGCCGCTGCAAGAAAAAGACCCGCGCTTCACGCTGCTGGCCATTCTTCATGGCGCGTGGATCCTCGCCGTGCCGCTGCTTGCGCTCGAAGCCACCCGCTGGCGGCTCGCCGTCCGCGGCCGGGCGCTCGGCATGGCGGGGCGCGGGCTGCATCTCGGCATGGTGCCGCTGGCGATGCTGCTCGGCTCGCTGATCGGCGCCACCGTGCTGCCCGCCATCCCTGCCGTCTGGGCCGATCCGAAGCTCCCCCTGCTCGGCCTCGCCGGCGGCCTGGCCATCGGCGCGCTGTGGCTGCTGGTGCTGATCGTCTGGCACTTCGCCGCGCCCCGCGAAAGCTTCCCCGAGCGCCTGCTCCGGCTGCGGGTCGTCTTCTGGCCGGTCCTCGCCGCCCTGCTCGTCACCGCCGCCGGCATGGTCGCCCTGCGCGAACACGAGCGCCACCTGGTCTCGATCAACCGCTTCGAAAAATCCCCGCGAACCCACGCCGGCAACCCCACCGCCGCCGACCAGGAGTTCCTCGAAACCTGGAAGCCCAGGCTGCTCGATGCCGTCCGCAAGGCCCGGGTGGATCTCGAGGCGCTGGAGTGAAGGAGGGCCGGCCACCGCGCCTCGAACTGAAGACCTTTGAACAACGAAAAAGTCGAAACGAGCGAAAGGGGAAGAGCGAAAATCAAAAGGGCCGGCATTCACGGTGGACTTCGGCCCAAAGGGGTTGGGACTCTCGAATTTCGTTCGTTTCATTTCGCTCGTTTCGACTCTTTCGTTGTTCCCTCTTTCTTCCTTCTTCAAAGCGCAGAATCCATCCGGGAAGAGCGCGAGGCATCGGAGTGAATCCGGAAAGCCTCCCGGCAATAAAAAGCCGGATTTTTCCGGCATCTGCTGTCTGATTTCCACGACCTGCGGCGGGAAGACCCTGAACATGCCCACGACGACCCCTTCATCCCCGGTGCGGACTTCGAGCGACGCCGAGTTGCTGGCCCGCTTCGCGGCGAGCGCCGACGACCCGGCCTTCGCGGAGCTGGTCCGGCGCTACCTGCCGCTGGTGCTGGCGGTCACCCGGCGGCGGCTCGGCGGCTCGGGCCTGGCGGAGGATGCCGCGCAGCAGGTCTTCATCGCGCTGTCCCGGCGGATCCGCACCGTCCGCACGATCCCCTGCCTTGCCGCCTGGCTGCAAAAGGCCGCGGTCTATGAGGCGGCCAACCTTGCCCGTAGCGAGCAGCGCCATCGCCGGCGGGACCTGGGCCGCGGTCAAAGCCACCCGGACTCCGCCACCGCCACCGCCGGCAATCGCCACCACCTCAACCCCTGAAGCCCGTGAACGCACGCCCCGACGCGCCTTCACCCCGAGTATCGCGGACGAGGAACTCGGCGACGACATCCGCGAATTCATCGCCCGCGCCAAGGTCGATTCCCGCGACGCCTGGGAATGGGTCAAGCAACGCCCCCAGGGCAGCTTCGCCTTTCTCCAGGGTGCCGTCCGCCATCTGGCCGACCGCGATCTCCCCGCCGCCGAACGCTTTCTCGACGTCGTCGAAGCCGCGCAGCCACGACATATCACCATCGGCGAAATCCTTACCTCCCGCGCTTCCGGAAACTTCGAATCCGCGATTCTCTGGATCGATTCCTTCGACGATCCGCAGGAGCGCAATGCCGTCGGCTTCAGCTCGTGCAGCTACATCAACTCCGAGCGCCTCCACCACGACTACGCCGCCGCCCTGCGCCTCGCCCGCAGCCCGGAAATCCGCACCTGGCTCATCCGCGAAGCCTGCAAGCGGGCCGCCGCCCTGGACGAAAAACAGATCGAGTCTCTCGCTGCCGAACTCGAGGGCGACGAGCGCCGGCTTGCTCTCGGACAAGCCGCATGCCTGCTCCTCCAACGGGGCGATCCCCGGGCCTTCGAGCTGCTCGACGAAGCGCGTCCGACGGCCGAGATGTTCGGCGACCTCGACCTGATCGCCCTCCGCGACCCCCGCGGCCTGCTCGACTGGATCACCTCGCAGAACGACGGCGTCGATCGCGGCAGCATCGCCTTCAACCTCTGGCACCACTGGGGCCGGCGGGATGCCGCCGCCGCGGCCGCCTGGTCGAACTCCCTGAGCAAAGAGGAGCGCTTCCGCTTCAACGTCGCCTATTCCCATCTCCCAGCCGTCCAAAAGCTCTCCGAGTCGCCATGAAACGCCTCTTGATCTTCATCCTTCCCACCCTCGTCGCCTGCCGGGAGCAGCCGGAGAAAGCGGCGATGTCCCCGGATTCCCTCCCCGTCCGCACCTCGCGTTCCGCACCGGCTGCGGCGCATGACACCCCCTCGCACAAGCCGCTGCTGAAAACCCCGCGGATCACGATCACCGACACCGGGGGCGGTCGCTTCCACCCCGTCATCCGCGACTCCGCCGAGGCCGAAGCCACGCTCGCCGACCTCCGCAGCCTTCCTCTCTCCGCGGTACGCGACTCCGCCACCGCCGGCATCATCGGCGACCTCGCCAAGGTCGACCCCGCCGCCGCGCGCCGCCTCTTCGAACAGTGGGACGATGCCCTGATCGGCGCCTGGCTCGATGCCGCCAAGACGATCGCCCGAGAAATGGGGAAGAGCGACCCCGAAGCCGCCGCCGCCTTCATCCGCGACTCGATTCCCGCGGCGGCGAGCCTCAGCGTCTGGGCGCAATTCCTCGTCACCCTTCCGCCCGCGGATCGGGTTCCTCACATCGAGGCCCTGCCGGAAGGCTCCGAGAAAATCCGCATCGCCGGCGACCTCGTCCACGCCTGGCTGGCCGAAGATCCGGCCGCCTGCGCGCGTTGGCTCGACGGCTTCGTCCAAGGCCGCGACGCGGACGAACTCCGCGAGATCACCACCTCCGTCCACGGCAGCCTCCAGCCGGGGGCCGACACCGGCCAACGCCTCACCGCCCTCCGCACCGCCACCGACCCCCTGCTACGCGGAATCCTGGCCCAATACCTGTGGAAGAAAGCCGATGCCGCCGAGCGGGAAGCGCTGTTCACCGAGATCGAGCAAGACATCCCCGACCTCGCCCGGCGCGACCGCCAGTCCGCCATCGCCGCCGCGCCCGCCGACTTTGCCGCCTCCCTTTCCCCGGCGCAGGCCGCGGAACTGCCTGCCGACCACATGAAGATCCTCATCGACCGCTGGGCCGACCAACAGCCCTCCGCCGCCCTCCGCTGGGCGCTCGACCACCAGCGCCCCGAAGCCGCGGTCGCCCTCCACCCGCTCTACCTCGAGGATCCCCGCCAGGCCCTTGAGCTCGCCGCCAAGGTCCCGCGCGGCACGGAGCTCGACACCGCCCTCGCCAGCCTCTGCGCCGTGGCCGCCGCGGACGGCCATGTCGACCTCGCCCGTGCCCTGCTGCCGCGGATTGAGAGCCCCGCCCAGCGCGAAGCCACCACGCGCAACCTCGAGGACCTTTCCAAATAGGCCGGGATGCGAATTCGCACCTTGGCGCTATCATCGTAAAATTTCAGGAGTCAAACCGGAGGGCGCATCTGGAGTCCGGACCCGGACCGGTTCCGCTCCGATCTCCTCGGGCGATAGTCCGTTTGAAAGCCGACGTCGCGGTCGCGTCCCTTTGGAGTGCGACGGCACGACGTCGCTATGGCTTCGGGTGAGGTCAGCCTCGCCCAAGCGGCAGCGGATCGCCCGTGGGGGCGATTCGTGGCCAGTCGAACGAACCATCCGCCCCCGAGCAAAAGCCGCGTCATGCCGCAGCACTCCATGGGATCGAACGTGAGGGGGAGTGCAAGCGTCGAAGCGAATCGGGCTCGCGAGGCGGCACCTGACTCCACAGCAGGCTGTGGCAACAGAGCGCCAGCAGGCTGCCGCAGTCCAAGATCGTGCCGCTGCTCGCGCTCGAAGCCACCCGCTGGCGGCTCGCCGTCCGCGGCCGGGCGCTCGGCATGGCCGGGCGCGGGCTGCACCTCGGCATGGTGCCGCTGGCGATGCTGCTCGGCTCGCTGATCGGCGCCACCGTGCTGCCCGCCATCCCCTCGGTCTGGGCCGAACCGAAGCTCCCCCTGCTCGTCACCGCCGCCGGGATGATCGCCCTGCGCGAACACGAAGGCCACCTGGTCTCGATCAACCGCTTCGAAAAATCCCCGCGCACCCACGCCGGCAACCCAACCTCCGCCGACCAGGAGTTCCTCGAAACCTGGAAGCCGAAGCTGCTCGAAGCCGTCCGCAAGACTCAAGAGGATCTCGAGGCGTCGGAGTGAATCCGGAAATCCACCCGGCAAGAAAAAGCCGGATTTTCCCGGCACGTCACCAAGCCCTCGCGGATGGTGAAAGAGATCATCGCGTGATCAGTCCTCGAGATATTTCCACACTTCCGGCGGCACGAATTCCGCGTCGGTCGCTTCCTCCGCGGCGAGCTGCATCTGGGCGCGGATGATGGCGGGATCGACCGGCGGCAGGTAACCCTGGAGGCTGGCGCGGAGGGCGTTGGCGGCGAGGGGCGTGCCGGTTTTGGTGAGGCGGTAGGCCTTCACGGCGAGCGCTTCGGCAGCCCCGGGAGTGAGCCAGCATGGGACCAGCGGGAGCAGTTCGTTCTTCGCGGCCTCGTCGAGCGGGATCCCGCGGCGCTTGCAGAGGGCGGCCAGCAGGATCATCCCCTCGGCCGCGGTGGCGGTCGGGAAAATCGGCACCTTGACGTCGATCCGGCCGGGGCGTTTGAGGTCGACTTCGATCAAATCCGGCCGGCTGGAGGCGAGCACCCACAGGATCTTGCCGCGGTTGCGGGTGTTCGACATTTCCGCCGCGATCATCGAGTAGACGCGGCTCGACACGCCGGAGTCGCCGCTGCCCGAGGCGCGGCGGCCGAGCGCCTGGTCGGCCTCGTCGATGAACACGATGCAGCGGCCGAGGGCGTGCAGCAGGGCGAAGATTTTCTCGAGGTTCGCCTCGGTCGAACCGACCCAGCGGTCGCGGAAATTCCGCAGCGTGACGACCGGCACGCCGGCCTCCCCGGCGAGGCATTCGGCGAGGTAGGTCTTGCCGGTGCCGACCGGGCCGCAGAACAGGTAGCCCATCGGCATGGCGGCGATTTCGTCCTGCTTCCAAAGTTCCAGATCCTGGCGCAGGCGGGTCTTCACGCCATCGAGGCCGATCACGTCGTCGAGGGTGCGGTCGGGCTCGACGAAGTCGATCAACTCGCCGGCGTCGCGCTCGACCAGCGCCTTGCGGAGCTCGCCGAGGTCGGCGTCGTCGAGGTTGTCGCCGGCGTGGTTGCGGCGGCGGAGGAAGGCTTCCAAGGCGGCGATCGAGGTGCCGGCCAGGCGGGCGGCGACGCGCGGGAAGTCGGTGACGCCGGCGAGGGCCTTCGGGCATTCCGGGGCGAGGACTTGCAGCGCGCCGGCGAGTTCGCCGCCGTCAGGCAGCGGGATTTCGATCTCCGCGGCGCGCGGGTTCGCGGCGACCAGCGGGTGGAGGTGGTGGAGCCGGTCGGCGATCAGGAAGACCGCCTGGCCCTGTGCGGCGAGCGTCGTGTCGCTGCCCCAGGTGCGGATCAGCGAGGCGATCGCGCTCAGCTCGTGGTTGAGAGTCTGCGGGAGAACGGGGACGTAGAGCTGGGCATCGCGCAGGACCACCGCGACGCTCACCGGCTTGGCGCCGACGGCGCGCAGGTTGCGGGCGTATTGGAGGAAGCGGGCGACCGCGCGGATGGCCGGCAGCGGCAGCGCGGGCAGTTCGCCGAGCTCTTTCAAGGCGGGCCACTCGGCGAACAGCTCGCGGCCGCGTTCGACCCGCAGGCCGAAGCCGGGGTCGTACGACAGCACGACCTGGAAGCGCGGCAGGAGGACGTCGAGCAGGTAGTCGTTCAGCCGCCCGAGCTTCGGCCCGTCGGCCAGCCGCAGCAGCATGCGGTCGGCGACGTTGCCGTGGAGGATGAATTGCCCCGCCGCGCCACTTTCGTAGCGCGCGACAATCTCGGTGGCCCAGGACGGGAGGCGAAAGGCTTCAGGCATCAAGAATCACTTCAACTTCACCGTGACCGTGTCCTTGGTCTCCATCTTGATTCCTTCGACGCCCTTGAAGGCGGCGGCGAGTTCGGCGGGCTTGGCGTCCTGCATCGCGTTGAGCTTCTTGAGATGCTCCGGGTTGGCGAGCAGCTTGCCGAAGGCCATGTCGGCGAGGGTGATGGTGTTGCCGTCGACGTGGCTGGCGGTGGTTTCGGCGATGCCGCCGGGGAACTCGACCTTGAGCGACATTTTCATGTCCTTGAAGATGCCCTGCATCATGGCGAGCGACTGCGGATCGACTTCTTCCGCGGCACCCGGAGAGTCGCCGTCGGCGGCCGCTTTGGCGTCGGCCTTCTGCTCGGGATTGACGAGGGTCAGCACGCCATCGGCATACTTGAAGGTCATCGGAGTGGCGGGGGCCTCGGCACCGGCGGCGTCGGGGGCATCGCCGGGCGCGCCGGGAGGGCCCATGTCCTTGCCGGCGTCGGACATCGCGTCCCCGAAGCCGTATTTCACGGTGTTGATGTCCTTGAACTTGAAGATCACGCGGCCGCCGGTGCGGCCGTCCTTGTCGATTTTCTCGACTTTCTCGACCGTGACACCGGCACCCATCTTGGTGGCGTTGGCGGCGGCTTTCGCGGGATCGTCGAACTTGGGACCACCCTGGCCGCCGGCCTGGGCCAGCATCGCGCTGGCTTCGGCGCTGAAGAGGGTTTCTTCGGTGATGGTGCCGCTGCCGTCCTTGTTGAGGCGGATCGTCGCGGTGTGCTCCAGGCAGGAACTGGTGAGCAGCGCGAGCAGGGCCGCGCCGAGGAAGCTAAGGGTTGTCTTCATGGGAGATGGGCAGACTGCATGACTCCGGCGATTTGACAAGAAATCCCGCGAGGCGAATCCCATTGCCCCCGCGCCGCTGATCCCTATCCTCGCCGGGCAGCGATGGAGCCCGCGGTTGAGATCCAGAATCTGGTGAAGGAATTCCGTCCGGCGGGACGCAAGGAACCGCTGCGCGCAGTCGATGACGTGTCGCTGACCATCGGGGCCGGCGAGGTCTACGGCCTGATCGGGCCGAACGGCTCCGGCAAGTCGACCACCATGAAGGCGCTGCTCGGCCTGGTGCAGCCGGACTCCGGGACCTGCCGGATTTTCGGCAACGACTCGCTGCGGGTCGATTCCCGCCAGCAGGTCGGCTTCCTGCCGGAAAATCCCTATTTCTACAAGCACCTGAGCGGCGCGGAAACGCTGCGCTTCTACGGCAAGCTCTGCGGCCTGCGCGGGGCGGCGCTGGAGGGACGGGTCAAGGAGTTGCTGGAGCTGGTGAATCTCACCGAGGCGGGCAACCGCCGGCTCGGCGGCTACTCGAAAGGCATGCTGCAGCGGATCGGCCTCGCCCAGGCGCTGGTCCAGGACCCGCGGCTGGTGATCCTCGACGAACCGACCGCGGGGGTCGATCCGATCGGCTCGCGCCAGATCCGCGACCTGATTTTCGACCTGAAGAGGCGCGGGATCACGGTCTTCCTCTGCTCCCACCTGCTGGAGCAGGTGCAGGAGGTCTGCGACCGGGTCGGCATCATCCACCACGGCCGGATGGTCAAGGAGGGCCCGCTCGACGAGCTGCTGGCGGTGGGCGACCAGACCGAAATCCTGCTGCGCGACGCCTCGCCGGAGCTCTTGGAAAAAATCCACGCGCTGGTGGCGGCCGACGGGGGCGCGGAATGGCTGCGGACCGGGCGGCCGAGGACCACGCTCGAGAAACTTTTCCTCGAGGAGACCGCGGGGAAGGGTTGATTTTCAAAATATCGAACGATGAGCCGTCCCGCCCGGAACCGCCCCTTGAACCCCCGCCGCATCGGGGTGATCACGATGCATACCTTCACCCAGCTGGTGCGGATGAAGGTGTTCTATTTCCTCGGCGTGTTCGCGGTGATCCTGCTCGGCAGCAACCTGTTCGGGATTCAGGACCTCGGCCGGCCGGAACTCGAGGGGACCGACGTCCTGCGCTCGATCCGCAGCTGGTCGCTGGGGACGATGACCCTGTTCTCGGTGGTGCTCGCGGTGGTCGCCACCGCGCTGCTGCTGCCGAAGGACGTCGAGGACCGCACCCTCTACACCATCCTCGCCAAGCCGGTGCCGCGGCTCGACTACCTGATCGGCAAGTTCGGCGGCGTGCTGCTGCTGCTCTTCGTCTCGCTGGCGGCGATGGACCTGCTGATGAGCGGCGTGTTGAGGTATCGGACGGGGCTGGTGGTCGCCGAGCAGGTGGCCGCGATGACCCGCCAAGGCTGGCCGGCCGACGAGATCGAGGCGGTCCGGCAGGAGACCCTGGCGCAGGGCGCGACCTGGAGCCTCCACGGCGCGGTGGTCGCGGTGTTCCTGCGGGCGGCGGTGATGGCCTCGATCGCGCTGCTGATCTCCACCCTCTCCACCAGCACCCTGTTCACCACCATCACCGGCTTCCTGATTTACTTCATCGGGAACTTCCAGGCGGATGCCCGCACCGCCTATTTCGGGATGGGCTTGAGCCCGGTGGAACGGATCGGGAGCCTGGCGGTGGCGGTGGTTTTCCCGGATTTCCAGCTTTTCAACGTGGTCGATGCGGTGATCGAGGGGAATGTCTTCCCGGAGGGCCGTTTGGCGATGCTGCTGGGCCTCACCGCTTTCTACGTGATTTTGCACCTGTTCGTCTCGTGGATCGTGTTCGCCGACAAGGAGTTCTGAGATGAAATCGCGCCGCCGCCCCTTGTTTGCCGCCGCCGCCGTCCTGCTGGTGGCCGGGGTGGTGCGGCTGCCCGTGGAGCGGGCGATGACCGCGGATTTCCGGGCGCAGGGGCTGCTGTCCGAGCCGCTGGAACTGGGGCTGCGGGAAACGATCGGGCAGAACAGCTCGGCGGTCGCGCTGGCCGGCCTGCGCACGCTGGTGGCGACTTTCACCCACCTCGAGGTGACCGATCACTTTTCCGCCCAACGTTGGCCGGAGCTGGAGCGGGCGATGAACACGACCGTCCAGCTCGCGCCGCGCGGGAATTACTACTGGGACATCGGCGGTTGGCACATGAGCTCCAACGCGGCGTCCCACTACCGCATCGATGCCGGCCTACCCGAATTGCGGGCGCAGGCGGAGTCGCGGCGCTGGGTCCAGAAAGGCCGCGATTTCTTCGCCCGGGGGATCCGCAACAATCCCGACGATTGGCGGCTGCGCGCGGCGCTGGGGGACCTCTACTCGGACGTTTTCCGCTACCCCGACGACGCGCTCGCGGCGGAGGCCTACGCCGGGGCGGTGGCCACCGGCAAGGCCCCGATGGCAGTCCACCGGGCGCTGTTCCGCGCCCAGGTCCGCTCCGGCAAGGACCCGGCCAAGTCGCTGGCCGAGGTCCGCGAGCTGCTGAAAACACCGACCAACCGGGTGCCGACGCTGCTGAGCCTGGCCTACGCGCTGGAATACGGCCTCGAGCCGCCGGACGATCCGGTCGCCCGCGCGGTCGAGATTTTCGGCAGCGAAGAGAAAGCCCTGCGCAATCTCGGCAGTTATTTTCTCGATGTGACGAACCGATTTCCCAAGGACGGGGTTGAGACTGCAGTCCGCTTGCTCGAATACCGCCGGAACATCGCTCCCGACGATCCACTCAGTTTCATCCGCCAGCGGGACGAGCTGCCGCCGCGGCCCGTCCTCGATCACTAGCAGGGTTTCGCTCGACAGCCGCCCGACCCCTCCCCTAAGCCTCTCCCGCCGACTCTTTCTCATGCGAATCGCCCTCTTCGGTGACATCCACGCCAACCTCGAAGCTCTCGAGGCCGTGCTGGCCGATGCCGCCGAACAAGGCTGCACCGACTACGTGTGCATGGGCGACGTGGTCGGCTACAACGCCGACCCGGCGGCCTGCCTCGAACGGGTCCGCGCGATGGACTGCCCGGTGGTCAAGGGCAACCACGACGAGGACGCGTCCGGCAGCCACTCGCTGGAATCGATGAACCCGGTGGCCGCCGCCGCCCTCGAATGGACCCGCCTGCAGCTCAGCGACGAGCAGCGGACCTGGCTGCGGCGCCTGCGGATGGTGCGCCAGGTCGAGGATTTCACCGTGGTCCACAGCACCCTCGACCAGCCGGCGCACTGGAACTACGTGACCAACCGCTTCGACGCGATGTCGAACTTTTCCTACCAGTTCACCCAGGTCTGCTTCCACGGCCACACCCACGTGCCGCGGGTTTACGTGAAGACCGACAAGGTGCAGGAGGTCCCGGCCGAATCGGTGG
Organism: Akkermansia muciniphila; assembly: GCA_945883695.1. GTDB lineage: Bacteria > Verrucomicrobiota > Verrucomicrobiia > Verrucomicrobiales > Akkermansiaceae > Haloferula > Haloferula muciniphila_A. The sequence continues at coordinate 17,115 of CAMCYK010000051.1, read as the reverse complement.
TGATCGAGGACGGCTCGAAGTATTTCATCAACGTCGGCTCGGTCGGCCAGCCGCGCGACGGCGATTGGCGCGCCTGCTACGCGATCTACGACCTCGACCACCGCCTGCTGGTCTTCCGCCGGGTCGAATACGACCTCCCGACGACCCAGGGCAAGATCCACGCGGCGAAGCTGCCGTCGATGCTCGCCGACCGCCTCGCCGACGGAAGATGATCGAGGTGGTCGCCGGCCTGATTCTGGACGAAACGGGCCGCCTGCTCGCCTGCCGGCGGCCGGAGGGCAAGCACCTCGGCGGCAAGTGGGAATTTCCCGGCGGCAAGGTCGAGGACGGCGAAAGCCCCGCCGCGGCGCTGCTGCGCGAGCTGGCGGAGGAGCTGGGCATCACCGTGGAAACCGGCCAGCGGCTGACGCCGGTGGTCTGGGATTACGGCCGCGGGCCGATCCGGCTGCACCCCTTCGTCTGCCGGATCGTCTCGGGGGAATTGCATCCGCACGAGCATTCGGAGATCCGCTGGTGCCCGCGGGAAGGGTTGCGGGCGCTGGATTGGGCGGATGCCGACCGGCCAATCCTCGCCGAGTGGCTCGAGCAGCCTTGAGCGGGCGCGCCCCCTTGCTCGAGCTGCAGAACCTCACCGCAGCGCCTCGACCAGCCGTTCGCGGTCGACCTTGACCACCCAGTTCTCGATGTTGGTGATCTGGCCGCTCTTGTCGTCGTAGCTGCGGTCGACCCGGCACTGCACCACCGTCTCGGCATGCTGGATCATCGTCGGCAGCCGGTCTTCCGGAAAGGCCATCACGAGCTGGAGGCCGAAGTTCCGGGCGAGGCCGAGGCAGGCGTCGATGCGGTCGCCGGAGAGTTTCGAGAAGGCCTCGTCCATGATCACGATGCCGAGGTTCTTGCGCGATTCGCGCGGACCGAGGTCATAGACCCGCTGGAAGGCGGCGAGCATCGCGACGAAGAAGGGTGCCTGGTTCTCGCCGCCGCTCTGCTTCTTCGCGTTCCGGTTGAGCGAGATCGCCGCGCCCTCGCCCTTGCCGGTCGGCGTGGCCTGGATGTCCCAGTGGTGGTAGTAGCGGTAATCGAGCGCCCTCTGCTGGCGCGTGTCGTCGGGGTTCTCGATCGCCGCCATCAGCGCGGCCTTGGCCTTCTCGATCTCCTCCTTGGCACCCGCCGCGAAGAGTTCGAGCCCGGGGTTGAGGCCCTTGTCGACCAGCGTCCAGATCGCGCTGTGGCTGCGGTCGGCCTTCATCGAGAGCTGGTAGCGCCAGCCGCCGATGTCGTGATCCATCGCGCGGTTGAGCTCGCGCTTGGTCCGCTCCGCCTCGTCGAGCTTCTCCTTCAATACATCGAGCACCTGGTGCTGGAGCCGGTCTTCCCATTCCTTCCGCGCGTCCTCGGCGGCGGCGGTGTATTTCTCCAGCTCGTGGGTTTCGAGTTCAGTACGACGGGCATCGTAGCGCGAGTTGTCGTCGTCCGCGGGATCGAAGGCTTCCGCCGTTTCCGGATGGGTCTCCGCCAGCGCGTGGCGCTCGCGGTCGCGGCCGTCGCGGGCCAGGTCCGCGTCGTGCTGGCGGATGCGGGCCATCTCGGCCGCCGCCTCGAGCCGCTGGTCCCATTTCGGGAACTGCTCGCGGGCGGCGTGGATCAGATCCCCGATCTCGGCGTCGCGCGCGTCGTCGAGCGACTCGCGGCTGAGCTGGCGCCGGGTCAAGGTCGCGCGCTCCTCTTCCTCGAGTCCGCCGATCCCGTCCAACAGCTTGCTCTCCTCCAGCGCGAATTTCTCCAGGCTGGTCGCGAGCCGGCCGACGCGTTCGATCACCCCGTGGAAGGTCTTCTCCTTCACCCGCAGCTCCTCCACCACCGCCTCGCGCTCCGGCGTCGCGAGCAGGCGGATCGTCTCGTCGAGCTGGCCGAGTTCCTTGCGCAGCCGCGGCAGGTCGCGCAACCGCGCGCTGCCGGCCGGCGGGTCGCCCTTGTCGAGCGTCCACTGCTCGCCGCGATGCAGGAAGGTCCGCCAATCCTCGCGCGAGCGGCTGAGGCGGGCCCGCTCCTCGCTGACTTCCGCCAGCTCGTCCTGGCGCAAGGTCCGCAAGCGGCGCAGGCCTTCCTCGCCGATGGTGAACTCCTTCGACGGCTGGAAGTGCCGGCGATGGGGCGGGTCCTTCAGCCAGCCGTCTTTCGAAAAGCCGCGCGGATGGGCCTCGAGCTGGCCGGCGCTTTCGACCGCGACGAGATCGCCGTAGAGATGATGAAGGTAAGCGCGGGCCAGCTGGTGTTCGGTCTCGAAGAAGGCAGCGACGGTGCCGGGCTTCGGCTGCTTCGGCGGCGCGCCGAGTTCGTCCGGCTGGACCAGCGGCTCCTCGACATGGCCGAGCCGGCGGGCCTGGTCCCAGGCGGCCTTGAAGTCGGCGGCGAGCACCGCGCCGCGTTTGCCGCCGAGCAAGGACTCCAACAGCGGCCACCACGCTTCGGCCTCGGCCTTCACCTCGATCACCCGGCCGAGGGCGTCCGCCTTCTGGCCGCGCGACTTGAGGGCATCGAGCAGCGGTGAAGGCGCGGCGCTGCCCTTCTGGTCGAGGTCGTCGAGCTCGCGGCGGAGGCGCGATTCGCGGCCTTCGAGGTCCTTGATTTTCTCCTCGACCGGCCGCAACGCGTCGCGGGCCTCGTTGACCAGCGTCTGATAGATCCGCGGCATCCGCGCGGCGGCGTCGAGCGCGGCGGATTCGTCGGCGCCCTGCATCTGCTTGAGCCAGGCGGCGGCGCTGTCGGGCTCCTCGAGGCCGAGTTCCTGGCCGAGGCGCAGCCATTGTTTCCAATGCTGGGTGCGGTCATGGAGGAACTGCCGCGCGCTCTTCTCGGTCTCGCGCAAGGCCTCCAGCTCGCGCGCCACCTCGTCGCGCTTGCCGCGGTCTTCGGCCAGGCGGGTGATCTGCAAGTCGTTGCCGGCCACGAGGCGGATCTTCGCGAGCTGGGAGTCGAGCTCGTTGCGCTCTAACAAGGCCGCCTCGTGGTCGGCGCGCTGCTCGGCGTTCTGGGTCCGGAGCTGGTCGAGCTGGCCGCGGCGGGCGGTGAGGAGTTCCAGCTTCTGCTCGTGGGCCAGCGCGTCGCGGAGATGGGCGTGCAGGCGGGCGTCGCGGCGGGCGTTGCGGTATTCCGCATGGCGCGCGCCGATCCGGGTCAGCCGCGCGTGCTGGTCGTGCATCTTTTCAAGCCGCTCCTGGGCCCGGCGGTGGGCGTCGACGCTCGCGCGCACCGCCTTCACGTCCGGCATGCCCGGCTCTAACAGGTAGTCGCGGATGAACTTCTCGAAGGACTCGACCGGCTGGAAGGCCATCGAGTTCGGCAGTGTCTTGTTCATCTGGACGCGGTCGAAGCCGAGGTGGCCGCGCGAGCCCATCTCGTCGAGGTAGGACGCCTGGCGGTCGAAGACCTCGCCGCCGAGGTCGCGCTTCACGTGGACGCGGAATTCGTCCTCCGGCATGAAAGCGAGCGCGTCGGGGTCGAGCTCGCGGCCGAGGAAATCCTCGCGTTCGAGCCGGCCTGGCACGGTGAACCAGAGGGTGCGGGCCTTGGCGGTGGGGCCTTCGAACTCGATCCGCGCGCCCCAGGTCTCGCGCCGCGGGTTTTCCTCGCCGTCCTCGTGCGGCCAGACGAATTCCAGGCCGGCGAGCGTCACGCCGGACGGGCGCAGGTAGCGCTCCTGGCCGTCGTTACCCTGGGTGTTGGTGTCGCACAGGCAATAGCCGCGCAGCGAGCGGCCGCTGCCCGCGCCGGCGGCGGCCTTGTTGAAGCGGCTCAGCGATTCGCCGAGCATCACGAACTGGATCAGGTCGAGCAGCACGCTCTTGCCGGACCCGTTCGCGCCGGTGATCAACGAGAGGCCGGCGAGGTCGATGAAGCGCCGGTAGCCATACCAGTTGATGGCGAGGATCCGGCTGAGATGGACGCGGGATGGCATGTCGGAAAGTCTTAAGGTCGAAAGTCGAAAATCGTCGTCGGACGGATCCTCCGGGTCAGGTGTCATCCTGCGGTTGGTAAAGGGCGGCACGGGCGAGGCAGGATTCGAGGCTGTCGAAAGGGATGGCGCGGGGCAGGCTGGGCAGCACTTCGATCAGCGTCTCGCCGAGTTGGAGCGCCCCTTCCGGCTTGTGGGTGCGGATCAGGCGGTGGCGCTTGAGACGGCCTAACAGCGAGTCGAGGTGGGTCTTTTCGGGCGGGTCGATCTTGTCGAAGGTGTTGCGGAAACGGGTCCACAGCTCGTCGACGGTGAGGATCACGGCGCTGCTCGCCTCATGGGTCCGATGGTCGTCCCAGACGCGCCAGAGGACCAGCAGCAGCAGGGTCTCGTCCTTGGTGAACTGCGCGAGGAGGTGGCAGGACTCCGGCCGCGGGCGGGCCTGGAGCAGCGAGAAATCGTCGTCGACGATCAGCTCCAGCCCGAGCGGCGAAAGGTAATCCTCGAGGTGGCCGCGGTAGTGGTCGCGGGCCAGCAGGAAGTGGTCGCGGCCGGCGCCGCTATTGCCTAACAGGGTGCCGCGGCCGAGCAACTCGGCGAGGATCTCGCGCAGCGGCGGGCGGTCTTCCTCGGGGACGTCGGACCAGAATCTCGGCCAGTGGGGATCGGACATGGGATGGAAGAATTTTAGATCCGTTGCACGTTGAAGCGTTCCATCTTCCAGCCGGCCTGCGGGTCGGTGGGGATGTCGCCGGGAGTCATGCCGCGGAGTTTTCCCGGGCCGTCGACGCGCCACTTGACGCGCTGGCCGTCGGCGGTGACGGCGTGCTCGTAGGCGGCGATGGCCAGCAGGTCGAGCATCTCGTCGAGGTCGGCGGCGGCGAAATGCTCGGTGCCGAGCGAGGCGGCTTTCTCCGGCAGCAGGCGGGCGACCAGGCGGGCCGCGCGCTGCGGGGTGAGGGCGAGGCGCTGGCGTTCGCGCAGGGCGGCGAGGGTGTCCTCGGCGGATTCGTCGCGGCCTTCCGAGTCGCCGCCGAAGCTCAGGTCGGCGGGGGATTTCGCGCGTCGGCTGCGGGCCAGCGACTCGATGCCGTAGAAGAATTTCACCTCCGGGACCAGCGGCGCGAAGTCGGGCGCGGTGTCGCGCAGCGCGCCGAGCCGGCTGCCTTCGTGGGCGGCGTTGATGGCGTCGCAGTAGGTCTTCACGATCTCCGGCCGGCGGCCGCGGAGTTCGGTCTGGTAGCGGTAGCGCTGCTGGGAGAGCTGGTTGAACGAGGCCATCCGGGCGTCGATCGCGTCGGCGACCAGACGGATCGCGGCGAGCCGGTGCTCGAGCTCGCGCAGCGCTTTCTCGGCGCGGTGGTAGGCCTCGCTTTCGTCCCAGTGATAGTGCGCGGCCAGGCCTTGGGCGAGGCGTTCCTTGACCAGCGGATCGTCGCGGCGGTCCGCGACGTGGGAGCGCAGGACTTGCAGGCGCGGCAGCAGTCCGTTCCTACGAAGGGCATCGTAGCAAACCATGTGCTGGCCGGCACCGAACTCGGCGTAGAGCAGGCGCAGGGTCTCGGCGGGCGAGTCGCTGAGGCGCTGCTTGCGGTCGAACAGCGAGATCAGTTTCTCGACGCCGTGGAGCTGGAGGATGGCGCTTTCGAGGCGGGCGTTGACGTCGGTGACGGTGGCGCGGAGGGCGTCGGGCTCGTGCAGGCGGGCGTCGAGAATGCCGGGGCGCTCGAGCGTTTCGCAAACGCCGCGCACGGTGTCGGCGAAGGTTTTCAGCTCGGCGATCTCGTCCTCGGCGAGCTCGCGCAGCAGGCGCAGCAGCGGCCGCAGGCCGGGCGAGACGAGGGCCCAGCGTTCGTGGAGGCCGAGCTGCTGGTCCTCGAGCCACTTCGAGTCGCAGAGGCGGTTGAAAATCTGGCCGGCGCGCTGGCGGGCGTCGCGCAGCGAGGCGCCCTCGTCGTCGTCGAGCACGATGTCCGGATGGGCCGCGAGGACTTCGCGGACCAGCGCGATCGCCTCGCCATGCGGGATGCGGCCGGCTTCCCCGGCGAGTTCGGCGAGCCGCTCGGCGCAGTCGACATAGATCGCCGCCGACGGCCGGGTCAGGGGACGGAAAAAGTCCCGGGACACGGAGGCGTGGAGCTTTTCACTGAGCAAGGGAGCGGGCATACGGCGGGCGGAGGCGCATGCTAGCCGGGAGCGGGGGGGAGTCCATCGCGGATGCAGGCACCGGGCGCCGGCGGATTGACGAGTGAGGATTGAGGAATGTGGATTTTTGATTTTTGATTCTTGATTGTAGAAGGGTCTCGCGGCCGCCAGCTCCCTCTTCCAATCGAAAATCAACAATCCTCAATCAACAATCGTCCATTCTTCCCGTGAATCGGTGGAACGGTGTGGTCTCCTCCGGGCCCGGCGGTACCATCAACCGGGCACCGCGGCTACAAGGGAGGCAGGCTGTCGAGGGTCGCTTGCAAGCGGCCGCGGGTGCCGTGGGTGTCGCACCAGGCTTCGACATACCCGGCCGGATGAGTTGATGGATTCCACGGCTGGCATCCACCGAGACCAACAGGTCAATGTCCTTGGTCGCCCGTGGAATTCCGTAGGCTCCCGCAGCGATGGCACCGACCGCCATGTGGGGAATGCCGAGCGATTCGGCGGATTCGAAAACGGAATTCGCGAGCTCGACGAGATTCATACCGCTGCGGGTCGCTGGTCGACATAGAGGAGGTGATCCCTGGCGCGGGCCAGTCGGGCGAGGCCGCGCTTGACCTCATCCCAGCCGGCTTCCTCATCGTCGGTGCCAAGCCGGGACATGGCGCCGGCGTGCATCATGCCGAACTGGAAAGCGGAAAGCTCGAAGATGCTGTCGAGGCGCTCCGCCGGGGTCATCGAGCGGGCGCGCAAGACCTTTTCCCGGTAGATCGCGTCCTGAAGGTCCTTCAGGGCGGTGGGGTGATCGTGCGGGTTGCTCAGCGGCCGGGAGACTCGCGCATCGGCGGCGCGATGCAATCCGCGAGCGGCGCGGCTTTGCCACAGGGCTTCGGAATCGGGGAGAATCAAAGGGCGGCTGAACCGGAGGCACGGCAAGGACGACCCTCCCGTGCGGGCCCTCTCCTGTCCGGGCTTACAAAGGAATCGCCGTGCCGTTCGAGCCGGGTTAGAACGCACCGAAGCACGCCGTGCGAACGAACAACGAAATGCACCGCCCCCACTCCCACGCCACCGCGATGGCAAGCCACCCCGAATCCCGCCCCGGGCCTGCCGCGTCGCGATGAGTGCCGACCTTGGTCCTCCCGCAGCCGCGTCGAGCCGCCGGGCGGAGCGGGGCATCGCCGCTGCCGCAGTGATCTTTCTGCTGCTGCCCTTGCTGTTTTTTTCGTCGCCGGAATACCGCGAGGCGGGCTTTCTGGTCTTCGGGATCGTGGCGCTCGCGCTGGGCGGGTGGATGCCCACATTCCGGACGGCGCTGGGCGACCGTCGGGTGCAAGCGGTGGTCGCCTGCCTGCTGGTGGCGGAGGCGTCGTCGTTGGCGGGCGGACTGCGCCACGGGGAGTCCGCCGGGCAGGTCCTGAAACTCGCGCTGGCCGGCATGGCCGGGGTGCTCGGGACCGGCGTGATCGTGCTGCTGCTCTTGCAACCGCGCTGGCAGGCGCGGGGGGCTTGGGTCGCGCTGGCCCTGACGGTGATGCTGCTGGCCGCCTCGCTGGCGGGGTATTTCGTGAGCTATGCCTGGCATCTGGAGCTCAGCGAGAAGAGTCCGCATTTCAATCCCGAGCGGATTTCCGTGGTGTGGCCGACCCGCATGCTGGGCGGATGGATGGGTCAGCAATTTTGGGATCATACCAACACGGCGGCCTATCTGTTCGCGGTGGCGTGGGCGGTGCTGGTCGAGCGGCTGCTCCATCGTCCGCGCTTCGAAAAAGCCGGCTGGACCCTCGCCCTGCTGTTAGGCGTCGCGATCTTCCTCACCGCCTCCCGCAGCGGGTGGCTGATGATCGCGCTGGTCCTGCCCTTCCTGCTCGCCGGGCGGGGCTGGCAGGCCTCTCTCCGGGTTTTCGCCGTGCTGGCGCTGGCGGTCGGACTGGGAGCGGCCGGCTTGAATCTCAAACTCCACCTCGTGGCACCGCCGCCGGCCGTCGCCACCGACCGCGCCGCCCCGGACCTGGTCGGCACCTTCCATGTCCGCGGGATGGTCGGGCGCGGCAGTTCGGGGCGGCTGGATGCCTACGGGATCCTGTGGAAGGAGCTGGAGGGGGACCGCCTGCTCGGCCACGGGCTGGCGGCGAACCGCCGCCCGGTGGGCATCCAGTTGCACGAGCATTCCAGCTATCTGGCCACCTGGCGCGCCGGCGGATGGGTGGCGCTGGCCGCCCACCTCGCGGTGCTGGGGATCGCCCTCCAGGCCGGGCTCGACTTAGCCCGCCGCGGCTGCCGCTGGCCGCTGGGGCTGGCCGTGGCGGTGTTCGCCGGCCTGCTGTTCGACCGCAGCACGGTGTTCCGGTCCAACGGTTCGGATGAATTCCTGACCCACTGGCTGGCGGTCTGGATTCCTGTCCTGGCCCGGTTCTCCGGCGCGGCTTGTTCTGACGCGGAGACCCGATCAGGTCGTTCGGGGAGCACCCCGGTCGCCTGACCGCGAAGCTCGCTCTCCGCGATACCGCCGGCCTCACCCGCCACGCCATCGCCACCGGAGTCGTCGATCGCACCGGCCCAGATCAGATCACCCTGGTCTGAGATGACCGGCATGATCCGCCCCGAGCCACGGAGGCTTCTCAAGTGAGACACTCCATTGATCTTCAACGATTTAATACACCCTCGGACCGACAGCGTGTCTGGCGAAAGTTTGGCGGGCGAAAGTTGCCGCCAGCACTCCTTCAGATCCGTTCGCGACGAACCACGGAAGGACGCTCGGCGCAACGGGGCGTGTACTGGACCGCGGATCTTTAGTCCGCTCGAAATCCCCCGCACCCGTGGCGCGGACTGAAGATCCGCGGTCCACTACCCGGCCGGCTTCCTCATGCCCGCTGCCCGGGCCTTCGTCGGGAAATGAAGACGGGCCTCGTCGCTCACTCTCAGGCTGTCTGAATCCGGTCATGCATCATCCGGAGCTGGCGGCGAACGGGCGAAGCGGATCATCCCGCCCCGACCGCCGCGAAGACCTCGAGGCAGCGGGCGATGACTTCCGTTTGGAACGCCGGCGGAAAAAGCAGCCCCAAGGGCAGCACCACCGCCAGCAGGGCGGGGATTCTCCCGATCGGCCGCCCCCGCTTCCTCTCGAACAGGGTCAGCAGGCCGTGCAGCGCGAAATACAAGGTCGGCAGACCGAATCCCGATCGCACCGGCAGGGTGATGGCCAGTTCGTGGAGCAGCCCCGAACCGAGGAACACCGCCATCACCCCCGCCCCGGCGCCGAGCCGGTTTTCCACCGGCCGGCCGACCAGCCGTTGCATCATCTGCGAGTAGCCGACGTTCCACCGCTTGCTCCAGAAGTCGCCGATCCCGCGGGTCTCGAGGAGGTTGGGAAAGAGCGTCTTCACCGGAAAACCCGCGGCCCGCAGCGCCCCTTTCAACACCCGCAGGGCGCCGAAATGGAAGCCGAGGCTCATCGGCAAAAACATCAGCAGGATCGCCCGCCACGGGGTCGCTGCCACCCACCAGGCTCCGAGGGTGCCGATGACCATCAGCAGCAGCCCGAGGCCGACATCGCCCTTCCAGTCCAGACCGGTGCGACGCTTCCCGAAAGTTCCGGGGTCCATCCCGAACCAGAAGAACGCGAACACCGCGTAGCGGGAGAGAGGGAGACGCCGCGGGCCGGCCCATTCCGCGTAGACCAGTCCCTTCATCGCGGCGAGCAGCACGCAGCAGATCCCGATCATCCGGGGCAGGGCGGCGGCATCCGTCATCACGCGATCGGCGGCTAACACCAAGCCGGCAAGCAGCAGCCAGCCGGCAAGCCTTCTCCAGCCGGCCGACCGGACTTCCGCGAGCACCGGGCCGGCGGCGATGGCGAGCACCACGAGGATCAAAACGGCCGCAATCATGGAAGAGGAAGCCATCCCGCGTTCCACGCCACCAGGCTTCCGAAAAGGACGACCAGGCCGGTGAACAGGAGGGTCAGCAAATGCTTCGCGAGGCGGTTGGCCCGGCTGTCTTCGATCTCGCGGAGATCGAAACCGAAGAACTGGAGCCACAAGCGGACCGACCACCAGAGCAGCATGAACGCCGACATCGCGGTCGCCGGCGCGGTCCGGCTCATCAGCCAGTCGCCGAAGCCCAGGGTCAGCACCGCGAAGAACACGTGGCTGCCCCAGACATAGATCGAATAGGTCCACCACAACTCCCGCATCAGCGGTGTCAGCCCGGCCAGCTTCTCCCGCCAGCCGAGGGCCTTCGGGATCCAAAAGCTCGCGATGCCGAGTACCACCAGCGATCCGCCGCCGATCCACAAACCAGTTTCTAACAGCTCTTTCATCGGGTCGCACAGTTTCCATTCTCGCAGCGGGCGGTCTCCATCCGGTGCAGTTCCTTCCGCACCTGCCGGTCCTTGCTCCGGAAGAAGACCTTGCTCAGCGCGTGGCGATTGGCGGCGAGCACGCGGCAGGCGTGGACGGCCACCGGCAGCAATCCCGGCCCGCCGAGGCGGCGGGCCGCCGTCTGATGGTTCGCGCAGCTGTAGAGGCACCAGACCCAGGCTTCCGCGCCGCGGAAAATCTGAAGGTCGCGGGTCCTCACCACCATTTCCCGGGCGGGATCCAGCGTTCCCAATCCCGGAAACACCCGCTCCGCATCCGGCGACTGATAGGGGATGAATTCGATCCGGAAGGCCCGCGGCTGGCGGGCGATCCACTCGTGAAAGCTGCAGCACATTCCGCAGCGGCCGTCGTAGAAGACTTCGATTCCTTCGGGGGTGGGTGGCAATTTCATGGTGTTCTCTTTCGTTGTTTTCAGTAAATACTGAAACTTCGAGAAGAACAAGTCCTTTTTGCCGATGGCCGGATTCGTTCGACCGCTGGGCCACGTGCCGTGAGGCCGCCCCAACTATTGGATGCGGTTGTCACCTGCTTATGCCCTTATAATCAATCAATTGAGGGTGTGTTCTCACAACCAAAAAACCAAATGCCTGGCTCGTTGTATTGGCTCGTTGGACGTTGTCATGGGTTCGCTGCATTGCTGCGCTTACTTCGCGGGCGGCCAAGCCCTCCACCGAACAGCCACGGGCACCGGATCAGGGCGAATCGAGTTCCACCCTCACGCGAACGAAGCCGGCGGGGGAGGGGTCCGCCAGGATCTCCTGCTCGACCACGGTTTCGCGGGTGTTGCCGAGGGGGGTGACCGAGATGACTTCAGTGACGTCCGGTCCCGAGATCCAATGATCGAGCCCGTGGCTGACCTCGACCGTGTGGTGCAAATCGGGCGCGTTTCTCCAGCGGGTGTAGGAAACCCGGAGCTTTCCGCCGACGAAAGAGACGGCGGGCAATTTCGTCCGGTCCGGCGAGATGGGATCCAGATCAAAGGCGAACGCGAGCAGGAGGGGGATGCCGGTGTGGAAGGGATCGTCCGTCGGCGGGGCGTCCGCTGGCAGCCCCCGGGAGACGAGGAAGTTCTCAAAGGTTGGCTGGACGGTGAGGCTGGCGACAGCGCTGGTGGCGCTGGCTTCGAGATTGGTGAACACCGCCCGGTAGGCGTAGCCGGTCTGGCTCGGGGTGACCTGGGACAGTTCCAGGGTCGGTGTCGTTTGCCCGCTCATGTTGGAGAAGGTGCCGCCGGGCCCGGTGGTGCTGCGTTGCCAGCGCACGGTCGGAGACGGATAGCCATCCGCCGACGCGGTGAGGGTGACCGTGGTGCCCGCCGCGACAGTTTTGGAAAGCGGCGACTCCGTGATGACGGGTGCGCCACCCCTAGCCGCGAGCGCGAGGCTGTGCGAGGTTCCGGCGGCGATCGCCATCAGCGGGCGGCTGCCAATGGCTCCCTGAGTGCTCATCGCCTCCGGGCTGAGGGAAGGTCTGACGTTGTTGCCGAGCTGGCCGTAGTCATTGCCACCCCAGGCGTAGCCGGGGCCATCCGAGCCGATCGCCAGCGAGTGGCTGCCACCGGCGGCGATCGCGACCAGCGATTTCCCGGCCAGCGCGCCGGAAGTCTGGACGGCGACCGGAGCGTAGCTGCCGGAGGTGAATCCGGTGCCAAGCTGCCCCTGGCTGCCAAGGCCCCAGGCGTAGGCCTTGCCATCGGAAGTCAGCGCCAGGCTGTGGCTGTCGCCGGCGGCAATGGCCACGACGGTTTTCCCATTGATCAAGCCGCCCCCGGAAATCGCGGCCGGGCTGGTGGCGGTCGGGTTGCCGGAGCCGTTGCCAAGCTGGCCCGCTTGATTGGAGCCCCAGCTGAAGACCCGGCCGTCGGCGGTGAGGGCCAAGGTGTGGCGGGTGCCGGCGGCGATGGCGGTCACGGTTTTCCCGGCCAAGGCCCCGTTGGCCACCACCGCGACCGGGGTTTGGGCGGTGGTCGTGGTGCCATTGCCCAGCTGGCCATACAGGTTCGATCCCCACGCCACCAAGGTTCCATCGGAAGCCAGGGCGACGCTGTGAAGCTGGCCGGCGGCGATGGCGATCACGGTTTTGCCGGCGAGCGCGGCGTCGCGGGTCACCGTAACGGCCGTGGTGCTGCCGGCGGACGCGCCGTTGCCGAGCTGGCCGTTGGAATCCGAGCCCCAGGCGGCGACCTGTCCGTCGGCGGTGAGGGCGAGGCTGTGGGCGCTACCCGCGGCGATGGCGATGGCCCGCTTTCCGGCGAGGACGCCGCTGGCATCGACTTCCACGGGGAGATTGCTGGCGGCCGTGGTGCCGTTTCCCAATTGGCCGGACGGGTTGGCTCCCCACGCGAAGATCCGGCCGCTGGAGGCGAGCGCCAGACTGTGGCTGGTGCCTGCCGCGAGCTTGGCCACCGCTTGTCCTGACAATGTCCCGCTGGCGACGACGGCGACGGGGGTCCGGTTGGTGGCGGTGCTGTTGCCCGCGCCCAGTTGACCGGAGGATCCGTTTCCCCATGCCGCGGCCAAGCTGTTGGCCCAGCGAAGCACCAGACTGCGGCCATTCCCGCCGAAGTAGTCGACCTCGAACGCGTGGGGGATTCCACTGTGGGAGAGCTGGATCACCGCGCCCTGGACGAGGTTGGTGAAGCCTCCGGAAATGAAGTCGCCGCCGGTGTTGCGGACCAGCGTCAATTCGGCTCCCGGGACCGGCGCGAAGCCGAGCGCGATGTCCAAAGACCCGTCGAGAACGGGAGACCGCGCGGTGAAGGGAACACCGGTGGCGGTGGCGAGGGTGACCGTGGATTCCGCCGGGCTGATGGCCAGCGTGGCGGGCAGGGTGGCGGTCGAGCCGCCGGCGTTCGAGAATACCGCCCGATACCGGCGTCCGTCCGCGGCGACCGTCAGCCCGCTCAGGTGGATCGTGGAAGTAATGGCGCCCGGGTTTCCGGCCATGTCGGAGAAATCCCCCGTCGGTCCGGCTTCCTGCCACCGGACGGACAGGGTCAGCGGATCCAGGGCCGCCGCCGTCAACTCCACCGACGGCGCGGCGGCCCCCGCGCCGAGGATGAACGAGTGGCTCCGCGGAACGGTGGTGACCAAGGGCGAACCCGCCACGCCCAGCAAGGCGAAGCTCCTGCTGCCGGCCGCGACGGCCCCGTGCACCGAGGCAGCGGCGAGCGCGCCAGCGCTCCCGATGGCAACCGGTGCCGGACGGGTCACGGTGCCACCGTTGCCAAGCTGTCCGGAGGCATTCCAACCCCAGGAAAAGATTTCCCCGTCGGCGGCCACCGCCAGGCAATGGTTGCCGCTCGCGGAGATACTGACGACGGATCGTCCGGCCAAAACCCCGTCGCGGGTCACCGCGACCGGCACCGCGCTGCTGTTCGGCACCTCGTTGTTGCCGAGCTGGCCGTTGGAATTGGAGCCCCAGGTGAAGACCAGGCCATCGGCCGTCAGGGCCGCGCTGTGGTGGGCTCCGGCAGCGACCGCGACCACCCGCTTGCCCGCGAGAGCCCCCGACGCATCGACCTTCACCGGGATGCCCGGGTCGGTCGTGCTGCCGTTTCCGAGCTTGCCGCTGGTGTTTTCGCCCCACGCGATCACCTCCCCGTCGGCGGTGACGGCGAGGCTGTGGTTTTCCCCCGCGGCGATGGCCACCAAGGTCTTCCCGGAGAGCGCGCCGCGGGTATCGACGGCCACCGGAACCGCGCTGTCGCGCCAATCCTCGGTGCCCAGTTGGTCGCGCGAATTGTCGCCCCAGGCGAAGACCTCGCCGTCCGCCGTGAGGGCGAGACCGTGGTCCGCTCCGGCCGCGATGGCGGTGACGGTCCTGCCGGCCAAGGCGCCGTCCGCGACGACCGCGACCGGTTCGGTCCGGCTCCCGCCGGAGGTGCCATCGCCGAGCTGGCCGTTGAAATCGGATCCCCAGGAGAAAACCTCCCCGTCGGCGGAGAGCCCGAGGCTGAAACTGTCGCCGGTGGCGACCGCCACCAGGGTTTTTCCGGCCAGGGCTCCGGTATCCATCACCGGCACCGGCACTTGGCTGGACGAGGTTCCGCCGCTTCCAAGCTGACCCTGGTTGCCGGATCCCCAGGCGAAGACCTTGCCGTCCGCGGTCAGCGCGAGTTGGTGGCCGGGACCGCCTCGCAGGGCGACGAGGGTGTCTTCGGCCAGCGCCGGGCGGGTGCCCACCGCGACCGGTGAAGCCCCGAGGGATTGCCCCCAGCCGGCGACCGCGGTCCACGGCCACTGGAGCACCAGGCTGCGGCCGTTCCCGCCGAAGTAGTTGGCGAAAAACGGGTAGCTGGTGCCGGCATGGGTCAGGGTGACGAGACCTCCCTGCGGGATGTTGTCGAAAGTTCCGGCGATGAATTCCGGGCCGGAATTCCTCACCAAGGTGAGATTCGCGCCGGGGGTGGGGGCGAATCCGAGATCGAGGTCCAGTGGCCCGGATGCCAGGACCCGCATCGACCCGAAGGGAACGGCAGCCGCGGAAGAAAGGCTCGCGGACCATTCGACGACCCTCAGCA
Source organism: Akkermansia muciniphila (assembly GCA_945883695.1). Lineage (GTDB taxonomy): Bacteria > Verrucomicrobiota > Verrucomicrobiia > Verrucomicrobiales > Akkermansiaceae > Haloferula > Haloferula muciniphila_A. The sequence goes on along the minus strand of CAMCYK010000051.1, from coordinate 2,108 downwards.
CGGCGGGCGCGGTGGCGCGCTGTCCGGCGTCGCTGACAAACACGGCGCGGTATGCCCATCCGTCCTGGGCCGCGGTGATTCCCGGCACGGTCAAGGTGCCGGCATTGCCCGCGATGTCGCCGAAGGGTCCGGCGGCCCCTGCCGGACTGACCTGCCATTTCACGACGAAGGGAAACGGATCGGTGGCGGTGGCGGTGAAGGTGGCGGTTTGGCCCGCGGCGGCCATGAAATCCATCGGGTGGCGGGTGATGGCGGGTGCGCCATGGCCGACCAGCGCCAGACTGCTGTCCCAGCCGGCGGTGAGAGCGGCAGGCGTCGCGCCGGCCATCACGCCGGTGGCAACCTCCACCGGAACGAGGCTGTCCTCCCAACCGGGATAGCCGAGTTCGCCGTTGCCGTTGTCACCCCACGCGAAGATCGAGCGGTCCCGGGTCAGCACCGCGGTGTGGGAGGAACCGCAGGCGAGGGTGGTCACGAATTTTCCGGCGAGCGCCCCGCTGGTATCGACCGCCACCGGCACCAGGCCGCTGGCGGTGCCGCCGTTGCCGAGCTCGCCATTCCAGTTGATGCCCCAGCCGAAGACCTGGCCATCGTCGGTCAGCGCCATGCCGCGCGAGCTGACCGCGGCGATGGCGGTGATTGTTTTGCCGGCAAGCGCCCCGGCGGCCCCCACCCGGACGGGCACCGGATTGTGGAATCCGGGCGTGCCGTTGCCGAGGCCGAGCGAGCCATACTGATTGGAGCCCCAGGCGAAGACCGCGCCGTCTTCGGTGAGCGCCAGCGCGTGGTCGCTGCCGGCGGCGATGGCGGTCACGACGCGCGAGCCGATCTCCCCTTTGCCGATCAGGACGGGATCCGGCTGGTACTGGGTGTTGTAGCTGCCGAGCTGGCCGAAGCTGTTTCCGCCCCACCCGAAGATTTCACCGCTCGCGGTGAGGGCGAGGTCGAAAGTGCCGCCGGCGGAAATCGCGACGACGGTTTGACCAGCGAGCGGGCCGCCCGGGCTGAGTTCCACCGGCAGCAGGCTGTTGGGAGTGGAGCCGTAGCCGGTACGGAGCCTGCCCCAGACGACGACGCGACCCTCCGAGGTGACCGCGAGGCTGTGATGGTCGCCGGCCGAAAGGGCCACCACGGATTTCCCGGCAAGCGCGCCACCCTCCACGGCGACCGGCTGGCTGCTGGCGGTGGTGGAGCCGACGCCAAGCTGGCCGCTGCCGTTTCCTCCCCAGGCGAAAACCTTGCCGTCCGCGGTCAACGCGAGCACATGGCCGCCGGAGTGGGACATCCCGGTGATCGTCTTGCCCGCCATCGCGCCGGTGATCGGAATCCCGACCGGCAGCGTCTGGGAGGAGCCGAGGCTTCCGAAGAGACCGGAATCGCCGCGTCCCCATCCGAACAAGCCCATCGACGGCCATTGCAGGACCAGGCTGCGGCCGTTGCCGCCGTGGTAGTTCGCGACGAAACGGTAGGTGACCCCGTTGAAGGTCAGCGGAACGGTCGCGCCTTGGAGAATGTTGGCGAAGCGCCCGCGGATGGGTGCCGGGCCGGTGTTCCGGATGAGGGTGAGCTCGGTGCCCGGAGCCGGCTCGAACCCGAGGACCGGCGCGAGATTTCCGGCGACGGAGGCGGAGGTGACGGTCGCGAGCGGACCGGACGCCGCCGCGAAGGTCGCGGGCCACTCGGTCTTGCTCAGAACCGCCGGATTGCTGATCACGCTGCCGGACAGGCTTGAGAACACCGCGCGGAAAGCCGCTCCGTGGGGAATGCCGCCGATTTCGCCCAGCGTCAGGGTTCCGGTGTTGGCGGACGGCTCGTCCGTGATGTCCTGAAAGGGTCCGCCCGCTCCCGACGCGCTGATTTGCCAGCGGGCGGACACCGGAAACGGATGACTGACCGTGGCGGTGAAACGAGCCGTGGCCCCCGGGTTCGCCGTCAGGTTCAAGGGGTCTGCGCGCCGCCGCGGCGCGCCGGGATCGGCCAGCGCGTGGCTGCGTCCGCCGCCGGCGAAGAGCGCGGCGACGGTTTTTCCGCTGGCGGGCCCCAGGCCCGGGACCGGCACCGGTGAAGGAGCCGGCGTCTCGGGACCCACGCCGTTTCCCAACTGGCCG
>CAMCYK010000050.1 GCA_945883695.1 Akkermansia muciniphila | reverse complement strand
CAGCGCGAGATCGCCGACATCCAGCGCTTCATCGACCGCTTCCGCGCCTCCGCCAACAAGGCGACCCTGGTCCAGTCGCGGATCAAGATGCTCGACAAGATCGAGCGCATCCCCGCCCCGGAAGCCGCCGACGCGGTGATGAACTTCCGTTTCCCGCCGCCGCCGAACAGCGGCAACCTGGTCGCCAAGCTCGAAAAGGTCTCCAAATCGTACGGCCCGCTCAACGTCTTCAAGAATTTCGACTTCGAGATCAACCGCGGCGAACGGATGGCCATCGTCGGCCCGAATGGCGCCGGCAAGTCGACCTTCTGCCGCATCATCACCGGCCAGGAGGCGCCCGATGACGGCGAGCACCACTTCGGGCTCAAGGTCGCCACCTCCTTCTTCTCGCAGAACCACGCCGACGAGCTCGATCCCACCAAGACCGTGCTCGAGACCGTGGCCGAGGTCGCCAGCCGCGAGTCCGCGCCGTATTGCCGGAACCTGTTAGGCTGCTTCCTGTTCCGCGGCGACGATGTCTTCAAGAAGGTCGGGGTTCTCTCCGGCGGCGAGCGATCCCGCGTCGCGCTGGTCCGCATGCTGGTCGCCCCGGCCAACTTCCTGATCCTCGACGAACCGACCAACCACCTCGACATGCAGTCGCAGGAGGTGCTGCAGCGCGCGCTGGCCGACTACGCCGGCACCGTGATGATCGTCTCCCACAACCGCGCCTTCCTCGATCCGGTCGTCCACAAGACCCTCGAGTTCCGCCCCGGCGAGAGCCCTCGTTTGTTCGAGGGGAACATCACCTACTACCTCGAAAAAACCGCCGACGAAAAGGGCGGCACCACCCTGTCCCAGCGGGCCGCCGCCGCGACCGCCGCCGCCGAAACGAAGGCGAACCCCGGCCGCCCTGTCGCGGCTCCGAGCCGCAAGGACCAGAAGCGGATCGAAGCCGAGCAGCGCCAGCTCCGGACCCAGGTGCTCAAACCCCTGGAAGACGAGCTGGTGACGCTGGAGAAGCGCATCGCCGACCTCGAAGCCGCCCAGGCCAACTCCACCGCGGATCTTTCGAAGCCGGAGGTCGTTGCCTCGCCCGCCAAGTTCCGCCTGGTCAGCAACACCGTCGAGCAAGTCACCCAGCGCCTCGAAGCCTCGATCACCCGCTGGGAAGTGCTGACGGAGGAGATCGAGCAAGTGAAGGCGAAGCTGGTCTAGTGCCGCCGGCGCCGGCCGCCGGCGACGTGGCGCGACTTTGCAAGTTGCGTGCTTCCCGCGGCCATCCGTTCACCCGGCCACGATGCCACCCCCGCAGGCCGCCCGCCCCCCATCGCAACTTGCAAAGTTGTGCTCCTTCCAACCGCTCCCAAGGACCGTTCCGCCGGTCCGAAGACCAGCGCTCCCGACGCGGCGGCTCCGGGGGTGGCCAGCCCCGAAATGCCCTCCCCATCCTCAAGACCCGCCCCACCCTTGCCCCCGCCCGCCTGCCGTGCCACCGTCCCTGCGACTTCATGGCCGCCGATTTCGAACTCACCCTGCTCGGCACCGGCACCTCGGTCGGCGTTCCCGTCATCGGTTGCAAATGCCGCGTCTGCCGCTCGGAAGACCCGCGGAACAAGCGCACCCGCTCCTCGCTCCACGTCCGGGCCGGCGACACCTCGGTCCTGGTCGATTCCGGACCCGATCTCCGCGAACAGGCGCTGCGCGAGGACCTGACCAAGGTCGACGCCGTGATCTACACCCACGACCACGTCGATCACGTGGTCGGCTTCGACGAGCTCCGCGCCTTCTGCTGGCACCGTGACTCGCCGCTCCCGCTCTATGCCAGGCCCTCCTGCATGGCCACCCTCCAGACCATGTTCGGCTGGGCCTTTTCCACCGGCAACATCCACTCCGGCTACATCAAACCGGACCCGCGGCTGATCGACGGGCGGTTTTCGATCGGCCCTCTGGCGATCACCCCGCTGCCGGTCGACCACGCGCAGACCGAAACCCACGGCTTCCTCTTCGAATCCCCGGGAGCGCCGGCGGTCGCTTACATCCCCGACGCGAAACGGGTGCCGCCGGCGACGATGGAGCTGCTGCGGCGGGCCGACATCCTGATCATCGACGCCCTCCGCTCCAAGCCCCACCCGACCCACCTGTCGACCGACGAGGCGCTGGAAATCATCGCCAGCACCGGGGTCCGGCAGGCCTGGCTGACCCACCTGACGCACGACAACGAGCACCACGAACTGGAGGCGATGCTTCCCGCCGGTGTCCGGGTCGCCTGGGACGGCCTGAAAATCCGCGCCTGACCGGTGTCCACGGCTTGCCTCGCCGGGCCGGGGCGTCATGGTTCACCGGTGATCCGGTTTCCCGCACTTCTCCTTGCCTCCGCGCTGGTGCTCCACGCCGCCCCGGCTCCGCCCGACCCCGCGACGGTCGCCATTCTCTACAACGCGTCGTCCGCCGATTCGAAGGCCCTCGCCGAATTGTATGCCGGAGCCCGCAAGATCCCCGCCGCCCAGCTGGTGGGACTGGAGTTGCCGGAGGTCGAGGCGGTGTCCCGCAAGGAGTTCAACGAAGGCCTGCGCGACCCCCTGATCCGCGAGTTCGAACGCCGCCAGTGGTGGGAGCGCGGACCCGACGCGCGTGGCCAAAAGGTTCCCACCCGCTCGAAAATCCGCATCCTCGTCTGCATCCGCGGCGTGCCGAGCCGGATCAACAAGGAGCCCGGCAGCCCGGCGCTGAAACCGGGCGAGCCGCCGTTCACCCACTCCGACGAGGCGGCCGTGGACTCCGAACTCGCGCTGCTCGGGATCGACGGGCTGCCGCTGCCCGGACCGCTCCAGAACCCCTACTTCAAATCCGAGAAGTCCTTCGCCGAAGCCGGCATCCCGATGACCCTGGTCGGCCGCATCGACGCCCCGACCCGCGAGATCTGCGAGCGGATGATCCGCGACGCGATCGAAACCGAGAAGACCGGGTTGTGGGGGATGTCGGTCATCGATGTCGCGCAGAAGTTCTCCGAGATGCCCGAAGGCGACCCCGCCCTCGAGAACATCGCGAAGGCCCACCTCGCGCTCGGCATCCCGGTGCTCGCCGACCGCTTTCCCGACACCCTGCCGACCCACTTCCCGCTGCGCGACGCCGCGGTTTATTTCGGCTGGTACGATTTCCATGTCAGCGGGCCCTTCCTCAATCCCGCCTTCCAGTTCAAGAAGGGCGCGGTGGCGGTCCACCTCCACTCGATGAGCGCGGGCCAGTTGCGCGATCCGTCGCAGAACTGGTCCGCCCCGCTGCTCGCCCGCGGCGCGGCGGCCACGCTCGGCAACGTGTTCGAGCCCTATCTCCAGATGACGCATCATTTCGATCTCTTCCAGACCCGCCTGCTGGCCGGCCATTGCCTGGTCGAGGCCGCCTACATGGCGCTGCCGGTGCTGTCGTGGCAGAACGTGGTGCTCGGCGACCCGCTTTACCGGCCATTCCTCCACCTCGACGGCAGCGGCGAGAAGGCCGACGCCGACCGCGACTACCGCGCGCTCCGGCTCGCCAACCAGCGCTGGAAGGAAGACCCCGCGCAGCTCGACCGCCAGCTCCGCGACGCCGCCGACCGGCTCAAGAGCGGCACGCTGATCGAGGCCCTGGGCCTAATGGCACGGGAACGCGGCGATGGGGTGGCGGCGACCGGCGACTTCCGCAAGGCGAAACTCTATTTCGCCGACAAGCCGGACCGCCTGCGGATGGACCTCCACATCGCCGCGATCGAGCGGGCCGCCGACCGGAAGGAAGAGGCGGTCAAGATCCTCCGCGGGGCCCGCACGCTTTACGCCGGATTGCCCGAGACCGCGGCCGTCGTCGCGTGGATGACCATCCTCGACCCCCCTCCCCCGCCGCCGGCACCACCGGCCGCGCCGCAGCGATGACCTACCGCGGATTGCTCGCCGACGTGTGGGACCGGCCGATCCTGGCCGAGCCGCCGCCGTCCCCCTTGCCGGCGGAACTGGAACTCCAGGCGCTGTGGTTCGCCGGAGCCTTCGGCCGCGACTTCCGCGACACGGCGGGAAATACGGTGCGCGTCGTGCAATTCGGCGAGTGGAACCGCAGCGCCGGCCCGGACTTCCTCCACGCCGCCGTCGAGATCGCCGGAAGAGTCCGCGAGGGCCCGGTCGAGCTCGACCTCCGCCCCTCCGACTGGGAGGCCCACGGCCACGGCGCCGACCCGGCCTTCGAGGACACGGTGCTGCACGTCGTGTTCGCCGGCGACGGTCCGGCATCGTTCACCCGCACCCGCGAGCACCGCGAGGTGCCGCGGGTCCTGATGCCGCGCGATTTGTTGGAAGAAGCGCTGCTGCGCCCGCGCCGCGAGACCGCCATCGCCCGCCCCGGCCGCTGTGTCCGGCCGCTGGCAGCGGTCGCGCCCGCCGCCATCGCCACCCTGCTGGCCGAAGCCGCGAACTACCGCGCCGCGCAGAAAGCGGCGCGCTTCCTCCGCAACGCCGACGCCCACGGCCGCGATGCCGCCCTCTACCACGCCGTCGCCGAGACCCTCGGCTACCGCTCGAACGCGCTGGCGATGCGGCTGCTCGCCCAGCGCCTGCCCTTGGCCGCCGTGCGCGAGCATCCGGAGCAGACCGAAGCCCTGCTTTTCGGCGCCGCCGGCTTCCTCGCGCCCGACCTTCACGAGAAAGCCCCGCCCGACACCCGCGACCACCTGCGCGGCCTTTGGGACGACTGGTGGAAGGCCCGCGGCCGCTGGGAATCCGCCCACACCATCCCGTGGAAAGCCGGCGGCCAGCGCCCGGCCAACCACCCGCACCGCCGCGTCGCCGCCCTCGGCGCGCTGGCCCTCGACTGGCCGCGCTTCCGCAAGCTCGCCTTCGCCCGCCCGCTCGACGCCCCGGCGCTCGTCTCGTATCTGTCCAAGCTCGACGACCCCTTTTGGACCAAGCGCCACACCCTCTCCTCCGCCGCCACCGCCCGCCCGGTCGCGCTGTTCGGCAAAGCCCGCGCCGTCGAGCTGCTCGCCAACCACCTGTTCCCGCTCGCGATGCACGAAGGCGAACCCTTCGACCGCTACCTCAAGCTCGCCGCCGGCGCCCGCAACGAGAAGGTCCGCCGCTGCGCCATCCGCCTCTTCGGCAGCGAGGACGCCGCCTCGCCCTGGCTGAAAAAAGCCGCCCACCACCAGGCCCTCCTCCAGATCTACCGCGACTTCTGCCTCGACGACGCCAGCGATTGCTCCGACTGCCCCTTCCCCGAACAACTCGCCCAGTGGCGCGTCTAACAACCTCCATTTCAAGTCTTGGATCTTGTGTCTCCAAGTCTTGAGTCTTCCCCATGACTTCCCTCGAAGCCCTCGTCGCCCTCAATCTCCTGCCGAAGATCGGCCCGGTCCGGATCCGCCGTCTGCTCGACCGCTTCGCTTCCCCCGAAGCCGCGCTTGCCGCCTCGCGCGACGAGCTGCTGCGGATCGACGGCATCGGCGAGGAAACCGCCGGCATCCTTCTCAATTGGCAGGACCACGCCGACCCCGCCGCCGAGCTCCGCGAGGTCCAGGAACGCGGACTGTCGATCGTCCGGCTCGAGGACCCCGCTTACCCGCCGGCCCTGCGCGAGGCCTACGACGCGCCGCTCTTCCTCTACGTCTGGGGCAAGCTCGAGGAACGCGACCGTCACGCCATCGGGGTGGTCGGCACCCGCCGCATCACCACCTACGGCCGCAACGTCACCAAGAAGCTCTCCTTCGAACTCGCCCACGCCGGCTTCACCATCGTCTCCGGCCTCGCCCGCGGCGTCGACACCGTCGCCCACGAAGCCGCCCTCGCCGCCGGCGGTCGAACCGTCGCGGTGATCGGCTCCGGCCTCGCCAAACTCTTCCCCGCGGAGAATCTCGCGCTCGCCGAAAAGATCGCCGACGGCCACGGCGCGGTGGTCAGCGAGTTCCCGCTCCACACCTCGCCCGACAAGCAGACATTTCCCCAGCGCAACCGCATCGTCGCCGCCTGGTCGCGCGCCCTGCTGGTCACCGAGTGCCCGGCCTGGTCCGGCTCGCTGATCACCGCCAACCTCGCCTCCGAATACGGCCGCCCGGTCTTCGCCGTCCCCGGCCCGATCAATGCGCCGACCTCCACCGGCTGCAACCGCCTGATCCGCGAGGGTGCCACCCTGGTCACCGACGGCGCCGACATCCTCGACGACCTCGGCGAGCTTCCCTTCGCCCGCCAGCCCTCGCTGCCCTTCGCCGAAAACAACGCCGTCCCCGAACTCCCGCCCGAGGAGGCCAGCGTCTTCGCCGCCCTCGGCGACCAGGAATCCGGCGTCGACCGCCTGATCGACGCCACCGGCCTGCCCTCGCAAGTCGTCACGGCGACCCTCATGAAATTGGAGATGCGGAGACTGGTGAGGGCCTTGCCGGGGTTCCGGTATGTGAAGAGATGATCTGATAAGGAGTGTCGACGTGCCGTCGACACTCGTGTGGACCGCAGGGTCACACTCCCTTGAAAATCCCAGCCGTCCTCTCCATCCCGCTCCCCAGTTCCCCCCATCCCCGACCCGCCCGAAATTCCCATCCCACGAGGGGGGGGGCCGCCGCAATCGGGAATCCCTGCCAAAATCGATCTTGGCAAGGCGGACCGTGAACCTACCCTCCAGTCCGATGGAGATTCCTCCAACAGCTGTTTCAGGAGCTTCCCGCAGAAAGCAAATTCCTAGCAGCCAGCCTGATTTTGAATCGCTCTGACTGCGCCCGATGACACGCCTTCTCCCACTCCTCCTCCTCTGTATTTCTTCGGCTGGCACAGACGTCCTCGCCGTTGAACCGCTCGAAGCCGGGGCGGCGACGGTCGATATCTCGCCGACGAAGCTGCCGGCGATCCGCAACGGCGGATTCCTTCAGACCATGGCGGACCGGGTTGACGATCCCCTTCACGCACGGGCGCTCGTTTTAAAATCAGGCGACACCACGGTTGCCCTTTGCGTGGTCGATTCCTGCATGCTGCCCACGGATGTGTGTGGGTCGATCAAGGCGCTCGTCACCAAAGAACTCAGCCTCAAGACCGAACACATCCTGATTTCCTCGACTCATACCCACTCCGCACCTGGAGCCATGGCGATGTGCCTGGGGACCCGCAAGGACGAGGCCTACACCGCCCAGATGATCCCTCAGGTCGCCGAAGCCATCGTCAAGGCGCACGCCGCTCTCACCCCGGCGAAGGCGGGATGGGCAAAGGTCGACGCCCATGCCTTCACGAATTGCCGGCGCTGGATTCGGCGTCCTGACAAAATGATCGCCGATCCCTTCGGAGAGGTCAGCGTCCGCGCGATGATGCATCCGGGTTACGAGAGTCCGGATGTCGTGGGCCCCTCCGGTCCGATCGACCCGCAGCTATCCATCCTCAGTCTCGTTCGGGCGGACAACGACGAGCCCATCGCGATGATGGCCAATTTCTCAATGCACTACTTCGGAGCCGGGCCCGGTTTCTCCGCCGACTACTTTGGCGAACTCGCCGGACTGATGGAAAAGTCACTCGGGGGGAACTCCGTCGGCCTCGTCTCACAGGGCACGAGCGGCGACCTGCATTACATGGATTACAGCCGGCCGCAGGATCCCGAACTGACCCGCTCCAAATACGCCGCCGGTCTTGCCGCGATCGCCTTGAACGCCCGGAAAGGAATCCAACACCGGACCGGCCTTCCCCTTGCCATGGCCGAAGCGAAACTGCCGCTGAGCCGTCGCCTCCCTTCCAAAGAACGGCTCGCCTGGGCCGCCCCGATCAATGCCGCTCGCGCCGGCGCGGTTCCGGAGAGCAAGGAGGAAGTCTACGCGGAACAGGCCGCATGGATTCACGCGAACCCGGAGACCACGCTGGTTCTCCAGGCCCTCCGCCTCGGTGACCTCGCGATCACGGCACTGCCAAACGAGGTCTTTGGCATCACCGGTTTGAAACTGAAGGGACAAAGTCCCCTCCCCTTCACCTTCAATATCGAACTCGCCAACGGTGCGGAAGGATACATCCCGCCGCCCGAGCAGCACCACCTCGGCGGATACACCACCTGGCCCGCGCGCACGGCCGGACTTGAGGAAACCGCCGAACCGAAAATCGTCGATACCATCCTGGGCTTGTTAGAGTCCGTCAGCGGAAAACCCCGCCGCGCCCTTGCTGACGGGGACAGCCACTACCGCCGCACCATCCTGACAGATCAACCTCTCGCCTACTGGCCGCTCAACGATCTCACCGGACCACAGCCGCGGGAAGCGACGGGCAAGTCCTCCGCCACCTGGGAGGACGGTGTCGCGTTCGGCCTGCCCGGGGTGCAGCGGGTCGGCGGTGCGATTTCCGCCGAGCCGGAGATAGCCAATCCGTTCGCGAGTCCGGACATCAACCGCTCCACCCATGTCGCGGGTGGCAGGCTGCGTGCGGGAATGAAGGAACCCGGCCGCACCTACAGCGCCGAACTCTGGTTCTGGAACGGCCTTCCCGATGATGCCCGGGCCGTTACCGCCTACCTTTTTTCACGTGGCCTCGATGGCGACCCGCGTGCCCATGGAGAACACCTCGGCATCGGGGGGACGAATGCGGACGTGCCGGAAGGCCGCCTCTTTTTCTACACCGGCAATGAGAGCGGTCAGGTCGTTCCAGGAAAAACACGACTCACCTACCGCGATTGGCATCATGTCGTGCTGGTGAGGGAAAACGAAAAACTGACCGTCTATCTGGACGGAAAAAAGGAGATCGAATCGGAAGCAAAATGGACGTTGCCGGACGGAACAACCGACGTGTTTTTCGGCGGTCGCAGCGACGGCTTGTTCGGACTGGAAGGCAAGCTCGATGAGATCGCCCTCTACCCCTTTGCCTTGAGTGCGGACCAGGTGGCCTCCCATTTTTCAGCCGCCGGAAGGACCGCTCCCAAACCGCAACCCGACTCCGCCCCGCGCACTCCGGAAGCCAGTCTCAAAGCGCTCCATCTGCCTGCGGGATTCGAAGCCCGCCTCGTGGCCGCCGAACCGCTCGTGCTCGATCCCGTGGCTTTCGACTGGGATGCCAAGGGCCGCCTCTGGGTGGTGGAAATGGCTGACTATCCCCTCGGGCTCGACAACGCTGGCGCGAAGGGCGGGCGCATTCGCGTCCTCGAAGATCAAGATAGAGACGGTACCTACGACCGGAGCACCCTCTTCGCCGATGGACTGAATTTTCCCAACGGACTCATCACCTGGCGCGAGGGAGTCATCATCACCGCCGCCCCCGACATCCTGTATCTCGAGGACACGGATGGAGACGGCAAGGCCGACAAGCAGGAGGTTCTCTATACCGGGCTCTCGGAAGGTAACGAGCAACTCCGCGCCAACGGACTGCGTTGGGGACTCGACAACTGGATCTACGTCGCTGCCGGGGGGCATCACGGAGAACACGGAGCCGACACCAAATTGAAGTCAATCCGCGCCGGCACGGAGACTCTCGTGGGAAGCCGCGACTTCCGGATACGACCTGACTTCGGCGAAGTCGAAGCCCAGAGCGGACCCGCCCAGTTCGGCCGCAATCGCGACAACTGGGGCCACTGGTTCGGCACGCAGAATTCGCATCCACTCTGGCACTACGTCCTGCCCGACCACTATCTGCGCCGCAATCCCCACTTCGCCGCGCCGGAGGGCCGGGTCCAGCTTCCCGGTGGTTCCAATCCCCCGGTGTACGCGGCCAGTCCGCCCGAAAAACGATTCCACAGTTTCAAGGAGGCCGGTCGTTACACCTCCGCCTGCGGCGGCATGATCTATCGTGACAGCTACCTGTTCCCCGCCGCCCGGACGATGGCTTTTATCTGCGAGCCTTTCCACAATCTGGTGCAGCAACTCGAACTGAGTTCCGACGGACCGACCTTTTCCGGCCGGCGGGTCGGAGAGGAAAACGCCCCGGATTTTTTCGCCAGTGCAGACCGCTGGTGCCGTCCTGTCATGGTGCGGACCGGTCCCGATGGCTCGCTCTGGATCGCCGACATGTACCGTTACATGATCGAACATCCGCACTGGCTGCCGGAGGAGGGAAAAGCGGAGCTGCTTCCCCACTATCGCCTTGGAGACGACATGGGCCGCATCTACCGGGTCCTTCGTCAGGGTGTCACTCCGGGCCCGGTTCCCGACCTTTCCTCACTCGGCCCGGAGGCGCTCGTGCGGCAACTCCATTCTCCCAACGGCTGGGTTCGCGACAAGGCCCAACAAATGCTCGCCTGGGGAAAAGAGACTCCCGAACTCACCGCCGCCCTCAGGGACATCTCCCTCACTGCGCCTGATCCACTCGCCCGTCTTCACGCCCTGTGTACGCTCGACCATTTCGGGAAACTTGAGGGTTCCTCCGGCGTGCTTGTCGCGGCACTCACCCATCCCCATGCCGGCCTTCGGGAGAATGCTCTCCGCCTCGCCGAATCGAGCGGCGATCCGGAGGTCATCAAAACCGCGATCAGCCTGTTGGATGATCCCGATCCCCGGGTTCGTCTTCAACTTGCTTTCACCCTCGGCGAATGGACAAATCCGGAGTCCGGCGAGGCGCTCGCTCGATTGCTCAACCGGCCGGACCATGATCACTTCCTGACCGCCGCCGTGTTCAGTTCCGCCCTGCCGCATCTGGACCGGCTGGCGCAGGCGGCAACTCCGGCGACACGTTCCAGTCTGCTGCCGATGGCGCTGGCGGCGGAGAACCGGATGGCGCTCTCCCGGCTATTGGCTCCGGCCTTCGACTTTGGCGACGATGCTCGGGCCGCCCGGTGGAAGGGGTTCGGCACTTTTCTGGATGAAGCCCGCGCCCGTCAGCTCGAACCCGACGCCCTTCAGGCGGCCGGCGGCTCCGATGCGTTTTCGCAGTTGCTCGGGCAGAGGGATCGCCTTTTCGCCGAAGCCTCCGCCGGGATGGACGATGACACGTCTCCCTTGCCGGGACGTCTCGCCGCCGCAGCCCTGCTCTCCCGCCACCCGCCCGTGCGGGAGCAAGCAATCGCCTTTCTCTCCGGCCAACTCGAATCGCAGCCCCATTCGGCACACTGGGCTGAGATCCTTTCCACCCTGGCCGCCACGGGAGCAAAGTCGCTCCCCGATTCCGCCCTCAAACAATGGCCGCAACTCTCCCCTCATCAGCGCGGACTTTTGCTCGACACCCTCATGAGCCGACCTCTCTGGACAAGCAAGCTGCTCGCAGGCGTCCAATCCGGCAATCTCAGCCCCGCCGACTTCGATGCCACCCGACGCATGCAGCTTCTCAATCATCCTGACAAGTCACTCAAGGACGTGGCGACGGCACTCTTCCATTCGGCCGCCTCCGGCCGGGCCGACGTCATGGCTCGCTACCGCCCGGCCCTCAATCAATCGGGCGATCCGGCAAAAGGCCGGCAGATCTACCGCCGCGCCTGTGCCTCCTGTCACCAGAGCGGGAACGAAGGACTTTCCATCGGTCCCCGTCTCGAAACAGTGGTGGATCACCCTCCGGAAAAAATCCTCGCCAACATCCTCGATCCCAATCTCGACATCCAGCCGGGCTTCCACGCCTACAGCGCGACCCTGAAAACCGGTGAGCAACTTTTCGGGCTTCTTGCGGACGAGACGGCGGCGGGCCTGACCTTCAAAACCCTCGACGCAAAAACCCGCACGGTGAGACGGGATGAAGTCGAGACCCTTCAAAGCATGAAGGTCTCCCTCATGCCCGAGGGGCTGGAGGCTGCGATCACGGTGGAGGAGATGGCGGATCTGATTGCCTTTCTCAAACAGCGCTGATCGCGCCCTGATCACGAAATGATCTCTCGGATGACCTTCCAGGATCAAAGAAGAGGCGGCCGGGGGAATAGGGGCTGGCCGGATCTTTCGCGATCAGGCCTTGGTGGCCGTCGGCGCGGCCGCTACCACATTCCGGACTTCCCACCGCGAATGGCCGCGCATGAGATCAAACCTGGCCGGGCGCGTCGAATGGGCTTTCGTCACCGCCACCCTGATGAAGCTGGAAATGCGCCGGCTGGTGAGGGCGCTGCCGGGGTTCCGCCATGTGAAGCGATGAGCTGAAACCGTAAGGAGTGTCGACGTGCCGTCGACACGCGTGTGGACCACAGGTCCACACGCCATAGGGCGGCGGCCGCCTGGAATGGAGTGTCGCCTTTCGAGGTGAAAAAAGCCTGTCCCTCCGAGGTGAAAAAAGCCTGTCCCTCAGAAAAGTCCGTCCCTCAGAAAAGTCATGTCCCTCAGAAAAGCCGGTGAAAAAAGCCCGGGGAAAAAGCCTGTCCCTCAGAAACAACGGTGAAAAAAGCCTGTCCCTCAGCAACGGAAAAGTCCGTCCCTCAGCAACGGTGAAAAAAGCCTGTCCCTCAGAAAAGTCCCGGCGAGTCCACCGCGTAGCCAAGCTCTTTCGCTGCCTCCGCCTGCCGCAGGTCATGGGTCATCAGCCGTTTGATGCCGAGTCAACGCCGATTCGCGCACCCTTGACCCCGGACCCGATTGCCCTTAATAATCCGCCCGTCCGAACCACCATGAAAGCCTTTCAACTCCCTGCCGCGCTGGTTTCCCTGCTCGCCGTTTCGTGTGCCAACCTCGACGGCACCATGGCCAACATGCGCGGCGAGTCGCGTTACCTCGCCGGCTTCGACGGCAAGCGCGAGCACGATTGGAAATCGAGCCCGATCCCCGACGACGTCTCCTACTGGGACGGCGACCATCTCCGCGGATCGCCGTCGATCCGGATCAATCTCACCCAGCAAAAGGCCTACTTCTACAAGGGAGGCCACCTCGCCGGCGTCTCGCGGATTTCCACCGGCAAAGAAGGCAACGGCACCCCGTCGGGCAACTACAAGGTGCTCCGCAAGATCGTGGACCACCGCTCCTCAAGCTACGGGGTTTTCAAGGAAATCGGCACCGACCGGGTCGTCGACGACGACGCGGAACGCCTCAAGGAACCGGTCCCTCCCGGCTGCTACTACGAGGGCGCGCCGATGTACAACTACCTCAACTTCGCCCCGGCGGTGGGGATGCACACCGGCTTCCTGCCGGGCTACGCCGCCTCCCACGGGTGCGTCCGGATGCCGGACAAGATGGCGAAGAAATTCTTCGAGAACGCGGAAGTCGGAACCCCGGTCATCGTCGAGCGATGAGCCGTTTGCTGCCGGACCCCGCGTCGGGCAGCGAGCTGACGCCCGCCCAGGTCGCCGATCTGCTGCCGGCCGTCGCCCGCGGCGAGATCGATCTGGTCGACTGCCGCGAGGACGACGAGTGGCGGATCAACCGCCTGCCCGGGGCCCGGCTGGTCCCGCTCAGCCGCTTCGGCGAGGCCCAGCTGCCGGACAAGCCGGTGATCGTTTACTGCCATCACGGCATGCGCTCGCTCCGCGCCGCGACCCACTGGCGTTCCCGCGGCCATGAGCCGGTCTGGTCGATGGCCGGCGGCATCGACCGCTGGTCGGCCGAGATCGACCCGGACGTGCCGGTGTATTGAAAAGCCTTACTGCTCCAACACCGCCGCCGCCGTCAGCTCGACGAACGAGCCCATCGGCCCGACGTAGTGGATCTTGCGGTCGCCATCGAGGACATACACCAGCGGCCACACCGCGACCCGGAATTCCCCGCCGAGCTTGTTGCCGGGATCGGAGAAATTCGGCCACGCGATCTGGCCTCCCGCCTGCAACTGGCGCAAGGCCACCTGCGGGTCGCGGTTCACGCCGACGATTTCGAAGGGCTTGCCGGCGAAGCGCTCGCTCATCTGCTGGGCCAGCTCGATGATCTGGTCGGTGCTCCCTTCCTCGGAGCGCCAGAACAACAGCACCACCACCTTGCCCTTGTGGTCGGACAGCCGCATCGGCCGCCCGCCGGAATCGGTGCCGACCAGATCCGGAGCCTCGCGGCCTTTGCTGAGGAAGCGGATGATGTAGAGTTCGTCCTCCGCCATCTTGGCCACGCTCACCCCGTTGATCTCCACGTCGCTGCTTTCAATGATCGCCTTGCGCAGCATCGTCAGCCGCCGCCGCATCACCTCCGGCTCGTCGCTGAGGTCTTTGAGCAGCATCGCGATCGCCAGCGCGGCCACTCCCTGCACCTTTTTCTCGGGGCTCTCCTGCTCGATCTTTTCGAGCAGCGGCAGCGAATTCGGATCGTTGGCCGCCACCATCGCCATGCACAGCGGGGCCAGGTCCTTGCTGGCGAGGTGGTGCTTCACCGCCGCCTCGCGGATCGCCTGGGCCGCGCCGGCCAGCAGGGGTTTCACGGCACCGGTCTCGTCCTGGACCACCAGGCCCGAGGAAAGCCGCAACAACCAGGCCGCAGGCTCGACCGTCCACGCTTCCGCCAGGTTCGGCTGGATCACCGCCCACATCCGCTTCGCCGCGGCCGCCGTGTCGGGCCGTTCCGCCGCGATCTTCTGGCGCTCTTCCGAAGTCGACGCGACTTGCAGCCTCAGCACCCATTGCTTGAAGTCCGCCTCATACAGCCGCCGCACCCCGTCCGCCTGCTGCGGCGTCCCGGCAAGAGACGAAATCACGGTGCCGGCCAGCACCGACAGGAGCAAAAGTGAAAAGCGCATGGCGCGAGCCTACCTGCCCGCACGCCGCTGACAAGTCCGGGGGGAGGCGGTTTCAGGGAGGCCGCGCGGCGACGGGCGAGGATCCGCGTGAAGGGGAAGCGGAAGTCGAGGCAAGTCGAAGGCAAGAGGGGAACGGGCGGCCCGCCCGTTCGTCTGGAGAAGAGGGGAACGGGCGGCTCGCCCGTTATTCTGGATTGCGGGCGAGCCGCCCGCACCCCACTTGACGACTCACCCGGCGGTTGGCACATCGACCCAGGCGCCGGTCTCGTGGGACTTCCAGCTCAGCTCGGCCAGCTGCACGCCCTTGGCCCCCTCGCGCAAGGTCCAGCGGAAGGGCTCGTCGTTGACGACGTGCTTGAGGAAGAGCTCCCACTGGATCTTGAAGGCGTTCTCGAAGTGGAGCTGGTCCGGCACCTCGGTCCAGCGGTCGTAGTAGTTGATCGGGCTGTCGATGTCCGGGTTCCACACCGGCCGCGGGGTCACGCTCTGGTGCTGGGCCCAGCACTTGCGGAGGCCGACGATCGCCGAGCCCTCGGTGCCGTCGACCTGCATGGTGAGCAGATCGTCGCGGCGGACCCGGACGTTCCACGAGGAGTTGAACTGGCAGGTGACGCCGGTGTCGGTCTCGAACAGCGCGTAAGCGGAGTCGTCGGCCGTGCATGGGAAGGCATTGCCGCTTTCATCGAAGCGCCGCTCGATGTGCGTGGCGGCCTTGCAGAAGACCCGGGTGACGTTGCCGAAGAGATTGTCGATCACATATCTCCAGTGGCAGTGCATGTCGACGATCATGCCGCCGCCGTCCTCGCTGCGGTAATTCCAGCTCGGCCGCTGGATCGGCTGGCCCGCGTGCTCGCCGGTGAAGACCCAGTAGCCGAACTCGCCGCGCACGCTGAGGATCTTGCCGAAGAATCCCTGTTCCTTGAGGAGTTGGAATTTCCGCAAGCCGGGCAGCCACAGCTTGTCCTGCACCGCGCCGTTCTTGACGCCGGCCTGCTCGGCGACCTCGGCGATCCGCAAGGCTTCACCGAAGGACGCCGCGGTCGGCTTCTCGCAATAGACATGCTTGCCCGCGGCGATCGCCTTCTCGAGGAAGCCGATCCGGAACGGCGTGCCGGAAGCGTCGAAGAAGATCTCGTTGTGCGGGTCGGCCAGCGCGGCATCGAGGTCGGTGGTGAAGCGCTCCACCCCGTGCTTCGCCGCCAGCGCGCGCAGCTTGTCCTCGTTGCGGCCGGTCAGGATCGGAGCGGGAATGACGAGCGTATCGCCGCACACCACGCCGCCCTGGTCGCGGATCGCCAGGATCGAGCGGACGAGGTGCTGGTTGGTGCCCATGCGTCCGGTGACGCCGTTGAGGATAATGCCGAGTTGCTTGGTTTTCATGAGTTTATAGAAAGTGCCGGGTGATGGGTCAGAAGAAGTGCCGAGTGATCAGTGAGCAGTGATCAGTGGAAGAAAGTTGTGCGGGAAGTGGATAACGAAGGGCGCGCAGCTCCAGATTTCACTGATCACTGATCACTGATCACTGATCACTCTGATCACTGATCACTCGGCACCCTGTCTTTTTCACAGCGTGCCACAGCTCTGCACGATCTTCTCCAGGAAGTTGTGCTGGTTCTCCGACCAGTACTTGCGGGAGAAAATCTCGACCTCTGTCAGTCCGGTGAAGCCGCTGGCGCGGACTATCTTCGCGATGCGGGCGGAAGCGTTGACCCCCTCCCCGGGGAGGCCGCGGTCGAGCAGGACGTGGTCGAAGTCCGGCTTGAACTCGCAGACGTGGAAAGCGAACAGGCGATCGGCGGCGGCGCAGCGTTGGATCTGCGCTTCCAGCCCGCTTTCCCACCAGACGTGGAAGACATCGAGCGCCACGCCGACCAGCGGGTGGCCCAACGACTCCGCTAGCTCGTTCGCGTCGCGCATCGACGCGACGGCCGAGCGATCGCCGGCATACATCGGGTGCAGCGGCTCGATCGCCAGCCGGATCCCGGCGCTCTCGGCCTGCGGCAGCAGCGCGGCGATCCCGTCGCGGATCTGCCCGAGATTCTCTTCCGGCGTCTGGCCGATCGTCGCGCCACAGACCAGTACGATCATCGGCAGCCCGAGCGCCTCGGCCTCGCGCAGCGCTTCCCGGTTCGACTCGATCGCTGCTTCGCGGGACACGGCATCCCGGCCGGTGAAAAAGCCGCCGCGCACCAGGCTGACCGGCTTCAAGCCGCTGTCGTCGAGGTGCTTTCTCACCTTCCCGAGGTCTTGCCCGGCCACCGTTTCGCGCCAGATTGAAATACCCCCGATGCCGCGGCGCGCGTAGTTTTCCAAACACTCGTGGATCGACCACGGCTTGTTCGTGAAGGTGTGGATCGCGAGTTGGTCGGGGCTCATTTCCGCCCGCCAAGGAAGCATTCTTCATTTTTCTTGCAAGGGTAAATTTTAGCGCTTTCTTCCTTCTCAAGAAATGCAGTCCGCCCTGCTCGACAACCTCGATTTCTCCGTGGTCCGCGACCTCCGCAAGCGCGAGGGGCTGACCTTGGAAGGGCTGTCGGCCCGTTGCGGGATCTCGATCTCCGTCCTCTCGAAGCTGGAGCGGAACCAGAACGCCGTCGAACTGGAGACCCTCTACCGGATCGCCCGCGCCTTCGGCTTGTCCGCCTCCGACCTGCTGTCGCTGGCCGAATCCGTCGCCGCCCACCGCAAATCGGCCACCTGCTACCGCTCCGGCCCCTTCGCTTTCGAGAAGCTGTCGTTCCAGGGCATCGACTGCTTCCACGCCACCGCCAAGGCCGGCGGCTCGCTGACCCATCCGGAAGCACACGGCGACGACCACGAGATCTGCTGGGTCCTCCGCGGCCGCGTCGCGATCACCCTCCCCCGCGAACGCCACGAACTCTCCGCCGGCGAAGCGCTGAAGTTCGACGCCATGCTCGAGCACACCTACGAGATCCTCGAGGACGCCGAACTCACCATCGTCCACCTCACCAAACAGCACCGTTTCTAAATCCATGATCAAACTCGAAAACTCCCCCGCTCTTTCCGACCTCCACGCTCCCCTCCAGCGCTTCTTCCACCTAGCCAAGGACAAGATCGACGCCATCGACCGCGAATACGACGAGTCGAAGGGCTCGCCGGTCTTCACCGTCGGCGGGAAATACACCACCCGCGGCTGGACCGAGTGGACCGAGGGCTTCCGCTACGGCATCGCGATCCTCCACTTCGATGCCACCGGCGACCTGTCCAGCCTCGCCAGCGGCCGCGAGCGGACCGTCCGCAAGATGGCCTCGCACGTCTCGCACATCGGCGTCCACGACCACGGCTTCAACAACCTCTCGACTTACGGCAACCTTCGTCGGCTGATGCTCGAAGGACGTCTCCCCGCCGACGAGTGGGAGAAGAATTTCTACGAGCTGGCGATCAAGGTCTCCGGCGCGGTCCAGGCCGCCCGCTGGACGGTCCGCCAGGGCGGCGGCTTCATCCATTCCTTCAACGGCCCGCACTCGCTGTTCGTCGACACCATCCGCTCCTGCCGCATCCTGATGGAGGCCCACCGCCTCGGCCACGTGCTGATGGGCGAGGGCGACAAGGCGATCTCGCTGCTCGACCGCGCCCTCCAGCACATCGAGTCCACCGCGCTCTACTCGGTTTTTTACGGCGAAGGCCGCGATTCGTACGACGTCCGCGGCCGCACCGCCCACGAGTGCGTCTTCAACACCAAGGACGGCGCCTACCGCTGCCCGAACTCGCAGCAGGGCTACACCGGCTTCAGCACCTGGACCCGCGGCCAGGCCTGGGCGACGCTCGGCTTCGCCGAGGAACTCGAGCTGTTGGACACGATGGACGCCGCCGAGTTCGAGCCCCACGGCGGCAAGGCCAAATGGGAAGCGCTGATGCGGAAAGCCGCTACCGCCACCGCCGACAACTTCCTCGCCCACACCCCGACCGACGGCATTTCGTATTGGGACCAGGGCGCCCCGCAGCTCCACCTGCTGGGCGA
The DNA here is from genome assembly GCA_945883695.1 of Akkermansia muciniphila. Lineage (GTDB taxonomy): Bacteria > Verrucomicrobiota > Verrucomicrobiia > Verrucomicrobiales > Akkermansiaceae > Haloferula > Haloferula muciniphila_A. The sequence goes on along the minus strand of CAMCYK010000050.1, from coordinate 11,846 downwards.
CTACCTCGACCGCCCGGCCGATCCCTTCAACGCCTACGAACCGGTCGACAGCACCGCCTCGGCGATCACCGCCCAGGGCCTGTTCCGCCTCGCCCGCTACCTGGAATCGAAGGGCGACCACGCCAACGCCGCGCGCTACGAAAAGGCCGGCCTGGTCACCGCCAGGTCCCTGTTCAGCGAGCCCTACCTCTCCACCGACCCCGCCCACCACGGCCTGCTGCTCCACTCGATCTACCACCAGCCCAACGGCTGGGACCACCGCCCCGACCCCGCGAAAGCCGCCTACGGCGAATCCAGCATGTGGGGCGACTACCACGCGATGGAGCTCGCCGTGTATCTCCAGCGCCGGATCGGGCGGAAGCCCTATCTCACCTTCTGGACCTGACATTTCAGCTCCTCGCCGGGCTCGCGGACGGAAGGAAAAGCGGGCTCGGCTTGCCCAGCGACCAGAACCTACCCCCTGCGGGGCACGGTCATTTCCAAATGGCACCTTGTCGGATCATCCGAAAGATTGCATTCCCGGCGCGCTTATAAACGGCCAAACATGAAACAATCCGCCCTCCTCGCCGCCTTGTGCAGCTGCACCGTCCTCGCCACGTCCCCCCTCCGGGCCGCCGACCTGCCCGATCCGGATGGCAAGCCCGCCGACCTGACCAAACCCGCCAAGGTTTTCATCCTGATGGGCCAGTCGAACATGCTCGGCTTCGGGAAAATCGAGGGTCCGGACAAGCCCGGCACGCTCGAACATTCGGTCAAAACCGAAAAGCTTTATCCTTTCCTGGTCGATGATGCCGGTGCCTGGACCGAGCGGACGGATGTCCGCAACGTGCGCGTCATGGTCGGCCGGGGCGGCGGCATGGGTGTCCACAACAACGAATGGATGACCGTCAAGGGCAAGGCGGTCGGCCCGGAGATCGGCATCGGCCATCACGTCGGAAACCTGCTCGACGAACCGGTCCTCATCCTCAAGAGCTGCATCGGCAACCGCGGCCTCGGCTGGGACCTGCTGCCGCCGGGCAGCGAGAGCTACGAGCACACCTCCAAGGACAAGAAAACCGGCAAGGAAACGACCTGGGTCTATGCCGGCTACAAGCAATCGCCCAACCGCTGGGAAAAGGGCACCGAACCGAAGCCCATCGAATGGTACGCGGGCAAACAGTATGACGACGACACCGCCAACGCCAAGAAGGTGCTGGAGGAGCTCGACACCTACTATCCCGGCGCGAAGGGCTACGAGATCGCCGGCTTCCTCTGGTGGCAGGGCGACAAGGACCGCTACGACGAAGCCCACGCCGGCCGCTACGAGCAGAACCTGGTGAACCTCATCAAGTCGTTGCGCAAGGACTTCAAGGCGCCCGACGCCCCCTTCGTCCTCGCCACCCTCGGCCAGACCAAGAAGGGCGACGACGGCAACGACGGAAAGATCCTCGACGCCATGCTGGCGGTGGACGGCGAAAGCGGCAAATACCCCGAGTTCAAGGGCAACGTCGCGACGGTCTACGCCCACCCGCTCAGCCAGGGCGGCGCCTCCAACGGCCACTACGGCGGCAATGCCAGGACTTACATGGATATCGGCCTCGCGATGGGCGAGGCGATGGCGAAGCTGCTGAAAGCGAAGTAATCTCCACCCGACTCACCCGAACCGCCCGACTCCATGGATCCCAAACCCATCGCCGCCCTGCTGACCGTGCTGGTCGCCCTCGCGACCGGAACCCCCGGCCTCCACGCGCAGGATCGCAAGCCGCCGCAACCGGTCGAACTGAGCGAGGCCGGCCGGCAGCTCGAACAACTCTACGCGACCCAGCAAAAATCGCTGCGGTCGCGGATCGCCGACAGCCTGCCGGCACTCGACGAACGGACCCGCACCGCCTACCAGGACGCCCGCAAGGCGGAAGTTGCCGCCGGGGCGGCGATCGCCGACGCCCAGGCGCGGCTGGACAAGATCAACGGCGCGAAAGGCCTGGTCGGTCACGCCCAGGGCAAGTGGATCGGCGGGGCCGACAAGGGGATCGCCGCAGCCAAGGCCATGCTCGCGAAAGCCACCAACGCCGCCGAGCGCAAGGCGGCGCAGGACGAACTGGCCAAGTGGGAGAAGAACCGCGAGGAAGGCGTGGCCGCCCTCAAGGAGCGCACGGCCGCCATGGAACAGGCCGAGCGCGACCGACCGGCCGCCGAAAAGCAGCTGACCGAGGCCAAGGAAGCGCTTGCCAAGGCGAAGGCCGCTTCGATCGATTCGATCAAGAAGCTCGGGCTCGCCGACATTCTCGCCGGCGACAAGCTGGACGGCGTGCTGGCCAAGCACACGGTGCTCACCGAAGCGACCCCCGCAGGCCTGGCGGGTTTCGCCCAGCAAAGCCCGGAGCATGAGAAACTCGTCGCGCGCTTGCTCGATGACGAAAAACTCATGATCCAGATGCTCGTCGCCGACGGGGCCGACGGCGGCCAGTACGGCCCCGCGATGAAGATCTACGCCGACATCCAGAAGGCCAGCGGCAAGGTCCGCGAAGGCGTCTTGCAGCGGCTGGCGCTGGGGGTCGCCCTCGACCACGCCGTGCCCAATCCGCAGCGGAACGCGGACAGCCGGACGGATGCCCCCGCGCACGTCGATCCGGTGAACCGCTATCTCCACTTCGAGAAGGCGTTTCTCGCCGGCGAACTCGACCCCGCTTTCAAGGACCTCACCACCTGGGATCTCCGCATGGTGGTCGATGGCGAGGAGCCCGACGAAATCCTCACCTGGGGCCGCCAGATGCTCCGCAACTACCGCCCCGACCACGTCACGACTCCTGACAAGGGCTGGCGCTACGTCGCTCTCGTGCGGACCGACATCCCCTACGGCTCCCAGGATAACATCTACGACGAGGAGGACCTCCATTTCTTCCAGAACATCCTCAAGAATGGCGGCATCTGCGGGCGCCGGGCCTTCATCGGACGCTTCATCCTCCGCGCCTTCGGGGTGCCCACCACCGCCCGCCCGCAACCGGCGCACGCCGCGCTCGCCCATTGGACGCCCGACGGCTGGGTCGTCTGCCTGGGCGGCGGCTGGGGCGTCGGCTGGACCAAGACGCCCTACGACAGGGACCTCGATTTCCTCGCCACCACCCAGGCCCGCGCCTCGGGCGACCACTTCCTGATGGTGAAGCGCGCCCAGTGGATCGGCGATGCCATGGGCGAACCGCGCAGTTATGGTTTGATCACCAAGAAAGAACCCGCCTTCTGGAACGGCGTGTCTCTCTACACCCAGCGCGCGTTGATCGAATCCTCGGAGGCGAAAACCCTCGCGGCGGTCGGCGAGGACATCGCCGAGGCCACCGAGTCGAAGGTGAAAGAGAAGATCGTCGAGGTGACGATGACCGACGAAGACCGCGAGGTGGTCGTCGACGCCAAGGGCGTGATCACCCTTCCCGCCGCCGCCACCAGCAATCCGACCAAAAGCACCGGCAAGATCCTGTTCCTCAACAGCGAACTCGGCGGCAAGCAGCTGCACTACAGCCGCACCAGCAGCCATCAGCCCTTCGAATACACCTTCGAGGCCCCGGCCGCCGGCAAATACAGGCTCAGCGCGCGGGTCGCCACCCCCAGTTGGCAGCAAGGCCTGAAGCTGGCCGTCAACGGCGCCGGCCAAGCGGTCCCGATCCCCTTGCCCTTCACCGTCGGGATGTGGGAGAACAGTGAGCCGGTCGAGCTCGAACTGGTCAAAGGCACCAATGTCCTGCGCTTCTCGCGCGAAGGCAACGTCAAGGGAATCAGCATCCGGGATTTCACGCTCACCCCGTCGCAAGCCCGCTGAGGCGGATGGACGGGACAGACCGCGGACCTGCCAGCGCCGCTCTTTGACCGTTAGGATCGCGCCGCTCCTCCGCAGGAGCAGCGCTCGCCGTTTCCCGTTACATATCACGCCGACATCGCCTATCTCACCCTCATGCCATCCCGCCGCACTTCCCTCTCCCTGATCTGGACCTGCCTGTTCGCCGTTCCGTTCGCAAGCGCCGAAACCGCGGGTGAGACCGGCCCCGCGACCGACCCCGACACCGGCATCACGCTGCCGGCCGGTTTCGATGCGGAGATCCTCTACGAAGTCCCGAAATCCCAAGGCTCGTGGGTCGCCATGGCCTTCGATCCCAAGGGCCGGCTCATCGTGTCCGATCAGGACGACCAGGGCGTCTTCCGCGTGACTCTTCCAAAGGACGGCGAGCCCGGCTCCGCGATCCGGGTCGAGAGCCTGCCCGGATTTCCCTACGAGCCGATCGACTGGGGCAAGCGCAAGGTCGGCGGCGCGCTGGGGTTTCTCCACGCCTTCGACAGCCTTTACATGTCCACGATGAAAGGCCTCTACCGCATCCGCGACACGGACGGGGACGACGCCTACGATGACTTCAAGCTGCTGAAGCGCCTCAACTACGGCTACGAACACTCCGCGCACTCGATCATCCAGACCGCCGACGGCAAAGGGCTCTACCTGGTGAGCGGGAACTACACCCGGGTGCCGGAAGGGGTAAGCTCGCTCCAGCCGCCGGTGTGGGCGGAGGACTCCCTGCTCTCCCCGCTGCCGGATCCCATGGGTCACGCCGTCGGGCTCAAGGCGCCGGGCGGCTGGATCTGCCGCATCTCCCCGGATGGCGCGGATTGGAAAATGATCGCCTCGGGTTTCCGCAATTCCGTCGATCTCGCTCTCAACCGCGAGGGCGAACTCTTCACCTTCGACTCGGATCTGGAATTCGACGTCGGCTGCCCCTGGTATCGCCCCACCCGGATCAACCACGTCACCTCCGCCGCGGAATTCGGCTGGCGCTCCAGCTCCGCCAAGTGGCCGGAATATTTCGCCGACAGCCTCGGTGCCGTGATCAATGTCGGCCCGGGCTCCCCCACCGGCATCGGTTTCGGCCATCACTCGAATTTCCCCGTCGCCTACCAGGACAAGCTCTTCGTCTGCGACTGGACCTTCGGCACCATTTATACCATCGAGTTAAAAGAGAACGGATCGAGTTACACCGGCACCAAGAAAGAGTTCCTCCACGGCAGCCCGCTGAATATCGCCGCGATGCGCTTCGGCCCGGACGGCGCGATGTATTTCGTCACCGGCGGCCGCACCACCGCCTCCCGCCTCTACCGCGTCCGCCACACCGGGGAAAAGGGCACCGGCACCCCGAAGACGCTCCTCGCCAACCACGACCAGCGGGCGCTGCGGCATTCGCTGGAGCGCTTCCACGACGGCGGTGCGGGCGGCATCGAAGCGGTGGAACGAGCGTGGCCCCACCTCGCGCACGACGACCGGGCCATCCGCTACGCGGCGCGGCTCGCGATCGAGAACCAAAGCCTCGAGCTCTGGCGGGAAAAGGCTTTCTCCGAGAAGAATCCGCGGGCCGCGATCTATGCCGCCATCGCCCTGTGCCGCCACGGCGACGCCACCCTCTCGGGCCGCGTGCTCCACCTGCTCGGCGGGATCCCACTCGACGCCCTCGATCCCGACGACCGCCTCGCCCTGCTCCGCGCCTACTCGCTATCCTTCATGCGACTCGGCAAGCCGGCCGGTGAGCCGCTCGCGGCGGTGCTCGCGAAACTCGATCCGCATTTCCCGGCGGAGGACGACACCCTGAATGCCGAGCTTTGCCGCGTCCTCGCCTACCTCGACGCCCCGTCCGTGGTCGGAAAAACCATCGCGCTGATGAAGACCACCCGCGCCGAGACGGTGGACTATGACAAGGAGATGCTGGAGCGCCACGAATATGGCGAAGATATCCTGAAGATGATGGCCAGCACGCCGAACACGCGGAACATCCATTACGCCTATTGCCTGCGGCGCGTGCGCAACGGCTGGACGCTGGAGCACCGGCAGCACTACTTCGGCTGGCTCAACGACTCGCTGGAGAACAGCGGCGGCAAGAGCTTCGCGGGCTACATCCGGGCGATCCGCGAGGATGCCATCGAACACCTGGATCCGAAGGACGCCGCCGCGGTGGCCGGACTCCTCAAGGACATCGGGACGATCGATCTCTCGAAGCTCCCGACACCCGTGGGGCCGCCGGTCGCGTGGACCGTGGATTCGGCGATGAAGCTGTTCGAAGGCGAACCGCGCGGCCGCGACTTCGAGAACGGCAAGAAGATGTTCTCCGGCGGCCTTTGCATCGCCTGCCACCGCTTCGGCGGCTCGGGCGGGACCTCGGGACCCGACCTCGGCTCGGTCGGCAGTCGCTTCTCGATCCGCGACATCCTGGTCGCCGTCTGCGAACCCAGCCAGTCGATTTCCGAGCAGTACCTGGCCAGCGTCGTGACCCTGAAGGACGGCAGCTCGCTTTACGGCCGCCTCATCTACCGCAACGACAAGGAAGTCGCCGTCGCGCCGAACCCCTTCAACAATGCCGAGTTCGCGAAAGCACCCGCCGACCAGGTGACGAAGATCGAGTATTCGCAGACCTCGATGATGCCTCCCGGCACCATCGCCGGCATGAACGCCGACGAACTCAAGGACCTGATCGCCTATCTGGTTTCCGGCGGCAATCCGAAGCACGAAGCCTTCCAGAAGAAATGAGGAATCTCCTCGTCCCGAAGCTCCGCTGGCTGCTCTTTCCCCTGATCCTGGCCGCCTCTTCGGCCGCGGAGGATCGCCCTGCCATCCCGCCGAACTTCGTCTTCATCCTGGTGGACGACCAGCGCAACGACACGCTCGGCTGCGCCGGACATCCGCACATCCGCACGCCGGTCATCGACCGCCTCGCCGCGCAAGGCGTGCGCTTCAGCAACGCCTTCGTCACCACCCCGATCTGCATGTCCAGCCGGGCGACGATCCTCACCGGCATGACCGAGACCGGCCACGGCTACACCGGCGGCGGCCCGCCCGCGATTCCGCTGGTGAAAGAAGACATCGACACCAGTTTCCCCACCCTGCTGCGCGCGGCGGGCTACCGGAATGGATTCTACGGGAAGCTCCACCTCAAGTTCGCCGAAGGCCAGAACACCGCGTTGAACCGCCTCTACGAAGATCACCGGCTTTACCAAGGGGGACCCCATTTCGTCACGATGCCGGACGGATCGAAGCGGCACTGCGACGACCGCGTCGGCGATCACTCGGTGGACTTCCTCCGCGCCCAACCCGCGGAACAACCCTTCTGCCTCTACCTGAGCTTCAACATCGCCCACGCCCGGGACGACGACCACCGGCCGGGCAGCGGGCACTACCCGTGGCCGGCGTCGGCGGACGGTCTTTACGAGGACATCGACCCTCCCCCGCCGCGCCTCGGCGCCCCGGAGATCCACGCGAGGCATCCGGACTTCATGCGCGACTCCATGAACCGCGACCGCTGGTTCTGGCGCTGGGACACGCCGGAAAAATACCGCGTCAACATGCGCGCCTACTACCGCATGATCACCGGCATGGATGCCGTCATCGGCCGGGTCCTCGCGGAACTCAAAAGCCGCGGGTTGGCGGACAACACGGTGGTCATCTACACCGCCGACAACGGACTCTTCATGGGCAACCGCGGCTTCGCCGACAAGTGGCTGCACTACGAGGAGTCGCTGCGGGTTCCGCTCATCCTCCACGATCCCCGGCCCGGCAGGACCAAGCCGGGAACCGTCCACCCGGCCATGGCGCTGAATGTCGACCTCGCGCCGACCCTGCTCGAACTCGCGGGACTGAAGGTTCCCGAAAAGTATCAAGGCCGCAGCCTGGTGCCACTGCTTCGGGGCGACACCCCGCCCGGCTGGCGCCAGGAATTCTTCTGCGAGCACCACTCGACCAACCCGCGGATCCCCGAGTGGCTCGGCCTCCGCGGCCAGCGCTACAGCTACGCCCGCTACGTCAAACCGAGGCCGGATTTCGAGATGCTGCACGATCTCGAAAAGGATCCCGACCAGTTGACCAACCTCGCCTCCGATCCCGGCCATTCCGACATCCTCCGCCAGTTCCGGGAACGAACGGACGACTACGAAAAGCGCTACCGCCGCCCCGAGATCGTCCGGTTGAAGGCCGAGGCCGTGGCTCGGGAGAAAGAAACCCACTGATCCCGGTCCAACCGAACCGCCGGGTCCCGCGCGCTTCAGGATGACGGCACCGGAAGGACGACCACCGGCGAGCCCCCGGGCGATCAGGCCACCGCCAACCCCGGAAGCCTCTCCCCAAGCGACATTTGAGCCGTGACACCCGGTCCGATCACGACCTAGCTTCCCATCGTCCCAAACCCCGGAATGAGCCCGATTCCCGTAAGCATCGTCCCCGCCAGCCGCAGCCTTGGTTCGGCGGATTCCGGGTTGTACTATTAAGGTTACCGCTGCCTGGACACCCAGCTCGGCAGATGGCTCTCCAGTGATCCCATTCAACCGATGTTAGCGCGCTAGACCTGACCCCAGTCAGTGATCCCATTCAACCGATGTTAGCGCGCTAGACCTGACCCCATTCACCGTAAAGCCGCTTGAGCAGGGCGGCGACGATGCCCTTCTGGGTGTCGAGTTCCGCCTCAATGGGGTCAGTTCTATCCGATTCACATCAACCGCCATTTTCCCGGACTCCATCGTCTGATCCGGAAGAGGTGGGTTTCAGCCGCGAACCCGCCAGCAGGCTGGCGGAGGGAAAGCGGCAGCAGGCTGCACGCAGTCCAAGGGGCGGCGTCGCGACCCGCCCTTAAATTGCCGCTTGAATGCCGCCGGCACGCCGCTTCATCCCTACCGGTCCTTGAATTTTGAATTAGGCTGCCCCGCAGTCTGGAACGATTGGCCGAGGGAGGGATGACCCGAATGATGAGCCGATGCCCGGGCAAGTGCCGGCAAGACGCCAGCGCTCGTTGATGGGCATTGCAGCATCTGGGTCTGATTAGGGTCGGAAAGAGGGTCCGGTCTCGCGAATTCACATCCGGCCGAAACCTTTTCCTCGGCTCCCGTTCCAAGGTGGCAAGCGCACACCCTCTTCGGAGATTTTTTCCGCCGGCGGGCACCGCTTCACTCCTGATGGAGGAAACCTCCGGGGATCCCTCCTTGAATTCCGAACCTCCTTGCCTTTCTTTTTCGGGGTAAGCGGGGTGTGCTTCACCACCTCGCTTTGGACCTTGCCGCAGAACCCGATGCCACCCTCCTTCGCGTTTCTCTCCACGACCCCCACGCCTCCGCGGCCTGCCCTTCGTGGCTTGACCGGAGAAGGGTCTCTTCCGCCCATCTGACAACCCATGAAAACCGCACTCATCACTGGCGGCTCCCGCGGCATCGGCCTCGGCTGCGCCAAAGCCCTCGCCGCCTCCGGGCACGCCATCGCCATCAACGGGATCCGCGCCGAGAGCGAGGTCGCCGAGGTGCTCGCCGAACTCCGCGCCGCCGGGGCGCCCGAGGTGATCTACTGCCAGGGCGACGTCGGCAGCGCCGAAGGCCGCTCCGCGATCCTCGCCACCCTGCGCTCGCGCTTTCCCCGCCTCAACGTGCTGGTCAACAACGCCGGGGTCGCTCCCGCCGAGCGGAAGGACCTGCTGGAGACCACCGGGGAATCCTTCCAGCGCCTGATGCGGATCAACCTCGAAGGCCCCTACTTCCTGACCCAGGCCGCCGCGAACTGGATGATCGAAAGCCGCCAGGCCGACGGCGCCTTCGAGGGCTGCATCATCAACGTCAACTCGATCTCCGCCACCGTCGTCTCCGTGAACCGCGGCGAATACTGCGTCTCCAAGGCCGGCCTTGCCATGGTCACCCAGCTCTTCGCCGCCCGGCTCGGCGAATTCGGGATCCCCGTTTACGAGGTCCGCCCCGGGGTGACCAAGACCGACATGACCTCCGGCGTCACCGACAAATACGACAAGCTCATCGCCGACGGCCTCTGCGTGACCCCGCGCTGGGGATTCCCCGAAGACGTCGGCAAGGCGGTCGCCAGCCTCGCCGGCGGGAGTTTCCCCTACTCCACCGGCCAGGTCATCATGGTCGACGGCGGCCTGACCATCCCGCGACTCTAGGAAAAGCGGGGCGCGGACGGCTCGCCCGCCGTCCCGTGACTGCGGCACGATTGGCACTTGGCAGCTTTCCGCTGGAACTTCAGGCTTGGCGCATGGAATCCCACGAATGGCGCGAACGCTCCGAAGAAGGCCTGCGCTTCTGGCGCGCGAACCGCCATGCCGGCAAGTGGACCTTCCAGACCACGCTCAAGACCGACCCCGACTGGAATCCCATCGACCCGGTCCCGCGCGAGGTCTGGGAAGCCCTGCGCGACGTCCTGTGGCGGAAATACCAGCGCAAGCGCTGCCCCTGGGAATGGGTCGACCAGATCGACAAGCTGCTGGAAGAAGAATACAGCTAGGCCCGATGAGCGCTGTCCCGCTGATGGAGTCCGCCCCCGGACCGGAGGTGAAGATCGACGGCCGGCTCTACCGCTACTTCGGCGGCACCAGCTACTTCGGCCTGCACGGTCATCCCGCGGTGATCGCCGCCGGTTGCGCGGCATTTCAACAGTATGGCCTGCACAGCGCGACCACCCGCTCCGGCTTCGGCAACTGCGCGCCGGTGCTCGAAGTCGAGCGCCGCGCGGCGGAAATCGCGGGCCGGGAGGAAGCCTTCCATTTCAGTTCCGGCTACGCGTCGAACCACGTCCTGGTGCAAGCGGCCGGCCCGGTCGGCGCGGTCTTCGTCGATGAAGCGGCCCATTTCTGCGTGCTGGAAGCCGCCATCCTGGCCGGCGTCCCGGTCCACCGCTTCCGGGCCCGCGACCCGGAGGATCTGGCCTTGCAACTCGCCGCCCACCTGCCGCCGGGCGGCCGGCCGCTGGTGATGAGCGACGGCATCGTGCCCTCGACCGGCGAAATGCCGCCGCTCGATGCTTACGTTCGCATGTTAGAAAGTCACGCGCCCGCCGTGCTGCTCGTCGACGACGCCCACGGCCTCGGCGTGCTCGGCGAAAACGGCCGCGGGACCCTCGAACATCTCGGGCTCGACCGAGCGGCGAACGGCGGCCCGGACGGCGTGACGCTGATGGTCGGCGGCACCCTGGCGAAGGCGCTGGGCGGCTTCGGCGGAATCATCACGGGATCGGCCGGCTTCATGCACCGCGTCCGGACATCCTCCCACTACCACGACGGTGCCAGCGCGCCGCCCGCCCCGGTGGCGGCGGCCAGCGCGAAGGCCCTCGAACTGGTCGCGGCGGATCCGACCTACCGCACCGGTCTCCAGCGGAACAGCGCGCGGCTGCGGCAGGGGCTGCGCGCGCTGGGCATCGAGGCCCATGGCGTGCCGTCGGCCCAGGTCGGCGTGACGATCGGCACGGCGGCGAACATGGCGCGGCTGCACCGCGAGCTGCGGGCGGCCGGCTACCTGGTGCCGGCGGTCGGGGCCTACGCCGGGATCGGGCCGGAAGGCGTGATGAGATTCGCCGTGTGTTCCGGCCACACTTCTGAAATGATCGATGATCTGCTGGCCACCTTGAGCGGCCTGCTTTAGCCGTCATGAAAGCCGCCTTCCTCTCCCTCCTCCTCATGTCCCCCCTCGCCGCCGCCGACTACGCCGCCGTGATTCCGACGTTCGAAGCCGCGGTGCGCGCCGAGATGGCGGAGTGGCAGATGGAGGGCATCGCCGTGGCCTGGGTGGACGGCGGCACGACCGTTTACGACGCCGCTTTCGGCGAGGCCAAGACGGGCAGCGTGTTCCGCGCGGGGTCGGTCTCGAAGCTCTTCAACGCGATCGCCGTGATGCAACTCGTCGAGCAAGGGAAGCTCGACCTGGACGCGCCGATCCCCGCGGACCGCTTGCCGACGAACCCCTTCCCCGGCGCGCCGCCGGTCACCTTGCGGCAACTGCTTTCGCATCGCTCCGGCTTGCAGCGCGAGTCGACCGTCGGCGGCTACTTCGACGCCTCCGAGCCGACCCTCGGGGCGACCGTCGCCAGC
>CAMCYK010000049.1 GCA_945883695.1 Akkermansia muciniphila | reverse complement strand
CGGCTTCGCGCTGTGCCGCGAACTCCGCAAGCGGGGCCGCGCGATGCCGGTGCTGATGCTCACCGCGAAGGGCCAGGTCGACGACCGCGTCGAGGGCTTGGACAGCGGGGCCGACGACTATCTGGTGAAGCCCTTTTCGCTGAAGGAACTGCTCGCCCGCGTCCGCGCCTTGCTGCGGCGGAAGGAGCGCGAGGTGGCGGTCGGCAGCGAACTCGTGATCGGCAACGCGAACATCGATCTCGCGCGGCGGCGGCTCACCCGGGGGGAAACGGAAACGACCCTGAGCGAGAAGGAAGCGGGCATCCTCCAACTGCTCGCCGCCCACCGCGGCGAAACCGTGAGCCGCGAGAAGTTCCTCGATGTCGTGTGGGGATACCACGCTTACCCGAGCACCCGGACGGTCGACAATTTCATCGCCGGCCTGCGGGCGAAGCTGGAGGAGGACCCGGCGAATCCACGGCACCTTCTGACTGTCCGCGGCAGCGGTTACCGCCTCGAGGCCTGACCGCGTCGTTTCACTCGTCCTCCACCTCGCGCCGCAGGGCGCAGGATTCACTGCGGCAGAGCGCGTAGAGGCCGCCGGCCAAAGCCGCGACCAAGATCGCGCCACCGATCACCCCGATCGCCTGCCGCGGCGGGCTGGCGCGCAGCGAACGCAAGCGGGAAGCGGCATACGAACCGCCCGCGGCCAGCTGGTGGCGGGCGTTCTCCGCCAGCTCGCGGGCTCCCAGCGGCAAGGTGTGACGGGTGGTGTGCTGGACCAGATTGCCCATGTCCTGACGGAGGTGGGCGATGTCCTCGCGAACGCGGGAAAGGAGTCCGAGGGTGCGGCTGTCTTGAAGTGTGGAATGGTTCATGGGAGGAAGTTTCTTCGATTCGAGACAATGGAACCCCGACCGGGTGCGAGTGCAAGCGCTTCCTTGCTGACTTTGTCACACCGCCGCAACCACGACGATCAAGGCCGAGAGCTGGGTATTGTAGTTGTGGATCGCGGCCCGCGGCTCCGGCTGCCATTCCAGCGGGTAGAGGCCCTGGTCGCGCGGGGATTTCAGAATCGCCGCGGCGGTGGCGGTGAGGACCTGCTCCAGCCGTCCGATGAGCTCCGGATGGACCTTCTGACGCCGCAGCGACTTCGCGAGAATCCCGAAGTAGCGGGCGCAGATTCCCTTGAACATCCCGACGTCCCAGCCGTCCGTGCCCAGCTTTTCGAACAGCACGCCATCGGGCCGGACGATGCCGGATTTTTCGACAATCGTCGTGGCCGCCCGCGCGGCTTCGTCGAGATAGGCGGCTTCGCCCGTCGCGGCGTGCAGCGCCTCGAGCCCGCCGAGGTAGGCCCCCTGGTTGTAGGTCCAGTAGTCGCCGACATGACCGGGCCGGTCGACGACGGCCGTCCCGTCGTAAAGCTTCGCCTCCTTTTCCCAGGCCAGCGCCTTTTCCGCCCAGGCGAGGAACGGCTGCTGCCGGGACACCCGGAACAGGCGGGCGGAGAGCACCACGAACAGGCTGTTGGTGATCGCGTTCGGATCGCGCTTGTCGTCCTCGTCCGCCCACGAAACGCCACCGTCCTTCTGCCAGTGGGCCGCCATGTGGCGGTGGATCGCGACGGCCGTGCGCAGGTAGCGGGGGTCTTTCGTGCGCTCGTGGAATTTCAGCCACGCGATGCCCCACCACGCGGAGTCGTCGAGGTACTCGTTGCGGAACTCGCTGCCGTTCACCCTCGCCGGATCGAGCGACTTCAGTTTCCGGTCGAGCTTCGCTTGGTCGTCGTTGCTCCACTTGCCTTGCTCTTCCAGAGCCTCCGCGAGCCGCGGCAGCCGGCTGCCGCGCAGCACGTTGCCCGCGTGGAGCTCGCGCAACTGCCGGTCGTAGAGGTCCGTCCGCGTCAGATTCATGAAGTCCACCATCGCCTCGACGGCGTTCGCGCAGGACCACCACGGCGGATTGATCCGGCCTTCGAAATGCCCGCGCAAGTCCTTGCCGGGCCGGTCGAGCCAGTTGGCGATCTCGGGCACCCAGAACTGGTCGTTCAGAGTCGCCATGCCGTGGACGAAGGCCTTGCGGAGATCGGGCGCGGGCGCGGGGTCTTGGGCGCTGGAGACTTGCGGAAGAAGAGATGCCGCGGCGAGGGCCTTGAGGAATTGAGAGCGGGTCATCATGACGGGCAAGAAAAAGGCAATTCACCGCGAAAAGGCGCGAAAAGGCGCGAAAATCGCGAAATTTGAAAAATTGAATTCAGGAAATCCAAAGGTATCCTGTCTTTAAATTTCGCGTTTTTCGCGTGATTTCGCGGTTCAAAAATCCACGCGCTGCCCTTCCCCGCATCACACCGCCCCCACCTTCACCGCCTTGCCCTCGCGGATCGAACGGTAGATCGCCTCGATCGCGAGCAGGTCCTTCAAACCTTCCTCGCCCGAGGGCGCGAAGGGCTTGTCGTTGAGGATCGCTTCGGCGAAGGCGTCCATCTCCGCCTGGAAATGATCGACCGCCGGAAACGCGAGCTTCACGTTCGGCCGCGAGGTCCAGCCCTTGAGGCCGTCGTAGTTGTAGGCCGGATCCATCCCGAAGCGGCCGTTCTGGCAGGTGGCGGTGAAGAAATTCGTGCCGTTGAAGCCGTAGGTCGTCATCACCGAGGCCAGCACGCCGGACGGGAATTTCATCGACCATGAGACCGTCTCGTCCACCTCGGCGAACTTCACCGGATCGGTCTTGATTTCCTGCGCGACGATCTCGACCGGTTCCTCGCCGGTCAGGTAGCGGCAGGTTTGCAGCGCGTAGATCCCGACGTCCATCAGCGCGCCGCCGCCGGCGGGCTCCTTGCGCAGGCGCCACTGGGTCGGATCGCCGATCTGGAAGCCGAAGCCGGCCTCGATGAACTTCAGCGGGCCGAACACCTTCTCGCGGGTGAAGCGCATGCACTCGCGGTGATGCGGCTCGAACTGGCAGCGGTAGCCGATGCCGAGCTGCTTGCCCGCCGCTTTCATCGCGGCGATCATCCGGCGGCACTCGTCCGCACTGTTGCCCATCGGCTTTTCGCAGAAGACGTGCTTGCCGGCCTTCGCGCCGCGGATCGTGAACTCCTCGTGCATCGAATTCGGCAGCACGACGTAGATGACATCGACGTCCGGGTTCTCGGCGATCCGGTCGAAGGTCTCGTAGTTGTAAACGTGGCTGTCCTGGAGGCCGTGCTGCTTTTTCCAGGTCTCGGCCTTGGCCGGCGTGCCGGTGACGATGGCCGCCAGCTTGCAGTGCTTGGTCTTGGCCAGGGCGGGCGCGATCTGGTTGGTGCTCAGCGAACCGAGGCCGACCAGCGCCCAGCCCAGTTTCTTGCCGGGGACCTCCTGGGCGCGGGCTCCGGTGGTGAAGGCGGCGGCGGTGGCGCCGAGGGTGGCGAGGAAGGGACGGCGTTGCATGATGTCAGAGATCGCGGGTGGAAAAGGTGTTGTTGATGTCGAAGGTGTCGCTTTGCAGGCCTTTCTTGAACCAGCGCATCCGCTGCTCCGCGCTGCCGTGGGTGAAGGAGTCCGGCACCACGTGGCCCTGGGCCTTCTTCTGCAAGGTGTCGTCGCCGATCCGGTTGGCGGCGCGGAGCGCCTCCTCGAGGTCGCCCGGTTCCAGGAAGTCGAATTTCTGCTGGCCCTTGCGCGCCCACATCCCGGCGAGGAAGTCGGCCTGGAGTTCGAGCCGGACGGACAGCTCGTTGGCTTCCACCTCGCTGGCCCGCTGGCGCGCCTGCTGGACCTGGCTGGATATGCCCAGCAGATTCTGGACGTGGTGGCCGACCTCGTGGGCGATCACGTAGGCTTGGGCGAAATCGCCGGGCGCGCCGAATTTCTCGTGCAGTTCGCGGAAGAACGAGAGGTCGATGTAGATCGTGCGGTCGGCCGGGCAATAGAAGGGCCCCATCTGCGCCCCGGCGAAGCCGCAGCCGCTCTGGACGTTGTCGCGGAAGATGATCAGCTTGGGCTCCTCGTAGGTCTTGTTCATCCGGGCGAACTCCGCGTTCCAGATGTCCTCGGTGTCGGCGAGGACGGTCTTGACGAAGGAGACGGTGCGCTCTTCCTCCGGCGTCGACTGCACTTCGCTGGCCGTGCCGCCCGCTCCGCCGCCACCCGTTTGCTGGAGGAGAGCCATCGGGTCCCCGCCGAGCATCCAGACCACCAAGGCCAGCACCAGCATCCCGAGGCCGCCGCCCAAGGCCATCCCGCCGCGACCCCCGCCGCTGCCGCGCCGGTCCTCCACGTTTCCGCTCTGTCGTCGTCCTTCCCAGCGCATGATATGATTTCCGGTTCGACTTCACCATGCACGGCCCCGACCGCGGGCGGCAATCCCGAAAAGCGGCCACCCATCACTCCCGCACGGCCGGCCGGCGGTAAATGACCCAGTACACCAGGCCCACCATCCCCGCCCCACCCGCCAGATTGCCCAAAATCACCGCGCTCAGGTTCCGCATCATGCCCATCCCGTCCAAGCCCGTCACCGCGGGACCCGCCTCCCCGTTCAACAGCATCCCGAGCGGGATAAAGTACAAATTCGCCACGCTGTGTTCGAAACCCGCCGCGACAAAAGCCGCGACCGGCGGCACGACCGCGAGGATCTTGTCGGTCACCGTATGCCCGGCCAGCGCCAGCCAGACGGCGAGGCAGACCAGGATGTTTCTTCTGTTAGATCCTCTCAAGCCTCACCGCCACCACCTTGAATTCCGGCGTGCCCTCGTGGCGGTCGCGGTGCGGGCTGGTGACCTCGTTCAGGCCGGCGGCGACGGTGTGGAAGGTGGCGAAGAGCTGGCCCGGCGACAGCGCCCCGCTGACCCGCAGCGGGAGACGGCCCTCGCCATGGCGGCTGATGACCTTCACCCGGTCGCCGTCGCGCAAGCCCAGCCGCGCGGCATCGGCCGGAGCGATGTCGAGATAGTCGTCCGGCTGCAAGCGCTGGTTCGCGGTGCGGCGGGTCATGGTGCCGGCATTGAACTGATAGAGCGTGCGGCCGGTCGTCAGCAGCAGCGGGAAATCCTGAGTCACGGTCTCGACGGTCGCTTCGTAAACGATGCTCCGCAGCGCGGCGCGGCGACCGGCAGGAAAACTTTCCGCGTGCAGGATGGTGGTCCCCGGATGCGCTTCATCCGGGCAGGGCCACTGCAAGCCGCCCTGCTCGAGCCGGGCGTAAGAAATCCCCGCGCCGGCCGGCCAGACCGAGCGGACCTCGTCCCAGATCTCGCCGGCCGACTGAAAGGCGAACTGCTCGCCGTGACCCATCGCGCGGGCGACCTCGCACAGGATCTCCCAGTCCGCCTTGGCCGCGCCCGGGGCCGGCACCGCGGCGCGGACCCGCTGCACCCGGCGCTCGCCATTCATGAAAGTGCCGTCCTTCTCGAACGACGACGACGCCGGCAGCACCAGGTGGGCGACCTCGCGCGCCAGCTCGTTCATGAACAGGTCCTGCACCACCACGAAGTCGAGCGACTCCAGCGCCGCGCGGGTAGCGCGGGTGTTCGGGTTGGTGTGCAGGATGTCGTAGCCGATCGCCCACAGCGCCTTGAGCCCGCCGGCGGCGGCGGCATCGACCATCTCCATCAGGTTCAGCCCGCGGCCGGCCGGCAGCGGCGACTTCCAGCGCGAGGAAAATTCCAGCCGTCCCTTCTCCAGCGCCACAAATCCTGTTAGATGACCCGGCTCGCAGCCCATGTGGGCGGAGCCCTGCACGTTGTTCTGGCCGCGCAGCGGATTGATGCCGCAGCCGGGCCGGCCGAAGTTGCCGGTGATCAAGGCGAGATTGACCAGCGCCATCACGCTCTCGGTGCCCTGGGTGTGCTCGGTGATGCCGAGGCCGTGCACGCACATCGCCGGCTTGCGCCGCGCGTAGATTTCCGCCGCGGCGCGGATCGATTCCGCGCTCACCCCGCAGATCGCCGCGGCACGCTCGGGCGGCCAGTCGGCGATGAAGGCGCGAAATTCGTCCCAGCCGTCGATCCGCTCCCGCACGGCATCGTCGTCCTGCCAGCCTTCGGCGACGATCACATGGGCGATCGCGTTGAGCAGCGGGACATTGGTGCCGGGGCGCAGCGCGAGGTGGACACCGGCCATTTCCGCCAGCTCGGTGCGGCGTGGATCGACCACGACCAGCCCCGCGCCGCGCAGCACGGCCTGCTTGATCCGCGCACCGACAATCGGGTGGTTCTCGGTCGGGTTGCAGCCGAAGACCAGGAAGCTCGCCGCGTGTTCGATGTCCGCAAAGCTGTTGGTCGCCGCGCCGGTGCCGAGCATCCATTTCATCCCGGTGGCGGTCGGCTGGTGGCAGACCCGCGCGCAGCCGTCGACATTGTTGGTGCCGAGCACCACCCGGGTGAATTTCTGCGCGAGGTAGTTCTCCTCGTTGGTCCCGCGGGCGGAGCCGAGCACGCCGATGCTGTCCGCGCCGTGACGCTTCCGGATCTCCGTGAGGCGGGTTGCCATCAGATCGATCGCCTCCGGCCACGAGATGGCCCGCCAGCCATCGCCCTCGCGCAGCAGCGGTTCGGTCAGCCGGTCGGCGGAATGATTGAAGCCAAAGGCATATCTTCCCTTCACGCAGAGATGGCCGCGGTTCACCGGGGCATCGGGCACCGGCTTCATCTGGACCAGCCGCCCGTTCCGGCTGCCGGCCGACATCTCGCAGCCGACACCGCAATAGGGGCAGGTGGTGCGCGTCCACTTCTCCGGCTCGCCATGGCGCAACACGCCCTGGTCTTCCAGCGCGCCGGTCGGACAGGTGTCGACGCAGGCGCCGCAGCTGACGCAGGAGCTTTCGAGCAAGGTGGGACCATCCGGCACGATCCGCGTGTCGGCACCCCGGCCGAGCTCGTTCCACACGAACCGGCCTTGCACTTCCGCGCAGATCCGGACGCAACGGAAGCAGTCGATGCAGCGCGTCAGGTCGGCCGCGAAGTAGGGATGGGTCGCGTCTTGAAAGGCCCGTGGCGACATCTCCCGCGGGTTCGTCTCCCCCGTCACGCCATAACTCCGAAGCCAGTGGTGAAACGGCTTTTCGGGCCAGCGGGAAATATCTTCCGCCGGATAGTTCAGCGCCAGCAGCTCGAGCGTGGCACGGCGGCCGGTCTCCAGCGATTCGGTGTGCGTCTCGACCTTGATCCCCGCGGTCACCGGCGTCGCGCAGGCGGCCACCGGATGCGGATGGCCGTTCACTTCGACCAGACACAAGCGGCACACCGCCGCCGGATGCAGGCGTCTGTCGTGGCAGAGCGTCGGGATTTCGATGCCCGCGGCCCGCGCCGCATCGAGGATGCTCGTACCGTCCGGCACCGACACCGCGCGACCGTTGATGTGGAGTTCAGTCATGGTCCGCCAGATTGAGAATCACTTCACACTCCAGTCCACGCGGGATCACCTCGAAGCCATTCTTGCCGCAGATCTCCAGCATCCGCCGGTTGTCGGCGAGCACCATGCCGTGGACGCGTTCCATGCCTTCGGCCCGCGCCACCCGGACCAGCTCGCGCACCAGAAGCTTGCCGAGCCCGCGGCCCTGCCAAGCGTCGATCACCAACAAGCCGAAGTCGGCGTCCTTGCTGGCATGACGTCGGGTCAACCGCAGCGCCGCGAGGATCAAAGCCGGCTCGTCCGCCGCCATGACGATGAGCGAAATTTCACGGTCGTAGTCCGCGAAGCAAATCCTCGCGAGCCGGTGATGGGAGACCCGCTCGGCCAGCGGAACGGTCGTGAAGAAGCGCGAGTAGACGCTTTGCTCCGACAGCCGCCGGTGGAAGTCGACGACCGCCGGCTCATCCTCCGCGCGGATCGGCCGGACCCTGACGTCGATCCCGTCACGCAGGGTCGCAGTGCTGGCGAAATGTTCCGGGTAGGCCCGGATCGCCGGCCGCGGCAAATCGGTCGGATCGGTCTCCGGCGGATGCAGGACCACCCGGGCATCGAGCGCGATCAGTTGCCGGTCGGACACCAGCAGGGGATTGATATCGATCTCCGCGATCCACGGCTGTTCGATGACAAGCCGGCTGAAGGCCACCAGCAAGCCGGCCAGCGCGTCGAGATCGACGGGCTGGCCGCCGCGGACGCCACCGAGCGCGCGGAAGATCCGCGTCCGCTCCATCAACTGGCGGGCCAGCACGGTGTTGAGCGGCGGCAAGCCGAGCGCGCGGTCTTGCAGGACTTCCACCAACTGGCCGCCGGCCCCGAACAGCAGCACCGGCCCGAACTGCGGGTCGATGCTGCTGCCGAGGATCAACTCGTAGCCGGTGCGGTCGACCATCGGCTGCACGGTGCAGCCGTTGAAATGCCCGTCGCCCCTCCGCTCGCGGAGCGTGGTCCGGATCCGCTGCCACGCGGAGCGGACGGCGGCTTCATCCGTTAGATCGAGCTGCACCCCACCGACATCGGTCTTGTGGGTGACCGTGTGCGAATGGAGTTTGAGCACCACCGGATAGCCAATCTCGCCGGCGAGCCGCACTGAGCTTTCCACGTCTTCCGCGAGATAGGTCGGCACCGTCGGGATGCCGTAGGCGGCGAGCAGTTGCTTCGACTCCAGTTCCGTCAGCAAGGTCCGCCCCTCGCGGCGGATGTTTTCGAGGAAGTCACGGGACTCCGCCAGCGAACGCGCGCCGCCCGTCTCGACCGGCACTGCGGGGGTCTCGTAGATCGCGCGCAGGTTGTCGGCATAGCGCCACATCAGCGCGAAGGCGCGGGCGGCGGTGTCGGGGTAGTCGTAGGTCGGGATCCCGGCGGCATTCAGCAGATCGCGCGAAGAATCGAGCGAAGCCCCGCCCATCCAGCTCGCGAGCAGCGGCTTGCCGGTGGCGGCCAGCTTCGCCAGCGCCGCCGCGGTCGCTGCGGGCTCGGTCATTTTCTGCGGGGTCAGGATGACCAGCATCCCGTCGGTGTCCGGGTCGCGCGACACCGCCTCGACCGCGGCGGCATAGCGGTCCGCACCGGCGTCGCCGAGGATGTCGACCGGATTGCCATGGCTCCACGCCGCGGGCAGCACGGCGTTGAGCCGGGAAAGCGTCGCCACCTCCAGCGCCGCGAGTTCGCCGCCGCTGGTGACCAGCAGGTCGGTCGCCAGCGCGCCGGGGCCGCCGGCATTGGTGACGATCGCCAGCCGCGGACCGTCCGGAAGCGGCTGTTTCGCGAGCAGCTCCGCCATGTTGAAGAGCTCGCCGATGGTATCGACCCGCAGCACGCCGGCCCGGTGGAAGGCGGCGTCGAGCACGTCGTCGCTGCCGGTGAGGGCGCCGGTGTGCGATGCCGCCGCGCGGGCGGCATCGGCGCTGCGGCCGACCTTGATGAGGATGACCGGCTTGGTGTAGGCGACCTCGCGCGCGGCGGAGAGGAAGCGCCGGGCGTCGCCGACCGATTCCATGTAGCAGACGATGCTGGTGGTGTGCGGGTCGTCGCCGAGGTGCTCGATCAGGTCGCCCCAGTTCACATCGAGCATCGAGCCGACCGAGACGAACGCGCTGAAGCCGACCTGCTCGCGCAGGCTCCAGTCGAGGATCGCAGTGCACAGCGCGCCGCTCTGGCTGAGGAAGGCGACCTTGCCGGGAAGCGCGAGCGCGGGGGCGAACGTGGCGTTGAAGCCGAGCCGCGGGGTCATCACGCCGAGGCAGTTCGGGCCGATGATCCGGACCCCGCCCCGGCGCGCTTCGGCGAGCACCGCCTCCTCCAGCGAGCGGCCGGCCGGACCGGTTTCCTTGAAGCCGGCGGAGATGATGATCGCGTTGCGGATGCCGGCTTCCGCGCAGTCGCGGATCAAGCCGGGCACCGTCCCGGCCGGCGTGACGATCACCGCGAGGTCCGCCGTTTCCGGCAGGGCGGCAAGGCAAGGAAAGGCCCGGCGGCCGAGCACGGTGATCCGCTTCGGATTCACCGGAAAGACCTTGCCTTCGAACGACGCGAGGTTTTCCAACAGCGCGCGACCGACACTGCCGGCGGCCTCGGTCGCGCCGACGACCGCCACCGAACGAGGCGCGAAGAAGGCGGCGAAGGGATTCCCGGCCGCGGCGGGAAGCGGCGGACAAGTGATGTCGGCGACGGGAGTCATCGGGCTCATCTCGCGGTCCTGTTAGATCGCACGCTCCTGTTCGAGGATGGCGACGGTGGTTTTCAGCACCGTGTCGGGATTGAGTGAGATGCTGTCGATCCCCTGCTCCACCAGGAAGCGCGCGAACTCCGGATAATCGCTCGGTGCCTGGCCGCAGATGCCGATCTTCCGGCCGCGGCCGCGGCAGACGGCGATGACCCGGGCGATCATCCGTTTCACGGCGTCGTTCCGCTCGTCGAAGATCGGCGCGACGATCTCACTGTCGCGGTCGACGCCGAGGATCAACTGGGTCAGGTCGTTCGAGCCGATGCTGAAGCCGTCGAAGATCTCGCAGAACTCCTCGGCGAGGATCACGTTGCTGGGGATCTCGCACATCACGTAAACCTCCAGCCCGTTCTCGCCGCGCCGCAGCCCGTGGCTTTCCATTTCGGCCAGCACGCGGCGGCCTTCCTCGACCGTGCGGCAGAACGGGATCATCAGCTTGAGATTGGCCAGCCCCATTTCCTCGCGGACCTTGTGGACCGCGCGGCACTCGAGCGCGAAGCCGCGCTGGTAGCGCGGATGGTAGTAGCGGCTGGCTCCGCGGAAGCCGATCATCGGGTTCTCCTCGGCCGGCTCGTAGGCCTTGCCGCCGATCAGGTTGGCATACTCGTTGGTTTTGAAATCGCTCAGCCGGAGGATCACGTCCTTGGGATAAAAGGCCGCCGCGAGCATCGCCACCCCCTGGGCCAGCTTGTCGACGAAGTAACCCGGCTTGTCGTCGTGGCCGGCGGTGAGCCGCTCGATCTCCGCCTTCGCCGCGCCGTCCGCGAGGTCCGGATAATCGAGCAGGGCCAGCGGGTGGATCTTGATGAAGTTCGAAATGATGAACTCCTCGCGCGCCAGGCCCACGCCGTCGTTCGGGATGAAACTCAGCTTCAGCGCTTCCTCGGGATTGGCGATGTTCATCATCACCTTGGTCAGCGGACGGGCGAGGTCACCCAGCTCGACGCGCTCGACGTCGAAGGGCAGCACGCCTTCGTAAACATTGCCGGTGTCGCCCTCGGCGCAGCTCACGGTGACCTGCTGGCCATCGCGCAGGAGATCGCTGCCGTTGCCGGTGCCGACGACCGCCGGCACCCCGAGCTCGCGGCTGACAATCGCCGCGTGGCAGGTCCGGCCGCCGCGGTTGGTGACGATCGCCGCGGCCTTCTTCATGATCGGTTCCCAATCGGGATCGGTCTTGTCGGTGACCAGCACCTCGCCGGCCTTGAACTGCGCGATATCGGCCGCCGACGAAATCCGGCGGACGGGACCGGCCGCGATCTTCTCGCCGACGCCCCGGCCGGAAACCAGCACCTTCCCCCGCTCGCGGAGCCGGTAGGTCTCGACGACGCCGGCCGCCTCCCGCGAGCGCACGGTCTCCGGCCTCGCCTGGACGATGAACACCTCGCCGGTCCGCCCGTCCTTCGCCCACTCGATGTCCATCGGCACCGGCTGGCCGCGCTTCGCGGAGTAGTGTTCCTCGATCACGCAGGCCCAGCGCGCCAGCTCTAACAAATCATCGTCGCTCACGCAGAAGCGCGCGCGGTCCTCGGGCGGCACCGGCACGTTGCGGACCATCCGGCCGCCGCCGCTGTCGTAGATCATCTTGAACTCCTTGCTGCCGGTGATCTTTTGCAGGATCGGCCGGAATCCCCCGGCGAGCGTCGGTTTGAAAATGTAGCACTCGTCGGGATTCACCGCGCCCTGCACCACGTTCTCGCCGAGCCCGTAGGCGGCGTTGATCAGCACCACGTCGCGGAAGCCGGTCTCGGTATCGAGGGTGAACATCACGCCGCTGGTCGCGAGGTCGGAGCGGACCATCCGCTGGACCCCGATGCTCAACGCGATGGCGGTGGCGTCAAAGCCCCTGTCGGTTCGGTAGCTGATCGCGCGGTTGGTGAAGAGCGAGGCGAAGCAGCGCTTGCAGGTCTCCAGCAGCGCGCTGGCCCCTTGCACGTTGAGATAGGTCTCCTGCTGGCCGGCGAAGGAGGCATCGGGCAGATCCTCGGCGGTGGCGCTGGAGCGGACCGCGACATCGGCGGGCTCGCCGCCCGCGGCGGGCAGTTCGGCGTAGGCCGCCACGATTTCAGCGGCGAGGTCCTGCGGCAGGGTCGCGTCGGTGATCGCCCGGCGGATCTGATCGCCGCGCACCGCCAGATTCGCCATGTCATGGGTGTCGAGCCCCGCGAGGATCGCGTCGATCCGGTGGTCGAGCCCGGCGGAGCGCAGGAAATGGCGGTAGCCCTCCGCGGTGACCGCGAAGCCGTCCGGCACCCGCACCCCGCGCGGCGTCAGCGCTTGGAACATCTCGCCGAGCGACGCGTTCTTGCCGCCGACCAACGGGACATCGCCGATCCCCAGCTCGCGGAACCAGCGGATGAAGCGCCGGCCGGCGGAGGCTTCGGGGGAGGGCGGCGGGCATGATGGGGAATCCATAATCAACTCGGGTTTGATGATCCTGACACCGCCATTCTCGACCGGCCAGCCCCCCGCTTGCTCCCTCCCCCGTGGCAAACGCTGCCCGTATTTTGCTCGATCCGCGAATTCAGGCGTTTCTTGGAGGTTGGGCCCGCGGGCTTCGCCGCGCGGCGAGGTTCCTGGTCTTCCGGCAGCGGCCCCCGCCTGCCGCGGCATGGGCTGAAAAGTAACAATCTGTTACGAACCATGCCTTGCATCCCGCCCGAGATCCGCTTGGGCTCAAAGACTTGAGGAGTTCCTCGATCCGGTCTTTTTACACCCGGAGCCGCGAAGGTTTGCTCCGCAAGGTTCCCGTTTCCTCACCCGCTGGCGCACCGTTCCCCACCCGATGATATCCCTTCCCGTCCGGCTGCTGGCCAGCCTCCTCCTGATCGACCAAATCCCCGCCGGAGTGGTGATCAGCGAGATCATGTATCACCCGGCCTCCGGGTTGATCGGTGAGGAATTCATCGAGCTCCACAACACCGGAACCGCGGTGGCGGATGTCTCGGGGTTCTCCTTCACCCGCGGCATCGGCTTCACCCTGCCGCCGGCGACCACGATCCCCGCGGACGGCCGCTTGGTGGTCGCCGCCAACGCGCTGGCATTCGCCGCGAAGTACCCGTCGGTGACCCCGGTCGTCGCCGGCTGGAGCGGACGACTTTCGAACAGCTCGAACACGATCACCCTGGTGGATCCACTGGGCAACATCGTCGACGAGGTCGACTACAGCGACGACGGCGACTGGGGCATCCGGCGCAAGGACTGGTGGAGCAATTTCGGCCACAGGGGATTTTCCTGGGACAGCGGCGCGGACGGCGGCAACGACGCCGCGCCCTACTCGAACGCGCCGGCGGACATCCTCGCCAAAGACCGCTCGCTCGAACTCGTCAACGCGGCCGGCGACAATTCGTCGGGCCAGAACTGGCTCGCCAGCCTGAATCCCGGGGGCACCCCGGGCACCGCCAACTCGGTCGCAGCCGCCGATATCGCGCCGCTGATCGGGGAGGTCTCGCATTTCCCGGTGGTCCCCAAATCGTCCGAGCCGGTTTTCATCGTCGCCCGCGTCACCGACGACCTCGGCGCGCCGCTCGCCGCCACCGCGCATTGGCGCGCCGACGGTGCCGCGACCTTCTCCACCGAGCCGATGTCCGACGACGGCCAGCACGGCGACACGCTTCCGGGCGACGGGATTTTCGGCGCCTCGCTGCCGATCCAACCGGCCGGCACCGTGGTCGAGTTTTACGTCTCCGCCAGCGACGGCGCGCTCGCCCGCACCTGGCCGGCGCCGGTGGCCGGCGACGACCCGGCATTGACCCCGGTGCAAAGCGCCAACTGCCTCTATCAGGTGGACGATACGGTCGTCGCGGGAGCCATCCCGGTCTACCGCCTGATCATGAAGGCGGCGGACAAGAACGAGCTCACCGACATCAACACCGACTCCGGAACCCCGCCCTATCCCTACTACACCGGCGAAAGCAACGACCCCACCAAGAGCCACGCGCGCTTCAACGCCAGCTTCGTCAGCGTGGACGGCACCGGCACCGAGGTCCGCTACCGCGTCGGCATCCGCAACCGCGGCAACGGCTCGCGCTCGAAACAGCCGCAGGGGCTGAACCTGATGTTCCCGAACGACGATCCCTGGAAGGGCGTCACCCAGTTCAACCTGAACTCGCAGTACACGCCGTGGCAGGTCTTCGGTGCCGCCCTCTTCGCCAAGGCCGGCGTTCCGGCGCCGCAATCCCGCGCGGTGCAAGTCCGCTGGAACGGCGCCAACCCCGCCCCGGCCCGCTCGCCGTCCTACGGCTTCTACGCCTGCAACGAGGCCTGGAATTCCGACCTCGTCGACAACCGCTTCGCCAACGATTCCTCCGGCAACCTCTACCGCGCCGTCCGCCTGTTCGAAGGCACCACCGCCGGCGGGACCTCGATCCCGAACGGCGCGGATTTCGCCCGGATCATCCCCGGCGGCTCGGAAACCCTGTCGCTGGTCGACCTCTACAAGCTGAATTACAAGAAGCAGACCAATACCGCCGAGGACAACTGGACCGACCTGATCGGCCTGACCGAAGCGCTGGCCAAAGGTCGCAGCGGATCGCAGGCAGCCGATCCCGTCAGCTACGACGCCGACTACGCCGCCGCCGTCCGCGCGGTCGCGGATGTCGACGGATGGATGCGCTGGTTCGCCATCAACACGCTGGTCGACAACAGCGAGACCAACCTCTCCAACGGCGACGGTGACGACTTCAACTTCTACTTCGGCCAGGACGATCCGCGGGCCAAGCTGATGCCCTACGACCTCGATACCATCCTCGGCGGCGGCGATTCCGCCGGATCGGCCACCGCCGGCCTGTTCCGGATGATCGCCCGCGGCAGCGGCGCGGCGACGCCGATGAACGCGTTCATGAAGCACCCGGAGTTCGCGCCGGTCTACTACGACGAGCTGCGCAAACTGCTCGACGGCATCTACCAGCCCGCGAACTTCGCCGCGCTGGCGCAGCAGTCGCTCGGCGGCCTGGTCAGCCCATCGGTGATCGATTCGATGAAGGCGTTCAATGCCGCGCGGAGCAGTTATGTCGCCTCGCAGATCCCGCTCGGGATTTCGGTCACCACCGCGCCGGCCCTCGTCAGCGGCTACCCGCGGACCACCTCCGCCACCACCACCCTCGGCGGCCGGGCGAACGCGATCACCACCCGCTCCGTGAAGGTCAATGGCGTCGCCGCCGGTTGGACCGCCTGGAGCGCCACCTGGAACGCCCCCGGCGTGGCCCTCCGGCCCGGCATCAACCGCGTGCTGATCCAAGCCTTCGATGCGGCCGGGACGGAAACCGAGCGCTTCTCCCAGGACGTCTGGCGCGACGATGGCAGCGTGGTCGCGGTCTCGTCCAACATCACCAGCGACACCACCTGGACCGCGGCCGGCGGCCCGTGGCAGGTCACGGCCTCCGTATCGGTGGCCAGCGGTGCCACCCTCACCATCGAGCCCGGCACCACCATCTATGCCTCCGCCGGAGCCACCCTCAGCGTCGCCTCCGGCGGCCGCCTGATCGCGGAAGGCAGCGAGACCGGCCGCATCCGTTTCGACGTCGCGCCCGGCAGCGGCGCGACATGGACCGGCATGGTCATCAACGGCGCGGCCGGCTCGCCCGAATCGATAATCCGCCACGCGCGCTTCGGCGGCAACACGGGCATCGCCCTCGATGTCAACGGTGCCGACGTGGTGCTGGACCACCTCGAGTTCGGCAACACCGCGAAACAGTATCTCTCGCTCGACGGCGCTTCGTTTCTCGTCTCAAACTGCGAATTCCCGTCCGGCAGCGCGGGCTTCGAGCTGGTCCACGGGACGCAGGGCGTGAAGGCCGGCGGCCGCGGCATTTTCCGCCAGTGCTGGTTCGGCAAGGTGACCGGCTACAACGACGCGCTCGACTTCACCGGCGGCCAGCGGCCGGGCCCGATCCTGCAGGTGATCGACTGCGCGTTCGCCGGCAGCGGGGACGACATCCTCGACCTCGACGGCACCGACGCCTGGATCGAAGGGAACATCTTCCTCCACTGCCACAAGAACGGCGCGCCGGACTCCGCCGCCGCCATCAGCGGCGGCGACGACGGCGGCGTGGTCAGCGAGGTCACCATCATCGGCAACCTCTTCTACGACGTCGACCATGCCGTCACCGCCAAGCAGGGCAACTACTACACTTTCCGTAACAACACCGTCGTCCGGCAGACGATCGGCGGCGGCACCGACATCGAAGGCGGCATCCTCAATCTCCAGGACGCGATCCCGCTGCCCGTGACCACCTACGGCGCGGGAGTCTATGCCGAGGCGAACATCTTCGAGGACTGCGACCAGCTCGTGCGGAACTACAGCGCCGCCGCGAGCGAGGTCACTCTCGTCAACAACCTGACGGAGCTCGTCTGGAGCGGACCCGGCGGCGGGAATGCCGCGGGCGAACCCTTGTTCGATCACCTGCCGGAAATGGCGGAAACGGAGTTCACCTCGTGGTCCGCCGCCCAAGTCATGAAGCGGTGGCTTTCCCTCCGCGGCGGGTCCCCCGCCCGCAACGCCGGACCCAACGGCCGCGACCTCGGCGGCGTGATTCCCTTCGGCGTGCGCCTCTCGGCGAACGTTCCCACGGTCACCCACCTCACCACCGCGTCGATCGTCGTCGGTCCGGCCATCTCGGCCGTTCCCTCCTGGCCGTCGGGCCACACCCACTACCGCTGGCGCCTCGACGGCGGTGCATGGAGCGCCGAAACCCCCGTCGCGACGCCCATCGCCCTCGGCGGACTGGCGGCCGGACCGCACACCGTCGAGGTCGCCGGCAAGAACGACGCCGGCACCTGGCAGGACGACCCCGAGCTCGGCCCCGCCGCCACGGTGGCCAGCTTCGCGTGGACCGTCGATCCCGGCCACGTCCCGCCGGCCGCCGCTCCCGTCATCCGGATCAACGAGGTGCTGGCAAGCAATGCGGAGACGCTCGGCTACTCCGGGGTCTTCCCCGACCTCATCGAACTCCACAACGCCGGCACCGACTCCACCTCGCTCCGCGGCTGGGGCCTCAGCGACGATCCCGCCCTGCCCTACAAATACCAGTTCCCGACCGGCTTCAACCTGTCGCCCGGCGAATACCTGGTCGTCCGCGCCTCGAGTTCCACCTCCGTCCCGGGGCCGAAGACCGGCTTCGGATTGAACGACGATGGCGAGGTCCTGATCCTCTCGCGTCCTTTGACCGCCGGCGGCGGCATCGCGGATTCGGTGACCTTCGGCAACCAGGTGCCCGATCGCTCGATCGGCCGCCGCGCCGGTGACGGCGAGTGGGACCTTTGCCGCCCGACCTTCGGCACGGCCAACGTGATCACCGCGTTGGGCGATCCCCACCAGCTCCGCATCAACGAATGGCTGGCCAGCGCCGGAGCCCTCAGCTCCACCGATTTCATCGAGCTCTTCAACCCCGGCACGCTTCCGGTCGACATCGGCGGCGGCTACCTGACCGACAACCCCGTCGAATGGCCCGACCGCCATCCGATCACGCCCCTCACCTTCGTCGGCGCGGGATCGTACGCCCTCTTCAAGGCGGACGGCGATGTCGCGCAGGGAGCCGACCACCTGGGCTTCAAGCTCTCCGCTCTGCAGGGCGAGATCGGCCTCTTCGACTCCGGCCTCTCGCTGATCGACTCGGTCGTCTACGGCCCGCAATCAACCGACGTCTCGCAAGGCCGCTCGCCGAACGGCGGGAACGCGATCGTGCTTTTCAACCAACCCTCCGCCGGCGGCCCGAACCCCGGCAGCACCGTGGTTTCCGGCACCACCACGGTCAACTTGATCCCCGTCAACTCGTCGTGGAGCTACCGCTCGGCCAACACCGACCTCAGCGGCGACTTCCAACAAACCGGCTTCGACGACTCCGCGTGGGCGACCGGTGGCCAGATGCTCTACATCGACAGCAGCACGCTCGATTCCGCGTCGGGCTTCGTCAAAACCACCACGCTGCCGGGAAATGCCGGCAACTCCGGGCGGCCCTTCCCGGCCACCTACTTCCGCAAACACTTCAACTGGACCGGCCCGACCGCCAGCGTCGTGCTGAAAGGCATCACGATGATCGACGACGGCGCGGTGATCTACCTCAACGGCCAGGAGGCGCTGCGGATGCGCATGCCCGACGGCCCGGTGAATTTCAACACCGTCGCGACCTCGCTCGCCATCGACTCGTCCGACGCCGGGGAAGAGTTCATCATCCTGCCGTCGGAGCTCCTCGTCGAAGGCGACAATGTCATCGCGGTGGAGGTCCACCAGTATTTCACCGGTGCCACGCAGAGCAGCAGCGACGTGGTGTTCGGGCTGAAGCTGGACGCCGAGATCACCAGCTCCGTCCCCGCCGCCCAGGTCGTGATCAACGAGGTGCTGGTGAAGAACGAGGGCCTGCCGAATCCCGACAGCTCGCTCGCGGGATGGATCGAGCTCCACAACCCCTCCGACGTCCCGGCCGACCTCGCGGACATGAGCCTCGGCATCTCGCCCGCCGCCCCGCGGGCCTGGGTCGCTCCGGCCGGCACCACCATTCCCGCCGGCGGCTATCGGGTGATCCAGTGCGACCCCGCGCTCCCCGCTTCGGCCACCAACACCGGCTTCGCGCTGAACCCGCCGGGCGGCGCGCTCTATCTTCACCATACCCTCGCCTTCGGCGGCGGCCTGCGGGATTCGCTCGCCTGGGGCAACCAGTTATCTAACCAGTCGGTCGGCCGGGTGCCCGACGGCAGCGGGGCCTTCGTCCTCAACCTGCCGAGCCGCGAGGCGCTCAACACCGCCGCCGCGACCGGCCCGCTGACCGGAGTGAAGATCAACGAATGGCTCGCCAACCCCGCCGCGGGCCCCGACTGGTTCGAACTCTTCAACCCGGGCCCCTTTCCCGTCGCGCTCGGCGGCAACTACCTGACCGACTCGCTCGCCGACAAGACGAAGAACCTGATCCCGCCGCTCACCTTCATCGGCGGCAGCGGGGCCGGCCGCTGGCTATCCTTCATCGCGGACAGCAACGCGGCCCTGCCGGGTCACGTGAACTTCGCGCTGGCCACCGCCGGGGAATCACTGGGCATCTTCACCTCGTCGGGAGTCCAGGTCGACGCGCTGACGTTCGGAAACCAAGCCGGCGGGGTCAGCCAGGGACGCTTCCCGGATGGCGCGGTGCCGCTCTTCGCCCTGGTCCCGACGCCCGGCGCCCTCAACACCCTCCCCGAGCCGGATACCGACGGCGACGGCATGCCCGATGCCTGGGAAATCGCCAACGGCTTCTCTCCGGCCTCTCCCGCCGACGCGCCGCTCGACGCGGACCGCGACGGCACGAGCAACTTCGCCGAATACCAGGCGGGCACCGATCCCCGCGACCCCGCCAGCCGCTTCACCAGCACGCTGGGCCTCGAGGGCGAGGTGCCGACCGTCCGCTTCCAAGCCAAAGCCGGACGAAGTTATACCGTCCAGTATTCCGACTCGCTCGGCGCGTGGCGGAAGCTCGCCGATATCGCCCCGCGCGCCTTCGACGGCGAAGTCGCGATCGCCGATCCCGCATCGGCCGGTGAGCCCAAGCGCTTCTACCGCGTCCTCACCCCGGCCCAACCCTGATCCCGACCATGAGTCCCCGGCTTCTTCCCTTGCTGCTCGCCCTCGCCCCGGCCGCCCACGCGGCCATCGGCATCAGCGGCGTGGCCGACAAGACGAAATACAGCAACTCGGTGACCTTCACCGTCAGCGCGGACCCGCTGGCCGCGGTGACCTCCGCCACCCTCGATGGCACCCCCGTCGCGGTCGGCAGCGGCGTGACCGTGGCTTCCTTCCGCTACCACGAATTGAAAGTGGAAAGCCGGGATACCGCCGACGCGCTGCTCGATTCGAGGACCCTGCGCTTCATCGTCACGAATCCGGCCCGCGGCGGCTCCGAGGACGGCATTCCCACCTTCACGCCCTACCGTGCCGTCAACGACGCGCCGTCCGCCTTCGCCGGGGCGGTCTTCGAAGTGATCGCGCCGTCCGCCTGGCCGGCCGGCCTGCCGATCCCGGTCGCCACGATCCTCCGCACCCCCGCCAACGATCCGCTCCGCCTCAACGGCACCGTGACCTTCGGCGGTGCCCCCGCGACCACCGTCCCGCTGCGCCGCGGCTGGGGCTCGGCTTTGCTGCCGCCCGCCGGCGCCGGCACCGTCCAGCTCCAGGCAAAGCTCGCCGGCCTCGCCGACAATCCCGCCATCACCATCGAAGCCGCGCCGCTGTTCACCGATGTCTCCGGCGCGATTTCCTCCAACACCATCTGGCCCGCCCACTCGCGGATCCGCGTCACCGGCACCCTCACCATCGCGGCGGTCGCCACGCTGACAGTCGGCGAAGGATCCATCGTCACGGTGTACAGCGGCAACGGGACCGGCGGCAGCGCGGCGGAGATCGTCGTGAACGGCACGCTCCAGATCGACGGGACCGCGGCGAACCCGGTCGTCTTCGCCCCCGACACCGCCGGGGGTAAATGGGGTGGTATCGAACTCCCCGCCACCACCTCGCTGGTCACCGCACGCCACGCGATTTTCACCGGCTCCGGCGAGGACTCCAACTGGTTCTCCAACAACAGCGGCTACTCCTACCACAAGGCCCAGCAATCGCTCTTCCTCCTGGGCGGCAGCGGTTCCGGCACCGCCGTCGGAGCACGGGTCGATCTCGCGGACTGCTACTTCTTCGACCTCGGCACCCTCGCCACCAGCAAGACCAACACCGGATTCAACCTGACCCGTTGCCTCTTGCAGCGGGCGATCGCCGGCGGCCAGCTCAACGGCTGCCGGGTCCGCGTCGACCGTTCCGCCTTCCTGGAATTCCCCGCGGAAAGCGGCGACTTCGCCGATGCCGACAACGACGGCCTCTATCTGACCAACGGCGACCTCGCGATCTCCAACACCGTGATCGGATTTACCAAGGACGACGGCATCGACTCCGGCGGCAGCGGCGGCGACAATCCGTTCACCGCGGCCGCCGACATCACCCCCTTCGTATCGACCCACAACTGGTTCGAAAGCACTTATCACGAGGCGAACTCGCTCTCGGGAACCCGCGACGTGACCCACACCGGCTGCGTCTTCCTCAACTGCGGGCAGGGAATCGAGGCCGGCTACAGCAACTCCGGCACCAGCGACGGCCCCAACGCCCTGGCCGACGGCTGCCTCTTCGCCGGCAACATGGTCGGCGTCCGCTGGGGCGACAACTACGGCTCCGGTTACAATTACAACGGTTCGTTCGAAGTGAAGAACTGCTTCATCCTCCACAACCACTTCAAGGATGCCTTCAGCGGCCAGTGGCACCCGACCCAGACCAACGCATGGATCTATCAGACGACGGCCCTCAACAGCTTCGGCAAGCCCTACTTCAACCTCCACGACAACCACCTGTCGCAACCGGACCCGGTCAACCATCCCGCCAATGTCACCTGGGACCCGCTGCTCCATGGCCCGCTGATCGCGCCCTTCATGCCGGTCCCGGGTTCCGCAGTCGGCGTGGCCATCAGCTCCTACGCCCCGGCCCAATCCGCGACCTCCACTTTCCCCGGCAGCTTCACGGTCCGGCTCAGCACCTTTTCGACGAAGCCGGTGAGGGTCGACTGGTCGGTCATCGGGCAGTCCGGCGGCAGCGAAAGCCAGCTCGCCACGGGATCGCTGTCCTTCGCCCCGGGCGAAATGATCAAGACGATCTCCCCCGCCATCGCCTCCCCCGCCGGCTACGACATCCTCCGCGTCGCGCTTGAGGAAGCGGTCAATGCCGAGGTCACCGGCGAAGCGTGGTTCTTCAGCCCGCCTGCCAGCGCCGATCCGAACCTGGTGGCCCGCGGATCCTCCGGCTGGCGCTACCGCCAGACGCGCGGCGAGCCGCCCGCGGACTGGAAGACCCCCGCCTTCGACGACAGCAGCCCGGCTGCCACCGAATGGCTGCCCTGCACCCTGCCCGCCGGATTCGGCACCGGCACGCCCGCCACCACCGTCGACTCCGGTCCGACCGGCGACCGGACGCGAACCTACTACTTCCGTCGTAAATTCAACGTCGCCGATCCCGCCGCAGTCACCGCGCTCAGCTTCAATGTCCGCCGCGACGACGCCGTCGTGGTCTGGCTGAACAACGAGTCCATCCCCACCGTCGTCTCCGCTTCCGCCACCTTCAACGGTCCCTACACCTACGCCGGCCTCGCCCCGAACTCCACCGACAGCAACAGCTACTTCAGCTACAGCATCCCGCCGTCCAAGCTGGTCGCCGGGGAGAACCTCCTCGCGATCGAGCTGCACCAGACGAGCGTGACTTCGAGCGACATCTTCCTCGATTGCGAACTGCTGGCCACCTACCCGCTGCCGCTCGAGCTCCACCTCGACAGCGTGGGCGGCCAGCCGCTGCTCTACTGGTTCGACTCCGCCGCCGTTCTGGAAACCTCGCCCAACCTCACCGACTGGACCGTTGCCCCCGCCACCAGCCCGGTGCCGGTCCAGACCACCGGGGAGCGCGGATTCTTCCGCTTGAAGAAATAGGAGCATGGGTCGGTGCGGCCCCGGTTCCGAGCTTCAGGGAATCTCCACGATCTCCACCGTCCCCGAGTCCGCGCCTTTCAAAGCCTTCGGATACACCGCGTTGCCCAACGAATGGAGGACCCTCGCGCCGCCGTGGAACTCGGCACGCTGGACCACGTGCGGATGCGCGCCGGCGACCACCGAAGCGCCGCGCGCCAACAGCCAGCGCGCCCAATGGCGCTGCGCGGCGCTGACCCTCGGGTCATACTCCTCGCCACCATGCGACAGCACCAGGATGCGCTCCCCCTCCGCCCGCGCCGTCGCCATTTCCCGCTCCAAGGTCGCGGCATGCTCCGGCAAGCGGGCCATCACGGCATCCTCGCTACCGGGAACCACTCTGATCACCGAGCTGCAATCCACCCCGAAGACCGCCAGCTTCACGCCCTTGCGTTCGACCCGCCACGGGCGGCAGGCCGCATCGACATCGCGACCGGCGCCGAAGCTCGGGATGCCCGCTTTCTTCAAGGCCTCCATCCCTTCTAACAGACCCGCCTGCCCGGCGTCCGCGGCGTGGTTGTTCGCCAACGACACCGCATCCACCCCGCGTTCCTTCAGCCACCCGAGCCGCTCCGGCGGGAAGCGGAAGTCAAAGCGAGGGACCTTCCCGGGCTCCCGCAGCGACGGGACACCTTCGAGATTCACCAGGAACAGATCCGCCGATCCCCTCCCGAAGCCGTCGATCGCGACGCGGTCCTCGCCGGCCAGCACCACGTCCCCGGCGAACGCGACGCGGCAGCCGGTGGCCGGCCGCGGCACCCGCAGCGAGAACACCGGACGGGTCGCCGCGAGCTCCGCCAGCGGCAGGATCTCGGGGAGCCCGCCGAGGTGATGCAGGGCCAGATCGTTGCCGCCGAGCACGCCAAGCGGCTCGTGATCCTCCCACAACGCGGCGACATGCTGGCCGAAGTCGATCGCGATGCCCTTCTCCAATTCCTCCGCGGAAATCTTCACGCCGTCCGCGATCCCGACGGTCTCCGCCTTGGTCGCGAGCTGGTCGCGCAAGCGCCCCGGATCGCCCCAGCCCAGCGGGACCCCGTTCCGCCGCCACGCGTGGATCAGCAGGTTGGCGCAATCGCTGCCCCAGCCGGTCTCGACACCGCTCAGGTCGCCCTCCGCCACGCCGGCGATGCCGAAGACATAAGGCATCCCGCCGCACTCCGACAAGGAACCGCGGAAGCCGCCGGCCGTGCGTATCCGCAGCTCGACCGGCGGCACGGGCAGCCAGCCGTCCCCGGTTTCATATTCGGCCTCGATCCGGAACCGCCCGCCGGCCTCCCTTGCCCAGGCTTCCGGCGCGAGCTGGAAATCCTCGGTGATGCCCAAACTACGACGTTTCTCGTAGATCCGGCGCGCCGGCGATTTCGAGAAGTCCTTGCCCAATCCCGTCTCGGGCAGCAGGTCGCAGGCGCTTCTCGCCGGCTCCAGCGAAAACCAGCGCACCCGCCCGGTGGCTCCGGACGGAGCGTCGACCCGCAGCACCGGCTCCTCGCCGCGGGCATGACGCCAGACGCGGTCGCAATCGATCTCGCCGGACGCCGGGCGGATCGCGGCGACCCCGTACAAGCCCGACCAAACCTCCGGCACGGAAGCCCAATCGATTCCGCGGTCGCGGATCGTCAGGCGTTCCCCCAGCTGTGCCAGCGTCATCTTCAAGCGCGGGGAGGACCGGCCAAAGTCCCAGCGCGGAACGGCGGCTCCGCGGGCGACCAGTTCTTTCGCCTGACGCGAGTCATCGGGACGCTCGTCGATCGTGGCATCGATCTCCAGCCGCGCGCCGCGGGTGCGGCGGACCGCATCGACCGCCAGCTCCACCAGCGCGTCGGCTTCGGCATCGTCCGCCAGCCACGGCCGCGACACGCCGAAGGCCACGCCTTCGAGCCCGGGCCAATCCATCGCGCGCTCCCAAATCGCTTCGAAGTGCCGTTCGCGATCCGCCGCTTTCATCCCTGCGAAGAAATCGAGGTCGATGGCGAGGACCACCGGCCGCGCGCCCGCTTGCCATGCCGTGAATCCTGTGAGATCGAGGGTCTCCCAGCGGGTGGCGAGGGAGCCTGCCGAGCGGGGCTCGATTTCCAGCCGGCCATCGAGCTGGGCCACCGCCTCCGCCGTCGCGGCGAGCCGTCCGGCCTCGCCGAGCTCGGGCGCGGCCAGCCACAGCACCCGGTCCAGCGGCCGCGGCATCAGCGGTTCGATCCAGTTGAAGGCCTGCACCCGGCCGTCCTTCCGCCACGCTTCCACATTGGCCGCGCGCGCCTCCTCCGACGGCACGCGCCGCAGACCCTCTCGCACTTCCTCCGAGCGCTCCACCGCCGAGGCATCCGAATGCGCGTCGACCAGCACCAGCGTGCGGGCCTCGTCGGGATCGAAGGTCCGCGCGATCCAGCCGAAGGTCTCGGCGTGGTTGTCGGCCAGAAACACCGGCAATTCCTGCCCCCCCGGGGCGGCAGCCATCGCGCAGAGGATCGCCGCCAGCGCCCTAGCGGGACGGCTGGATCTCCGGCTCCTTGTCCAGCCGTGCGTGAAGCAGGATCCTGCTGATGCAAAGGTCTTCATGTTGGGTACCGGGCCAGACTTCCTCAATGGTCAGCCGGATCGTCTTCACCGGCTTGCGGTAACCGCTGACCGCCACCCGGCGGGGCTCCTTCGAATCGGGAATGTCCGCCGTGAAGCGATGCTCGCCGTTGAGCTCGATCCCTATTTTCTTCGGCCGGGCGTTTGCCTGGAAGAGCTCGTCGGTCTTGGTGTAGCCGGGCTCGATTTCGATCGCGTCGAGCGGCTTGGCAACTTCCGGCTGGAGTTCGAGCCATTCGCCGATGCCGGGCCCCGGCGCGCCTTCGCTCCAGCTTCCCCCGTGATTCTTCACCTGCTCCGCCGCGTAATTCAGGCCGCCATCCGGCGGCAGGGTCGAACTGGCCTTCACCCGGTAGTTCGTGTGCGCCATGGTCCAGCGCTCCCCCCGTTGGACATACTCGTTTCCGCCCTCCGCCCGGCGGAAGCGGATGGCCGGCTGGGCCTCGATCTCCAGATCGTCGGCAAGGGTCGGCTCGAGATCCTGGAACTCCCAGACCCACGAGTCGCCCTGTTTCTTGAACCGGTTCACCGGCTTCAGCACCCGCAGGTCCTCGGGCGCGATGCCCGACGGCCTCAGCTCGATCCGCCCGGTGCCGATCGTCCCGGCCCAACAGGCGGCGGTGGAAAGGCGGTAGCGGAACACGCCGGTGTCCGCGTGACCGCTTCCACTGACGCTCCAGACCTCCCGCGGATACTTGCTGTGGAACCGGATCTGAACGGGTTTCTCCTCGCCGGCGGCGAAGGTGATCTCCGATACCAGCCACCCGGCGATGCCGTTGAAGCGCGAATCCTTGCCTTCGTATTTCTCGACCTTCCAAGTCGCCTCGAGCGGCGCGCCGCCGGCGCTGATGGTGTAGTCACGGCAGTACCTGAGATGATCCGCCTTCTTCGCGGTCTGCACCTCCGGCACACCGATATGATTCACGTCGAAGGTCTCTTCCACCGGGAACCCGAAACGAACTTTCACCTTCTTGTCGGTCTCGTTGCGCATCCGGTAGCGGATGTTGACGGCCGCTTCCGCCGAACCGAGACCAACGGTGAGCTTCTCATCGAGGATGCGGATGTGCTCGGTGGACTTCGGCTCGAAGCCCTCGATGTCGCCGGCGCGGGTCACCCCGCCGCGGAAATAGCCACCACCATTGGCAAGGGCGGAAACGGTCAACGCGCCGAACGCGAGGATCAACATTGGCTTCATCACCCGGGATATCACACGCCAGGGGAGGCGAAGGCAATCTCCAATCCAAGGGCTCTCGCCACCGGATTTCCCCGCCACCACGGATCCGGGGTTCCCGTTGCCCAACCGTCACTTGAGTTGCTCTAACAGACCACTCTTCTCCGGACCTTCCGGCAGGATGTTCGCCCATTCCATCGCGGCGTCGGGGAAGCGTTTCGACATCAAGCGGGCGTAATTGGCGACCGACCCGTTCCGGATCTCGCCCGGCGGCAGCTGCTTGATCCATGCGCCGGCGGCCCGGTAGTCGTCCTGGATCCATCTGGAGAGCATGGGCCCGGCCGTGTGGGTCACCTGCTCCCCGGGCACCGCCTCCAGCATCCAATCGAGCCACCTCTCGGGCCGGGCCGGCGGGATCCCGCCCGTGGTCATTCCTTCCGCGATCGCAAGCGCTTCGGCTCCGGAAAGTTCATCCATCCAAGGGCCCGGTTCGGCCGCCGAGCGGACCATCAGTCCCCGTCCGAGACCATTCAGAACCGGGTTCCGGTCCGGCCCGCCCGGCGGTCCGCGCAGCGCGGCCACCAGGGCGGCACGGGATTCGTCATCCATCAGTGAGGCGGCGAGGTCGAACCCGGTGCTGGCACGTTCCTTGTCGTTCCCGATTTTCAATAGTCCTTCCAACGCCAGCGCCGGATCGCTCGCGGCGGCTTGCCTGACCGCCTCCTTGAACGCGCCCGCATGGTCTTCCCCGAGTGCCCCGCGATTCTCCTCGAGCCATGCGAACACCCGCGCCGGGTCCTGTCGCGCCCAATTCCCGATCACCCCACCCACGCCGCCGCCGAGCGCCCGATGGGCGAGGGCGAGTTCCGCCGCGATTTCCCCTTGGCGCGACGCGGCGAGATTGAGGGTCACGCCGACCAGTTCGCGGACCTCTTCCGGATCCAAGGCGGTGTCGCCCGCGAGATCGTCGATCATCTGCTTCAACTCCTTCGCCGAAAGCTCCGTCAGGCGGCCGATCCATTCGCGGACCTCGTCCTCGACCGCCAGCCGGACGCCAGGATCGGTTTCGGAATCGAGTGCCTTCATCCGCCGGTAGGCCGCGACCACCTCGTCCTTGAGCCGGTCGGCGGGGATATCGCCTGCGGCGTCCGCCCGCTTGGCGGAGCGCCTGGCTTCCCGCGCGTCATCGGCGGCTTGCTCCGGCAGCCCGACCGCGCGGGCCCGGGCGACGAGCGCGTCGTGATCCGATTGCAAGCGGGTGACGAGCAACTGTCCCCGCAGGCCGCCCCAGACCGCGGCGGCGATCAGCAGGATCAAGATCAGTCGGAATGCTTTCATGGCCGCGGGTTCATCGATCGCCGATGGCGCTCAGGGTGACGGCGCGCTTGCCGGGATCGGCAATGCGGTTCGCGAGCTCGACGGCGGCGGCGTGATCGAGCTTCTGCTTGCCGCCCTGCTGGGAGGCGGCGATCAGGAAAGTGGAGACGAGGTCGTCGGAGGGCTGCTCTTCCTGGAGCTGGTTGAGGGTGGAAAAAATCTGTCCGGCATCCCAACCATTGGCGAAGCCCCTGCCGATCATCGAGCCGATGTAGGAATCGCCCTCGGCGGATTTTTCACCCAGCCATGTCCGGATGGCGGGCACTTCTTCCCCGGTGAGTTCATCGGCCTTTTTTCCCAAGGCGAAGAGCGCCTGTCCGGCGGCGTCTTCGGAAAGCCGGGGCAGTTCCTCGGGGGTGACGCCGACGCGATCGAAAAAAGCATCGGCGTCCGCGAGGTCGCCGGCTTGCATTTGCCTCTTCAGCAGGGGGTTCAGCGCCTGGGCGACCTCGGCGGGGGTGAGGCCGCTGCTCCGCGCGACTTCGGCAAAGGCAGCTTGCCGTTCCGGCGGGAGATCGCCGAAGCGCCACGACTGGAGCGCGGGCAAGCGGTCGGCGGGATCGAGCGCGGTGATCCGGCTGCCGTCGCCTGTTAGAGCGAAGATCCGGCTCTCGTAGTCCTGACGCAGGGTGGACGTGCCCGCCAATGAACGGCTGTCGAAATTCCCCGCCGCGATCTGTTGGTCGAGCCAGGCGAGGGCTTGCAGGCCGTCGCGCTTGATCCACTTCTCGAACAGCCCGCCGTGCTTCGCGAGTTCGCCCTGGATCTCGCGCGAGGTCTTCCCGGCGAACCCTTCGCCGATCACCGCGAAGGCGCGGGCGGGATCCCGGTCGGCGAGCGCTTCCAGCAATTTCCCGATCAGCCGCTCCCGGTCCTGCTCGGAAAGATCCGCCGCGCGGGCATCGGCGATCATCCTCTCCAAGGTCGCGGGATCGAGCGTCCGCCACTGGCTGTCGAGCACCAGCGCTTCGCGGGCGGCGGCCAGGTTTCCCAACTCCGCCCCCCGCAGGATCGCGGCGAGCTTTGCCATGCCGGAAGGGCCGGCGATCGCGAATCCCTTCAAGCCGCGACCTGCGGGCCCTCCGTCCGCAACCGTGGCGGCACCCCGGTTCTCCCACGCCGCAATGCGCTGGCCGAGGCGGGCGTTCTCCGCTTCCAACTGCCCCGCGCCGCGTTGCCCGGCGAAGAAAAACGCCAGCCCGCCCGCGGCAGCCAGCAGCAGGAGACCATCGGGCCAGGAGTAGGTTCGCGGTTTCAAGGATCAGCTGGCGGTCGGGACTCTAGAACGACGGCTGCCGAAAGGCGAGCCGCGAACCGGCCCGGGGAGAAAAGAATCACCCGCGGCGGATCGTCGAACCGTTGAAAAGGATCATGATCCGGTAAACGCGCTTCTTCCGTGTCTCGATCACCCCGGTCGTCAGGTCGAATCGTTCCGGGATCTCCTGCTGATGGATGTCGACGCTGGCCTTGAAGCCCCGCTCGGAGAACACGTCGATCAACATCGCGAGCGCCAGCGGTTTCTCGAACACGGCATCCTCGGTGTTGATCATCGCCCGCCCGCTCACCGCGTAGCGCTTGATGATCGGCATGGTCTTGTCATGGATGAAATCCACCACGGCCTTGAGCAATTCCGGGTGTTCCACCTGATAGCCATCCAGCCGGTTGACCAGCTCTTGCCGGGCATTCTGGACGATTTCCGCGGCGAGAGGAAGATGACGCAACGCGTCATAGGTCCGGGGATCGAGTTCGAGCGAACTCTGGTATTCCAGCTCGCGGATGATGTTCCGCTGGACCACCTCGATCGGCGCCTGGGCGTTGATGAAGTGGTAATGGAAAATCTGCTTCAGCGAGACGAGCGCGTCGTACGTCTTTTCCTTGAAGGTCCGGTAGCGGTTGCGGGCGAGCTCCGGATCGAAATCCGTGCTGCGCTCCTCCCACAGTTCACCGACCCCCGACTGGCGGACCTCCGCGTTGCGGGCGAGGGTCTCCTGGCCGCGTTTGAGCTGGCGGGCAATGCTCTCCGCCTCGTCGACGAAGAGCACCATGATGTGGAAGGTCGGCTGGCGGAACCGATGCGCATCGGGCGTATGGGAGAACTCCCGGCGCAACACGATCATCTGGTCGTAGAGCATTTTCAGGCACTCGAC
This sequence comes from Akkermansia muciniphila, assembly GCA_945883695.1. Taxonomy (GTDB): domain Bacteria; phylum Verrucomicrobiota; class Verrucomicrobiia; order Verrucomicrobiales; family Akkermansiaceae; genus Haloferula; species Haloferula muciniphila_A. Next base: position 623 of record CAMCYK010000049.1, on the reverse strand, counting down.
CTGCACCTTGGTCCGCGGAAATCCATCGAGCACCGTGCTGTCGCGATAGTCCGCTTTCAGCAATTCGCGGAGCAGGAGCCGCAGCACTTCCTCGTCCCCCACCATGCCTCCGCCGGCCTTGATCTTGCGGGCCTCCGGCGAGTCCAGCAGCTCGCTGATGACAATCGGCCGCGCGGTGATCCCCCTCACCTTGCGGATGAAGTCGGTGTTGGTCCCCTTGCCCGCCCCGGGAGCGCCGCCGAGTAGGATGAGTTCCTTGGGAAAATGCAGGTTCGCCCGGCCCACCTCGATCTCCAGATCTTTCCAAACCCGGTTGAAAATCAAATGGGCGTCCTTGATCTCAAGGTCGCCGGGAGCGATCGGGGTATCGGGCTGGCGCGTGCTCATTCCAAGGAGCAACCCATACCATGCTTGCCGCGGAGTCGAGCCCGAGGTGAAAAGCGCCAAGTCTGGGCGTACGAACAGTCAAATAAATTCGACAGGCAAGCTGTAGTTGACACCCCGCACCCGGTCCGCTTTCCTTCCTTCCGTCAGCCCCTCCTTTCCGATGAATGCCAGCGACTTGAAGGAACTCTCCCCGCTCGACGAGATCACCCTGCCGACCGCGCCCACCCCGGGGCGGA
>CAMCYK010000048.1 GCA_945883695.1 Akkermansia muciniphila | reverse complement strand
CGCGCCCGCAAGGGCCACGCCGCGGAGAACCTGGCGTTGCTTCGCAAACTCACGCTCAACCTTCTCCGTCACGACCAAACCATCAAGGACACCATGCGTGGAAAGCGGATCCGCGCCGCCCTCTGCGAGAAGACCCTCCAAACCCTGATGAAACTCGACTCTCCAGAATGAGGTGCCCTGATCACGGGCAGCTGGGCCATCGACAACATCGGCTTGGACATCAAAGTGAACGATGGCAATCCGCTGGTGACGAACTCTTCCACCGGCCAGTCAAAGCCAAATACAGCTGGCTCCTCATCGCTCTCAAGGTTCACCCTCAACAGTTCAAACGCGACCTTCATCAACGGAGTCAACACGATCGATTTTCATGTCAAAAATCTGGGGCAGGTGGTTGGGTACATCGACCTGCGCATTGTCGATTTCTCCGGCACCACCGTCGCTACGACCCTGGACTTGTCGTCCTGGGCTGCCAGCTTCGGACTCAGCGGCGATGATGCTCTTCCTGCGGGAAATCCGTCCAAGGACGGGGTCAACAATCTTCTTAAATACGCTTTCAATCTCAACCCGACGCAGAGCGACCGCCGCAGCCTTGTGCCAGGGACCGGTACGGCTGGCCTTCCGGTGATCACTTCGGCTGACGCAGGCACCTTGCGCTTTGAGTTCATCCGCCGGAAGAACTCGGGTCTGACCTAGACGCCACGGAAAAGCGGTTCGCTCACCTCCGATAGCTGGGCTCCCATGTCTGCCACACCGACCGTCACGGACATCGACGGCATGTGGGAACGGGTGGTGATCATCGAACCGGTCGCAGGAATTTCTGACGGCAAAATGTTTGTTCACGTGATGGTGACGCAATGACGCACTGTGGGTGCTGGTAAGCGACGGGAGGGCGGGTTCACTCCTGCGAGGTGAAGCGGGCTGCCGGGAACCGCTCCGGTCGGCCGAGGGCGTCCGACCCTACCTTGGCGGCCTGCGGTCGGCGCTACCTTGGCGGCCTGCGGCCGCGAGTTGGGAAACCCGGCTCAGGGTTTGAATTGGACGAGCGCGGAGTCGATCTCAGAGCTTTCCTGAAGCGGCATCGCGTGGATGACGATCACACTGGGCTTCTCTGCCTCCATCTGCCGGAGGTGGGCGATGCTGTCTTGCTTCGCCTGATACGCGCCCCACGCGCCATGGATGGCGAGCAGGAGAGCCGCGATGATCGCGCAGTGGACCAACATGCCCCGGCCTGCCCGGGAGCCCGGATAGGTGACGGCAGGGGCTTTCGAAACCGCCGGGGATTTCGGGCGATGGGGAGAGGTTTGCCGCTGGAACTGGGCAGGGAGCGGGGCAGGGAGCGGGGCACGGAGCGGGGCACGGAGCGGGGCACGGGGCGTTGCGCGAGCGGCGAGCCATGGTTCGAGCGCCTCGGCGAGGGCTCCGGCATCGGGGTACCTCCACGCGGGATCGGGATGGGCGGCCTGCCGGCAGATCGCGGCCAGCTTCGAATCGGCAAGCGCGAACCCCTCGGGATCCCCGGATCCCGCGGGAATGCCGGTGAGAAGTTCCTGGAGCAGCACCCCGGTCGCATAGACGTCGGTGGAGGGATTCCCGGAGCCGCCGCTGGCGGCAAGCTCGGGAGCCCGGTAGGCGGCGGCTTCGTCGACGCCGCCGTCGCCCGGGTCAGGCGGCGCGAGGCCGAAATTGCCGAGCTTCGGCTCGCGGTTCGGCGTCAGCAGAATGTGGGCAGGCCGGATCGCGCCGTGGGCGATTCCCTGGCCGTGCGCGTGGGCGAGACCATGGCAGGCCGCAATGACGATTTGCACCGCCTGCCGGGGATCGATCGCCGTGCCGCGCGCGGAATGGCGGAGCGATTTTCCCGGGACGTATTCCACCACCATGAAGGGCAGACCGTCCACCTCGCCGGAATCGTAAACCCGGATGAGGCCGGGGTGGGCGAGGTTGGCCATCGACTTCGCCATGGCTTCGAAGGAACGCCGGAAGACCGCGTCATGCGCTTTCTCGCGTGGCAGGATCCGGATCGCGACATCGCGGTCGAGCGAACGCTGGCGGGCCTTGTAAACCGTGCCCGCGGTGCCCCGGGCGATCAGGCCGACAAAGTCGAACGCGGGCAAAAGAGCGGCAATCGAGTCGATCTCGGGAAGTTGGGCGGAGTCGTGTGTCATGGCGGTGTGGGAGGGTAGGTGTGAAACTAAACTTAATATCCAACAGGGATTGGATATCCCGTGTATTCGATGGTTTGCCCTTTCGGGGAATTACGCGATGGCGTAGGGGCCATCCGCAGCGGCGGACGCGGGATCCTGGAAGCCGGGAGCACCACAACCTGCCCCCCGTCATGGACCGGCAGGGCAAGCGATTGGGCCAGACCTCCGGGCTTGAACGCGAAAAACCCGGAGGCGCTGAAAGCGCTCCGGGTTCCTGGATAGCGGGGGCACCGCTGGTTCGGTCACTCGCCGGCGGGAGGAGCCGGACGGGCGGGGCGCTCGCCACGGGGCGGACGACCTTCGCCACCGGCGCCACCGGCACCGCCTTGGCCGCGACGGGCACCCGGGCCGCCGGGACCGCCGGGGGCCATCGGCATTTCCTCGCCGGCATCGCGGGCGGCCTTGATCTCAGCGGGGCTGAGCTTGCCGTCCTTGTCGGCGTCGTACTTTTCGACGAGGGCCTTGCGTTTGGCTTCCATCGCGGTGCGCATCGCCTTGCGCTCGTCGTCGTTGAGCTTGCCGTCGCCGTCCTTGTCGAACTCGGCGAGCATCTTCTTCTGGGCTTCCTCGCGCTTGGCCTGCATGGCGGCGCGGGCGGCCTTGCCTTCTTCCTCGTTGAGCTTGCCGTCGCCGTCCTTGTCGAACTCTTTCAGCACGGCGGGCGGGACCTGACGGCCACCGCCTTGACCGCCCGGGCCGCCTTGACCGCGGCGGGGGGCGTCCGGTTTTTCTTCCTGGCCGGAGGCGGCGAAGACGCCGGCGAGGGCGAGGGCGAGGCAGGTGATCTTGGTTTTCATGGTTTCGGTTGTGTTGGTTGTTTCGGTTGTTTTGACGTTCCGACGGGTGGCCATCCGTTGATGGGGGGGAGAACCCGATCGCTCCGGCAAGGTTGCGCGACGGAATGAATTTGCCTCGCGCTGCCGGGCCGTCTTGGATTCGCCCGGATGGCCCACCCCGCGCCCGACAATTCGAAACGAGCAACCTTCCTGCGCCGCAGCGCGAGCACGCTCGGGCTGTGGGCGCTGGTCTCCGCGGCGTTCGCCAGCCGGCTGGCCTGGGCCTATGTCGGGCTGGTCGCGATTCTGGCGATCATCGCGACGCTGGAGTATTTCCGGATGTTGAAGGGGGCCGGCGTGAAGTGCTTCCCGCGCTTCGGGATGCTGCTGGCAGCGGTGTATTCCGGCGTTCTCTACTGGATGCTGTTAGGGGCCCCGGGAGCGGCCGGCATCGGGATGGTCGGGGCTGACGGCAGCGCCACGACGCGGGTCGTGAACCCCGATGCCGGAGTACCCTTCTGGTTCGACGGTGCCGCCTTTTTCCTCGCGATCGCCGGGCCCTTCATCCTCCAGCTCCGCCATCCGATCCGCGGGCTCGAGCCGCTCCATGCCGTCGCGGCGAACCTGCTCGGCTTCGTTTACATCGCCTTCCTCTTCAACTTCGCGGCGCGGGTCGTGTTCGCCGTTCCCGGGACCGGCGAGGTGCCCGGCGGGATGCTGCTGCTGTGGCTGCTCGCGGTGACCAAGTTCACCGACATGGGTGCCTACATCACCGGGTCCCTGATCGGCCGCCGCAAGATGATCCCCCACGTGAGCCCCGGGAAAACCTGGGAGGGCTTCGGCGGGGCGATCTTCTTCGCGCTGCTCGCCGGCGGCGGTCTTTACGCGCTGTGCAAGGATGACATGCCGAACTTCGCCACCGGCCTGCACGTGCTCGGCGGGTGGCCGCAGGTGATCGTCCTCAGCATCGTGATGGCCCTGCTGGCGGTGATCGGCGACCTGGCCGAGAGCGTGGTCAAGCGCAGCCTCGGCGCGAAGGATTCCGGCACTATGCTGCCGGGCATCGGCGGCTCGCTCGATCTGATCGACAGCCTCTGCTTCACCGCGCCGGCGCTTTATTTCTATCTCAAATGGATGACGCCCTGATCACCCCGCGCCAGCGCAAGAAAGTCGTCCTGCTCGGGTCCACCGGCTCGATCGGCCGCTCCACCCTCGAGGTCGCGCGGTTGCTGCCGGAGAGGATCGAGCTGGTCGGCCTGGCGGCGAACGGCAGCGTCGAAGCCCTGGCAGCGCAGGTCCGGGAGACCGGGGTGAAACACGTGGCGCTCCACGATGCCTCGCGGGTCGGCGAACTGCGCGCGCTGCTGCCGGCGGGAGTCGAGATCCTCGCCGGTCCCGCGGGGCTGGCGGAGCTCGCGACGCTCGAAGGCGCGGACATGGTGCTGGTGGCCATCGTCGGCACGGCCGGCTTGCAGCCCGCGCTGGCGGCGATCGAGGCGGGCAAGGACCTGGCGGTCGCGTCGAAGGAAATCCTGGTGATGGCCGGCGAGATCGTCACCGCGGCGGCGGCGCGCAAGGGCGTGAAGCTGCTGCCGGTGGACCGCGAGCACAACGCGATCTTCCAGTGCCTGGACGGCCACCGCGGCGGCGAGCGGGAGGTCTCGCGGCTCGTTCTCACCGCCTCCGGCGGGCCGTTCCGGACCTGGCCGGCCGAGCGCCTGGCGGAAGTGACGCTGGCGCAGGCCTTGAAGCATCCGACCTGGGAGATGGGGCGCAAGATCACCATCGATTCCGCCACGCTGTTCAACAAGGGCCTTGAGATGATCGAGGCGCGCTGGCTGTTCGGGATCGGGATGGAGCGGATCGACGTGGTGGTCCACCCGCAGAGCATCGTCCACTCGATGGTCGAGTTCGTCGACGGCTCGGTGCTGGCCCAGTTGAGCCGGACCGACATGTGCTTTCCGATCCAGTACGCGCTGACCTGGCCGGAGCGGCTGGCGGGCGGGCTGCGGCCGCTGGATTTCGGCCAGCTGGCGAAGCTCGAGTTCGAGGAGCCGCGCCACGACGATTTTCCGGCGCTGGGCCTGGCGCGGGAGGCCGGACTCACCGGCGGGACGCTGCCGGCGGTGTTCAACGCGGCGAACGAGGTCGCGGTCGAGGCGTTCGTCGCGGGGGCGATCCGCTTTCCCGACATCTGGCGGGTGGTCGGCGAGACGATGGGGCGGCACGAGGTCACCGCCGCGTCGTCGCTGGCGGCGGTGATCGAAGCGGATGGCTGGGCGCGGCGGGTGGCGCGGGTTGCCTGCGGGGATTGAGGGCGGGACGGCGTGCTCCTCCGCGAAGCACCGGGTAGGGACGCCGCGCCCTCGCTGGTCCGCGAAGCACCCTTGCGGTGGTTTCTTCCCTTCGAGGTGAGGTGGCTTTCGGGGACCGTTCCGGTCGGCCCAGGGGGTCCGACCCTACCTTGCCACCCCTTGCGGGGGTTTCTTCCCTTCGAGGTGAGGCGGGCTTTTGGGGACCGTTCCGGTCGGCCCAGGGGGGCCGACCCTACCTTCCGACCCTACCTCGCGGGCATGGATGGTTGACGCTCCGGGCTGCATCGTCTCCCATCCGCGGCATGCGGAAAGCGGAGCCGGATAAGAAGCGCGACATCAAGGGGGGGCTCGGCTGGGTGCTCGGTTACCTGAAACCGCAACGGAGGATCTTCATTCCCTCGCTGATCGCGCTGTTTGTGACGGCGGCCCTGTCGCTGGCGTTTCCCTTGTTCCTGAAGGACTTGATCGGGGATCCGGCCGATGCCTTGCGGAACGGGGTGGATGCCGCCGCGACCAAGGCCAAGGCCGACGAGAAGATCCTCTGGCTGCTTGGGGCGCTGGCCCTCCAGGCCTTTATCGCGTTCTGGCGGGTGCTGGGCTTCACCAAGTCGGGCGAGGCCGCGCTGAACGACCTCCGCCGCCACCTGTTCCGCCACCTGCTCAAGCTGCCGGTCCCATATTTCCAGGACCAGCGCTCCGGGGCCCTCAGCAACCGCGTGTCCGCCGATCTCGGGGTGGTGCGCGAAACCTTGCTCAACACCGTGCCGCAGGCGGTGCGGCACACGGTGATCCTGATCGGCGGCCTGATCGCGATCTTCTTTTTCTCGTGGAAGCTCTCGCTGGTGATGCTCGGCAGCGTGCCGCTGGTGGTGCTGGCGGTCGCCTTGTCCGGGCGCAAGGTCCGCAAGCACTCGCGGCAAGCCCAGGACGCGCTGGCGGACGCCGGCACGGTGATCGAGGAGAGCGTGCAGGGGATCGCCGACGTGAAGGCGTTTTCCAACGAGCCGTTCGAGGCGGCCCGCTATGACCGCGCGCTCGAGCGCTTTTTCACGGTGACCCTGCGCGGGGCGCGGGCCCGCGCCGCCTTCCTCGCTTTCATCATTTTCGTCATGTTCGGGACCATCGCCGGGGTCGCCTGGCTGGGTTCCCACATGCTGGCGAGCGGCGAAATCGCCGAGCAATCGGACTTCATCGCCTTCATCCTGTTCAGCGTGTTCGTCGGTGCCTCGCTCGGCTCGTTTCCGGAGATCATCTCCCAGTTCCAGGCGATGTCCGGCGCGACCGAGCGGCTGCGCGAAATCATGGGGGAGACGCCGGAGCAGGACGGCGCGCGGCCGGCCGGCCGCCTCGCCGGCGCGCTCTCGTTCGACGGCGTGGCCTTCCGCTATCCCTCGCGGCCCGACGCGCCGGTGCTGCACGAGCTGTCATTCACCGTCGAGCCCGGCAAGCGGGTTGCCTTGGTCGGTCCCTCGGGCGCGGGCAAATCCACCGTTTTCTCGCTGATCCTCGGCTTCCACCGGCCGGAGGCGGGCCAGGTCCGCTTCGACGGGACCGATGCCGCCGACTTCCAGCTCACCTCGTTGCGCAAGCAGATCGCGGTGGTGCCGCAGGAGGTCCTGCTGTTCGGCGGGTCGATCCGCGAGAACATCGAGTATGGCAAACCCGGTGCCAGCGCGGCGGAAATCGAGGCCGCGGCGAAGCAGGCGAACGCCCACGAATTCATCGCCGCGCTGCCGGAAGGCTACGAGACCCTGGTCGGACCGCGCGGCGTCAAGCTGTCCGGCGGCCAGCGGCAGCGGGTGGCGATCGCCCGCGCGATCCTCGCCGACCCGCGGATCCTGCTGCTGGACGAGGCGACCAGCGCGCTCGACACCGAGAGCGAACGGTTGGTCAACGAGGCGCTCGAGCGCCTGATGGCGGGCCGCACCAGCCTGGTGATCGCCCACCGCCTGTCGACCGTCCGCCACGCCGACACCATCCTCGTGCTCAACCATGGCAAGCTGATCGAGAGCGGCACTCATGAGGAGCTGATGGCGCGGCAGGGGACCTACCGCTTGCTGGCGGAGACGCAGCTGGCGTGAGGGGGGCGGGGAATGGCGGCTGGTTATCCGGCCTGCTGGCCGACGGATTCTCGTGCGGACTGAAGATCCGCGGTCCAGTACACGCTCCGGTCTGTTAGAAGCCGAAGCGCGCCTTCACGGCCTCGCGTTTCAGACGGAGTTCGCGCCATTCGTTGACCAGGCGGCTGGCCTCGATCACGCCGCAGCCGGCCGGCAACAGGACGTCGCACCCGTTCCACCAGAGACCGCGGATCGCGACGATGGCGTGGAACTCGCCGTCGAGGATCGCTCCGAACGGCGCGCCGAAACCGTCCGGGGACCCGAGGCGCTCCCGCCATGCGATCAACTGGGCCAGCGTCTCACGGGTGCGGGGCAGGGGGCCGAGCGCGGGGGTGGGGTGAAGCCGCCGGACCAGCGAGTCCGGGCTTTCGTCGTGATCCAGATCGACTTCGATCGGCGTGTGGAAGTGGACGATCGAACCGAGTTCCATGATGACCCGCGGGCCGCGCCGCACGCGGCCGATGTCGCCGAGCTTCGAGACCAGCGATTGGGCGACGTATTCGTGTTCGCGGATCTCTTTTTCATCGACCGCCAGCACGTCGCGTTCCTCGGTACGGGCGGTGCCGGCCAGCGCCATCGTTTTCAACACGCCGCCGGAGACCGACAGCAGCCGCTCCGGCGAGGCCCCGGCGAAACCGGAATGACCGTCCGAGTAGCCGTAGCCCAACAGCGGTTCCGGGCAATCGGCGGCGATCGCCAGCAAGCCATGGCCCGGAGCATCTTCCAGCCGCCCGCGCTCCACGACCACCGGCACGGTCTTTTCGAACGATCCGGCGCGGATCGCCGCGCTGATCTCCTGGAAGACCGCGGCGAAATTCGAAGCATCCGGGGCGTCCCAAACGCAAGCCAGGTTCGTCATCGGGTTCCCAAGGAGCGCGCCGGCCTCGCCGCGGTCCACGATTTCCCAGCGATCCGGAATCCACCACGGTTCGGTGGAGGACAAGCCGAAGTCGTTCCGGTAAAAGGCCGCACCGGTGCCGGGTACGACGTTTGTCGTACGAAAAGGACCGTAGCCGACCAGTGTCCTGCCGTCCGGGAGATCGATGAAAGCGAGGCTCTCCGGGATCATGCGCGGGGCGGGGTCGAGTTCAGCCGGGAGATCTCCTCACCCATGGCGTCGGAAACCTGTTCCAGTTCCTTCATCCGGGCGTGGATCCTGCCGGCCTTGAGGCCGTTCAGGGCGAAGCCGATGCTGAACAGGATCAGGCCCAGCGGCAGGAAAGTGTAGGAAAGCACGCCGAGGATTCCCAGCAGGGGAGCCCCGAGGCTTGGCGAGCCGCCGCCTGTCCTGCTGTTTGAAAATGACTCGAAGAGGAGCCAGCCGGCGAGCGTCGGGACCAGGATCCCGATGGAGATGAGGATGAGCGCCACCAACATCGTCCACCAGGCGCCATCGCGTCCGGCCTTGCGGTGTCCCAACACGCCGACCCAAAGCCCCGTCACCATGGCGGCGAGAAACAGGAGAAGGACCCCTCCGAGGAGCATGGAAGTCATGCGGGGATTCAAATCCTCCGGTCGCGGAGCGTCAACCGTGCTTCCGACTTGCGTCCGTCGAACTGGCGCGCAATCCATCGTGGTCCTTGGAGCCACCGGGCGGTCGGCGCACGGTTAGACGGCCATGGACCACCAGGCTCCGGTCCTTCCAGCGTGGCGGAGGCCGAGGATGCCGATCCACTGAGCCACGACAACGGGAAGTGTGACGAGGAAGCCGAGAATGAAGAAGTCTGAAAAGCCCACTCTCGTAAGCAAGCGAGCATCTTCTTCCGCGTCAACGCTGCGGTTCCGTGTGGGTCGGGCGCACCGACGACCTCATTGCTCTTCCTCGTCCTTGGCCGTCGGCAGCTTCGCGACCTCGTCGAGCAGGTTCACGATCTCGACCCCGCGCTCGGCCGAGCCGTCGTGGCGGAAGGAAAGAACCGGGGTCGACTTGAGCACCACGCGCTTGGAGACCTTCTTCTGGATGCTGCCGTGCTCGTGGTTGAGCTTTTCCAGCACCGGTTCGACCCGTCCGCCGAGCACGCCGATCCAGACCTTGGCCTCCTTGATGTCCTGGGTGGTTTCCACCGCGTTCACGGTGACCAGCGCGCCGTGCCACTCGTAGTCCTTCTGGATCACGGTGCCGATCTCGCGTTTCAGCAGCTCGTTGACCCGGGTGATGCGGTGGCTCATGGCAAAAGACTCAAGACTGGAAGACGCAAGACACAAGAGGAGAAATGAAACGCGGAATGACTGACCGAAGGCGCAAGTCTTGCGTCTTGAGTCTTCGGGTCTTGCGTCTCTTCAGAGGCCCTGCGGGATTTTCTCGAGCGTGTAGCACTCGATGACGTCGCCTTCCTGGTACTCGTTGAACTCGCCGAGCCGGATGCCGCACTCCATGCCCGACTTGACCTCCTCCACTTCGTCCTGGAAGCGGCGGAGGGTGGACATCTTGCCGTCGAAGACCGGCACGCTGCCGCGCAGGACGCGGGCGTGGGCCTTGCGGTGGATCTTGCCGTCCTTGACGTAGGAACCGGCGGCGCGGCCCTTGGACTTGGAGAGCTTGAAGATCATCTTCACCTCGGCGTGGCCGATGATGTTCTCGCGGGTCAGCGGCTCAAGCAGGCCGAGCATCGCCTCGCGCACCTGGTCGATCAGTTCGTAAACGATCGAGTAGAGCTTGACTTGGACGCCCTCGGATTTGACCGCCTTCACGGCGTTGGCCTCGACCTTGACGTTGAAGCCGAGCACCACGGCGTCGGCCGAGCTGGCCATCTGGATGTCGCCCTCGGTGATCGGGCCGGCACCGGCGATGATGATCTGGGTGTTGACCTTGTCGGACTGGATGTCGCCGATCGCCTTGCGGATCGCTTCGACCGAGCCCTGCACGTCGCACTTCAGGATGAGCTTGAGCACGGCTTTCTCGGTGCCGGCGATGACGTTGGAGAACAGGTCCTCCATCCGGCTTTTCTGCGGCATCTTGAGGCGGTCCTGGCGGCGCTCGAGCTGGCGTTCATCGGCCAGCTTCTGGGCGGCGCGGACGTTCTCCATCTCGACCATCTCGTCGCCGACATGCGGCATTTCCTCGAAGCCGATGACTTCGACGGGCGTGCCGGGCTTTGCCTCCTTGACGTTCTCGCCGCGGTCGTTGATCAGCGACTTCACCTTGCCGGCGAAGGGTCCGCAGATGAACGGCGTGCCGACCTTGAGGGTGCCGGTCTCGACGATGACCGACGCGGTCGCGCCGCGGCCGGGCTGGACGCGGGCCTCGATGATCGCCGCGCGGGCGTTGCCCTTCGGGTTGGCCTTGAGTTCGAGCACCTCGGCCTGCAGGGCCAGCAATTCGAGCAGATCCGGGACGCCGGCGCCGGTGAGGGCGGAAATTTCGACGCACTCGACGTCGCCGCCGAAGTCGACCGTCTGCAGGCCTTTTTCGGCGAGCTGGGTTTTCACCCGCATCACGTTGGCGGCCGGGAGGTCGATCTTGTTGATGGCGATGATGATCGTCTTCTTCGCCTTCTTGGCGTGCGCGATGGCCTCCAAGGTCTGCGGCATGATGCCGTCATTGGCGGCGACGACCAGCACCACGATGTCGGTGATGTCGGCGCCGCGGGCCCGCATGTCGGAGAAAATCGCGTGGCCCGGGGTGTCGATGAAAGTGATCGGCCGGCCCTCGTGCTCCACCTTGTAGGCGGCGACGTGCTGGGTAATGCCGCCGGCCTCGCCTTTGGTGATGGAAGACTTGCGGATGTAGTCGAGCAGGGAGGTTTTCCCGTGGTCGACGTGGCCCATGATCGTGATGATCGGCGGGCGGAGTTGCAGCACGTCCTCGGGTTCGTCCTGGGGTGCTTCCGGTTCGACCACGACCTCCTCGACCTTGTGGACCCCGCCGCCTTTCTCGCGCTTCTCGCGTTCGAAGAAGAAGCCGTGCGTTTCGCACACCTTGGCGGCGATGTCCGGCTCGATCGCCTGGTTGGGGGCGACGAACACCTGGAGCTTGATCAGGTCGGCCAGCAGGACGAAGGGCTTGAGACCCATCCGCGCGGCAAGTTCGCTGACGATGATCGGCGGCTTGATGCTGATGTAGTTTCCGGTGTCGCCGTCGTCCGCGTCCCCTTCGCCTGACGACGGGGGAGCGGGAGGCTCTGGCGGTGCCGGCGGCGGAATCACTTCGACCGGTTCAGGAGCGGATGCTTCCTCCTCAAGAATCTTGGAAATCACCGGCATCACGGCCCTGCCAGACTGGTCCGTCTTGCGCACGCCGGACTTCTTCTTCTTCCCATCGTCGCTGAAGAGGTCCAAAGCGCCGTCCTTTTTCTTCTGCAACTCGCTGGGTGGAGCCGGAACCTCCGGGGCAGGAGTGGCGGCGGTGCGCTGGCGCTCGCGGCGCGAAGGTGCCTTGGCTGGCTCGATCAGATCGAGAACCTTGCGTTTCGGAGGAGTAGTGTCGCTGTCTTTGGCCATCAGGCGGGTCGGGTCGTCGTTTCGAAACCGGATGCCGGCCCCGAGGTAAGTGGATTTCAAGCGGAGGCGGCGTTGGCCTTGGCGCGGGTGAGGATGTCCTGAGCGCGCTCTTCGGACACCTCGAGATTGGAGGAAATGTAGTCGATATCCATGTCGGCCACAAGGTCGACGCTCATGCCGCCGGCGCGGAAGAGTTTGTCGGCCAGATCGTCGTCGAGGCCGAGTTGCTCGGCGATGGAGTGGGCTGCCCCGGCGATCTTCTTTTCGAACTGTTCGAGCTTGCTCTCGTCCTTGCGGACCTGGACGTCCCAGTTCATCAGGCGCGAGGAAAGCCGGGCGTTCTGGCCGCGGCGGCCGATCGCCTTGCTGAGGTCTTCCTCTTCCACCGTGACGTGGAGCACGCGGTTCTCGGCATCGATGCTGATCGTGCGCAGGACGGCGGGCTTGAGCGCCTCGCGGACGAACTCCTCGGGATCGTCGCTCCAGCGGATGATGTCGACCTTCTCGTTGTTGAGCTCGCGGACGATGTTTTTCACCCGGGCGCCGCGCAGGCCGACGCAGGCGCCGACCGGGTCGACCTTGTCGTCGTTGCTCCAGACGGCGACCTTGGTGCGGTAGCCGGCTTCGCGGGCGATCCCGCGGATTTCGACGGTGCGGTCGGAGATCTCGTTGACTTCGGCTTCGAACAGACGGCGGACGAAATTCGGGTGGCTGCGGGAAAGGATGATTTCCGGGCCGCGGCCCTCGTTTTCCACCGCCACGACGTAGGCCCGGATGCGGTCGCCGATGTTGTATTCCTCGGTCTGGACCCGTTCGCGGGAAGGCATGATGCCTTCGAACTTGCCGAGATCGATCAGCACGTCGCTGCGGTCGAAGCGGCGGACGGTGCCCGAGACGATGTCTCCGGCGCGGTCCTTGAACTCCTCGTAAATCATCTCCTTCTCCGCCTGGCGCAGCCGCTGCATCATGGTCTGCTTGGCGGTCTGCACGGCGATGCGGCCGAAGTCCTTCGGGGTGACATCGAACTCCATCTGGTCCTCCGGCGCGGCATCGGCCTTGCGGCGCGACGCGAGCTTGAGGGGGACCTGGTTGAACTTGTCCTTGTAGTCCTCGTCGGGCACCACCTTGAGGCTGGCGAAGATCCGGGTCTCGCCTTTCTTGGTGTTGACCTCGGCGCGCAGGGTCTCGATGGCGTCAGCCCCCGGAACCATTTTGCGATAGGCGGAAATGAAGGCGTACTCGAGCGCGGCAACGACCTTGTCACGGTCGATGCCCTTTTCCTTCTCGTAGTAATCGATGAGTGCGACGATGTCGTTGGTCATGGCTGGCAGTGCGGCGCGGTGCGCTCCGTATGTCCAGAGACGCAAAAGAGCGGGTTTTTCGACCCACCCTTTGGTGTCGGAAGATTGATCTGCGGGGGGAATAGGGTGGAAATCCTTGTGTTGCAAGCCGAATCTGGGAAGCGTCTCAGGCCCGCACGGGCCGCCATTCAAGGGCCTCGAATTCGCCGCTGCTTTGCCAGGTGGCGAGGCCGAAGGGGGCGCAGACGGCGATCGGTCCGGGCCGCAGCGAAAGGGCCCGGCCGGTGGTGTCGAGATCGATGACCCGCCCGCCGTCGATCCAGGCTTCGACCCGTTCGTTCGCCCGCCGCAGCCGGAGATGGTACCAGCGGTCCTTTTCAAAAGCGTGGCGGGTGGTGGTCTCGTTGTCGGCGGCGTCGCGCCCGTCGATGGAGGAAAGTCCGACCGTGCCGCCGCCCCAGCCGCCGACCACCCAGGTCAGGCATTCGCCGGACGGGCGGGCGGGGAAGGTGAGTCCGCAGAAGAAATCCGAGCCGTCGAGGCGGCGGGCCTCCAGTTCGATCTCGAACGGCGGGGCGGGTGGCGTGCCGGTCCAGCGGATCGCGCTCAGGGCCTCTCCCCATTGCAAGCGCAGGACGCCGGGTTCCGGCCGGGTGAACTCGCCACCCATCACGTGCTGCCAGGCGTCGTCCAGCGGGCTCCAGGCTGCTTCTTCAGGTGGCGCGGGCACCGGAGCCTTCCGGCAGCCTTGAGAAACTCCTGCCGCCACGGTCAAGCTGATCCAGTTCCGGCGCTTCATGGCGCGGGAGCATGGCGGAGCGCCGCGCGGTGGGCAAGGCGCGGTCTTGGCGAAAGCGGCGGGACGTGCATCTTCCGATCCGTGATCCGCGCCCTTTTGTTCGATGCCGCCGGCACCCTGATCGAGCCCGCCGAGCCGGTGGCCGGGGTTTACGCCCGCCATGCGGCGGCAGCCGGGCTGCGGCTGGAGACCGCGGCGATCGGCGAGGCTTTCCGTCAGGCCTTTTCCTCCAGCGGCGATCCCGCCTGGCAAGATCACCCGGAAGGCGATGCGGCCGAGCGGGCATGGTGGCGGCGGGTCGTCGGTCTCACTCTCAGCGGTGCCGCCGGGCAATCGCTTCCGGAAAATCTGCTCCACGACTGCTTCGAACCGCTCTTCGCCCACTACGCCGAGGCGGCGGCCTGGCGGGTCTTTCCCGAGGTCGCGGAGGTGCTCGCGCGGGCCGGCAGGGAAGGTTTCCGGGTGGCCGTGGTGTCGAATTTCGACCGCCGCCTCCACCGCATCCTCGAAGGATTGGATCTGTCGTTCGAGTTCGTTCTCACCTCCGCCGATGCCCGTGCCCGCAAGCCGGACCCGTCGATTTTCCGGCAGGCTCTCGGGCGGCTCGGCCTGCCGGCGGGGCAGGTCCTCCATGTCGGGGATTCCCCGTCGGCCGACGGGGAAGGGGCGCGTGCCGCGGGGATCGAGGCCTTTCTTCTCGACCGCCCGCGCAACGACCTGCGGGCGTTCCTCAACCACTCGCTGCTTCAGCGTGGAAAATGAACTTGCCAAACCCGGACCCCGCCACTACCCATCGCCGCCCCGGCCGCGGCAGACCCGCCATGGCCGGCAATCCGAAAGCGAGGATAGCTCAGTCGGTAGAGCAGTTGGCTTTTAACCAATTGGTCCTGGGTTCGAGTCCCAGTCCTCGTACTTCTCTCAATCGCCTCACCTTCAATGGTTTGTGCGTCGGGAAGTCGCCCGAAATTAACACCAAATCCTGCGCATGACGGCAGGTGGTGACAACATGGTGACAAAGGGCGGGTCGGAAGTTGCAAGCTCCACAAATCCAGCGTGTTCTGAAGACAAAAAATCTGTTAGAGTCGCGAAGGGCCGCAAATCCGGCAAATCCCGCAAGCCCGGTCCGCTTGCCATCGTGAGGTCCGGATCGGCCGGCGTGCCGGTCTACCGCTCGGAATCCAAGGGACGCATCCGCTTCATCGTCTGCTCCTACCGGGACGGCAAACGGCTGCGGAAGGTTTTCAACCAACTGGACGAGGCGAAGAAGGAGGCGCTCTTCGTGGCGCAGCGGATCCAGTCCGGCATGCAGCACGTGACCGACCTCAAGCCGCACGAGCGCGACAACTACAAAACAGCGGTCGAGTTGCTCGACTCGCTCGGGGTTCCGCTGGTCGCCGCCGTGGAAGACTACGTGCAGGCCCGCAAGCTGGCCGAGAGCGAGTCCCTCACGTCCATGGCCAACGACTACCGCCGGGTGTTCAAGCCGCTGACCCGCCGCGCCACGGTGCCGGAACTGGTTGCGGAGCTGCTCGCCGCGAAGAAGCAGGACGGGGCGAGCAAGGCCTATGTCGCCAACCTCAAGACGGTGCTGACCCGCTTCGGCGCGGCGTTTCCCGGGGAGATCCTCGGCATCAGCTCGTCGGAAATCGATGGCTGGCTTCGCGGACTCAATCTCGCGCCCAAGTCCCGCAGTGGCATGCTGATTTGTGTGAAGGTGCTATTCTCCTTCGCCCGCTCACAGAACTGTCTGCCTGCCGAGCAGATGACTGCGGCCGAGCAGATCAAGAAGACGAAGGTCAAGAACGACGAGGACATCTCGACCTTCACCCCGGCGGAGATGCGGAAGATCCTGCATGCCGCGCCGCCGCACCTCGTCCCGATCCTTGCCATCGGCGCGTTCACCGGGATCCGCATGGCCGAGTTGAACCGGATCAGCTGGTCGGCCGTCGATCTGGAACGGGGCATCATCGAGCTGCGGGCCGGTCAGGCCAAAACCGCCGCCCGCCGGCTCATCCCGATCACCGACAACCTGCGGGCCTGGATCGAACCGCTGCCGCGCTCGGGCAAGGTGGTCCGGACGGAACTGCTGCACCGCGAAGTCACCGCGCTCAGCCGCCCCCTCTGCTGGCTTACCCTCCGACGGTTCAGCAGGTTGCCCCAGAAGATGGCGGATCGGCAGGGAAGCCTGCCGGAGCTGCGCTTTTATTCGATTTCATGGGCATTGGTGCGTTGTGGGGTTGGCCAGGCGACGCGCGGAGTGCGGTCCTGGACGGTCATTTTGTGTGAAATCCGTGTGGAAACGGAGGGATGCTGTCGCGGATCTCGGGAGGATTACCGCCCCTCTCCGCCCGCCATCCGCCCTCCGGTTCTCCGGAAGTCCCGGCAGTGGTGGCAAGGAGCTTCTCCATCCGTCACATCTCTGGCAGGTCGGCGAGTCGGATCAAGATCGGATTGCCACGTCGAGCGGATCGCTCCAGTTTCTCCCGAATCGCATGGTTGGAGTCGCATTCCCTACCGAGTTCTTGCCGGAAACCCGCCCAGGCATCGCAGCAGGGTTTCCCCCGGTTGACGGGGACAGCGCCACGAGGTGGGCAAGGCGTTGGGGTGTTCAGTGAGACGTAGGCGATCTTTTCCCGTGAAGCGCCGCAAGGGGGGCCAAGTAATCTGGAACGGAGGGTGCGCCCGTGGGTTGTCCGGCTTTGTTCCTCGTGAGTTCAAGGGAGTTCAATCGCCGAGAAGCCGAATCTGCTTCGTTTTCCGAATGGGTTGGCACGGCCAATGCCATTGGTTGGCGTGTAGCGTTCACTTGCTCACTTAATCTGGGAGCGGCGGATCAACTTCTGCGCGCATCAGTCGGTCTCGACAAATCAAGAGCTTGGCGGCTCGCAATTCTGGTTCTCCGAATCTCTGCAGGCAATTGGGTTGCAATTCTCGATCAATTGCCTCCAGTCCGAATGCTTTTAGATCAGATGGGACGTATCCGTGTATCATATACATCCCCAACGCAATGGCAATCACAGCAAGGTGCGCCGCACACAATGTCTCTAATTGCTCATCATTCAAATCTTCTCCGGGGCGCTCGTTAGACCAGTTCTCCGCGACGTAATATTTCGCGAACTCTAGTGGGTCAGGCGGAACCCCATCGTCGCTGTGAGCTTGCGCGAAAAACTCCAAAGCATCGGCACCTTCGTCGCTTCCCCAAGGGGCATGATCATCAATTCCATCCCATAGAATTCCTCGGCAAAGAGTTCTTGAGCTCTTGGATGTGCAAACTTTGGATCGAGCTCCCAGTCCGGAGAGTCGGAAAGAATCGGGCTACTGGTTGTGCTCATGTCATAACTATTGAGTCCGATTAAAATTAGATTGCATCGAAAATTCACCGACATCAATTAAGCCGTCGGCCCGCGGAAGCTGAAGTCAGTTTCAAACGAGCATTGCAAGATCGCCGGATTAACAAACTTTTTGATTTTTCGTATTCCTTCAGCGGCAACGATCCCGGTAGGCCGCGCAACCAACTCGTATTGCTTAGTTCCACGATTCCAATCAAAAGCGAAGAATCCCCGAGCAGCAACATTGATCCAGTCATCAATGGAATGATTTCCTGAAAATGTGCATTCTGGATCTCCTACTATCGGCAGCGAAATCACAAGATCCAAAACATCCCAATATATTTGATTGCTGTGTAAAGTGGATTCTGGAATCCACCCCTCACCTGCGGTTGAGAAGTAGCCCATTTTTCCATTTTTGTCTTGAGAAATCCAATCGAACTCAGAGCCCAAGAAATCATGTTCTGACTTTCCAAGTGTTTTCATTTTATTCTTCAAATGGGGTGCCTTCTGGAAACGGCGAGGGGTCCATTTAGCGATCAAAATGCATTAGATCGATACCTTGCCGCCAACCAAATTCTCGACAAGAGTCATCAATCCTAGTTTTTGCCCCACTCTACTCTTTTGTGAAGACATCTTTTTCCCACCCCGGTAATGGAACCCAGTTGTCGGGTGCTATTTCTGAGAACTGGCGGTAATTCTCGCAGTTCAAAATCAGCCGTAGTCGATCAGCATCTCCGAATATCTTGAATATCTGACCTTGCTGTCTTCGGATGGTCTTACTCCATCCGATTACGATTTGATATCGGACATGCCCACTCAAATCATCACTTTGGTCAAGCAGCCATTTCGCGAGTTCCCGAACCGTCTTCCACGCTAGAATTAGTGTCTCCTCCTTTCCGCGCCGAGGTTTGATGCAAACACCAGCTTGCAGGCAAACTGCCTGCCCTGCGGTCAAACCAGGCACCTGAAGCGGTATTTCATCATAAACAAATTCGATTCCGTATTTTTTTGCAGGAGACATAGAAAGCATTTTTTGTAATTGAAATTTTAGGTCAAAGTTCACGCCCTACTTCCCATCGTCATTTTTGGGAAGGGGGATGTATTTGTCGGGCTTCACCGGCGCGATATTTTGGTACTCTTGAACTCCCGCCAAACCAGATTCCCAGTGATTTTCAAAATTAGTACCTGCCGAGTCCTTTACCGCAAATCCCTTTACATCACTAGTGCTACCAGCGGCAAATGGGCCAACCACTTTCTTTTGGTAATCGCTGATAGTCATATCCTGAACATCGCCAAATTTGACGAATGTGCTTCCCGCATCCAAGCCTTCTCCGAGTTCGTCTGCATTGGCTGTCGTAATGTGAACCATGGCATTGGAATTCACCTCACCGATAACCTCTTTGACGGTTTTCTCCATCGTATTTCTTGCAGATTGAAGAAGCGCTCCGCCGGCAGCATCAAGGATCTCATCACTGTTCTGAACCGCCGCACGAACAGCATCGCCAGGACCTGGAATGATCGGCGGACCGTCATAGCCGGTCGCCAATTCAGCTCCCGTTGAAACCGTCTCTGCCGCAGTATAGGCTCCTCCCGGCGTGAGGAGCGATGCAGCTGCGGCCGGACCCCATGCCTCTACGGTGAGAGCCAATGGGATCGCTAGAAACGCAGCAGCACCCCATCGTGCCGTATCCTGATAGGATTTCTGATAGTCAGGATTGTTCTGCATCGCACGAACTTGCGGATCCCAACCTGCCTGGGGATATGATACCGCCCACCCCGACAATCCCAATGGATCAAACATCGTCCAGGGGTTCTGCCTGACATAGGTATAGACGTTTGGTCCGTCGACAAAACCCGCCGGGTCACGGGTGAGGAAGATTCCGAACTCCAAATCCCGGTAGCGCATGCCCTCATTGAGGAGGCCGGTGGGGTCTTCGTCCTTGGTGTTGGCTTTCTGGCGGTCGTCGGTGTCTCCTTCCTCCTGGGTGCGAGTGCCGAAAGCTTCGTAGGCGGCTTGCCAGGTGATCGCTCCGGCCTGGCTGGTCTTGCTGACCACGTCGCCGCGGCTGTTGTAGGCATTGTAGCTGCGGGTACTGGCACCGCGGATGGTGTAGAGCACACCGCCGATGCCGCCGCCGTAGTCGCTGCCGCGGATGTATTCGACGGCGGGGGTGGCGGAGCCGTTGAGGTATTCCTGGACGCTCAGGCCGGCGGCGAAGGAGACTTCGTCTTCGGTTCCGCTGGCGTCCGATTCGTCGCGTCCAACGCGGCGGGTGCGATGGTCATAGGAATAGGCGAAGGTGCCTTTGACCGAGTCGGTGACCCCCGTCAGACGGTTCTCGTAGTCGTACTGGTAGGTCTGGTCGGTGACGCCGTTGACGGCTTTTCCGGTGCGGCTGCCGTTAGGGTTGTAGGAGAAGGCCACGGGCGAATCGCTCGTGGCTCCCTGAGGGGTGACCGATTTGACCTGGTTGCTGTTGTAACCGTCCGTGGTGGTGCCGTGAGCGAAGACCCAGGTGCCGGGATTGCTGCCGCCGGTCACGGTCTTGGTCGTGCGGTTGTTGGCCTTGTCGTGATCGTAGGCCGTGGTGATGGTTGGCCCAGCGGTTTCTACGATGGTCTCGGTTTCGAGGCGATAGACGCGGTCGTAAGCGTTGGTGACGGTGCGGTTGTTGACGTTGGCGTGACCGTATTCCTCGACGATCGTGAGGACGTTGCCGATGGAATCGTAGCCGGAAGGATAGCCGCCGGCGGGCTGCGAGTAGTCGAAGGTGGAGATGAGTCCTCCGGTTCCACCGCCATTGCGGGTCTGCTCGCTGAGCTTGCGGTTGAGCGCGTCGAAGGTGCTGAGGGTCCCGGAGCCGTTCGGCAGCGATTTGCGCGTGACATTCCCGTTGAGATCGTAGCCATAGGTGGTGACCTCGGTGCCGTCCTCGGTGAGGGTCAGCAGCCGGTTGAGCTTGTCGTATGTGCTGGCGAGAGTGCGTCCGCTGGCGGCGTATTGGGTGGTCCGGCGGTTGCCTGCTTTGTCGTAGGTGTGGACGTGGGTCGCCCCGGCGGAGGTTTCCTCAATCAGGCGGTTGAGGGCGTCGAATTCCTGCTGTGCTCCGCGGAGATTCTGGCGGGATGCCGTCTCGTTGGGGTAGCTGACTTCCTTCAGGTTGCCGACAAGATCGTGGTCGTTGTGGCGGTTGTCGGGATGGCTCGACACTCCGTTGATGTCAGGCTCGTAAACGATGTCCTCCAGCCGATGGAGAGCGTCATAACGGTAGGAAGTGACCCGGCTCATCGGGTCGATTCGGGAAACCTGGAGAAGCCCGTCAAAGGCTGCTTGCTCGATCCGTTCGACCGCAGTGCCTTCGTCCCAGAGTGTGCGGGTTTTGCGTCCGAGTCCATCGAAGCGGAAGCCGGTGATCCGGCCTTCGCCATCGGTGACTTTCACGAGGTGCCCAGCGTCGTCGTATTGATTCGAAACGACGATGTCGGTCGCCTTCGGAGCAGCCGGCGGGGCGTTGGGCTGGCCGTCGTCGGGATTGACCGCGGTGGCGACGAGGCGGTTCAGGCGGTCGTATTGGTTGCGTGTCGCGTTGAGGTTGCCGTCGATGACCTCTACGGGGTTGCCGTTGGAATCGAAATCCGTGGCAGTGACGATGTCATTCGCTCCTGGATTGTCCGGGGCGGTGGACGGATTACCTGTGACGGGATTACTGAGGGTGGCGGTGACCCGATAGGCCCGGTCATGGAAGCTGCGCACGATGTGACCGCGGGCATCGGTGACGGCAATCACATTCCCCACTCCGTCAAAAGAGGACTCGATCACCGGGTTCTGGAACGGCGCTTCCTCCGGGACCCCGCCGACAATCAGGGTTTCCGTGACGGTTGGCTGGTGCTCGATGATCTTGCGGTTTCGGGCGTCATATTCGTATTCCCAGCGGAAGCCGAGAGGGTTGATCGAAACCACCACATTGTTGTTCTTGTCGTAAGCGGAGCGGGTGCGCGGGGAGCCTGCCAAGGGGTCGTTGGGGGTATTGCGATTCGCCAGGCCAGTGACCGGATCCGATTGCCAAACGCCGACCGGTCGGGCCACTCCATCATATTCGGTTTCGGTTTCACGAAGGAGCGGATCAATGGTCTTCCAGGCGAGGCCGGTGCTGGAATAGACGGTCCACGTCGTCGCAGCGAGTCCGGTCCCGAAAGCGTCCGTCGTGCTGACCGGGCGTTGGAGTCCGTCGAGAACCGTCTTCGTGACCTTGTCGCGATCATCGGTGGATAGGGTTTCGAGTGTTTCCTTCCCGGCTGCGATGGTGCCATAGGTGGTGGCGGAGATCGCATACTCTCCGCTCTCATACTCGGTTTCAGTCCGCAGGGGGCGGTAGAGCGCGTCGTAGGAAGCGTAGGTGTGGAGATCGATGGTGCCACCCGTGGTGAGGACCGCGTCGTGGAGGATCATCTTGGTGGGCTTGAAGCCGGAGCTGTCGAAGGCGGTGCCACCGGGATTGCCCTTCACGACGCCACCCTCGGGCAGGGCGATGCCGTCGTCCGTGTAGAGAAACTCAGTGTGCGTCTTTTCTGTGGAAGCTGCGGCTGCGGCCGTGCGGGCAGCGAGGTTGCCCGCCGCTTCGGCCACTGTCAGGCCCGTGAAGACGTGGACTGGCCGGCCGATGGCATCGTGGAAGGTGCGCGTGACGATGCCACGGGGATCCGTCTGATGGGTCAGATACCCGACAGAGTCGTAGCCAAAATAGGTCACGAGGTCGCTTCCGGTTATGGCTCCGATGTCAGCTTCCTGAACAAGTTCCTCGCCCGGATTGCCCGTGAGCGTGGGGAGTCCAAGGCCGTCCATGTCTCGGATGGTGACGATGCGGCGGTTGAGAGCATCGTAGTGATGGATGGTGTAGTTGCCTTCCTCGTCGATCTCCGCAGCCTTGCTGCCATTGGAATTGTACCAGGTCTTCTTGGTGGCGGCGATCTGCCCGCTACGGGTGCCGGCGACCGGATAGATCACCTCGACCAAGCGGTTGAGCTTGTCGTATTTGAAGCGGGTCCGGTGTCCCCGCGCGTCGAGTGTCGAGGTCCGGTTGTTGTTGAAGTCGTAGGTGTGCTCGGTGACGAGCTTTTCCCCCACAGGGTCCGCGATCTCGCGCCAAAGCCGGCCATAGGTGTCCGGGAGGTAACTGGTGACGAGGTCGGTCTCCCAAGCTTGGTTCGAGACGCTGTCGAAAGCGACGACGGTCTTGGCGGTTTGGAAGGCTTTGAAGCGCTGGTTGCCGTAGCCGAAGCGCTCTTGTCGGAGCGAGCCAGGTCCGCCGTTGACCACCTCCATGAAGGTCCGGCGACCGAGACCGTCGACGGTGTAGGTGGTCAAGGTGCCGAATGAATCGTTCGTTCCGGCCATTACACGAAACGAATTGCTGTAGGTGTAGTCTTCACGACGACCCAGTGCGTCGATTTTAATGACAGGATCCGGCCATCTTGACATCGTTACCGCTCCGGTGAGGGAGGAGCGGATCGCCGGGTTGGTGTAGTCGTTCCCGCCGATTTCGTCGTCGTAGTACCAGGTCGTTTGGTTGTCCGACATGTCGGTCGCCCGCCAGAGGGAAAGCCCGGAAGATGGATCGAACTCGTAAGTCTCGGTGCCGAGATGGCCTCCAGTTCCCGGCGCGCCGCCGTGGTGAATGCTGGAGGAGAGGTAGTAGATCATCCACTCCTTGCTGATGGACTTTTCGGTCGCATCGACGTCCACCAACTCGGCGGAAAGCGTGTCGAACTGGTAAATTGTGAGATTGTCGTTGGCGTCGGTGACCGTGGTGCCCGGCGCGGTGACGACCTGCACGGTTTTACCGAAGCGAACCTTACCCGATGGCGCAAATACCGAACTCCCAAAGCCGCCGGGGAGGTCCACTTGGGTGACACGGCGGGGCAGCCCGTACATCCGTTTCCACAGCCCATGGCCTTCCTCGTTGCGGTTCTCCAGTTCGGCTTCCACAAAGGCTTTCACGTCCGTCGGCAGCCGATCCAGGTCGATGGTGCAACGAGTGCCATTGACGGCGGAGTCCCAGTATTCCTTGGAATCGTCGAAGGAATACTCGAAGACATGTTGGTTGCCGCGCTTGTCGGTGATCGAGGACACGTTGGCGTGGTAGTAGCGCGTCGTGACTGGATCGCCGGATCCAATGGCTTCCGTGGCCACAACCAGGCCACCGTCGTAGCCGTATGAAACCATGGTCTGGTCGGCGAACGTGACCTCAAGCAACCGCGGGACCACCACGGCATCGCTCTCTTGGCCGGTCTCCACGTCGTTGAGGAACTCCGGGCCTGAAAAGGTAAGCGGCGCTGCAGTCGTCGTTGTCCCGTAGTCGAATGAGGTCGTGTTCCCTCGGCTGTCAGTTATTGACTCTACCCGCCGGTAGTTCTGGCTGCGCTCGATCACGAGGAACTGGCCGGGACGGTCCGGCGAACTGATCTCGCGGGGGATGAGCGAAACGTCGTTCGCCACTCCCGCCTCGCTGTCATATTTGTAGTGAAGCCGGACACCGTAGCGGTCGCGCACTTCCGAGAGCCGCCAATAGGTGTGTCGCCGGACCTTGGTGCTGCCTTCCAAACGGTCGGTGGAATACATGAACCAGGTCTTGCACTTGTGGTAGGTGAGCGTGCTCCCAAACTTCTTCTGAAGGGTGAAGGTGAGGCCGTTGCGAGTGAGGGTGTTGAGGTAGGTTTTCTTGTCCACGCGGGTTGACGGCCAAGGGAAGAAAGACTGGAAGTTCCGGGTTCCGAAGCGCTGGGGGCGTCCAGCCTCGTCGATCACGTTGACGGACACAGGGTCGTCGCTCTCGTCACCGAGGGTTTCCACCACCTCGACATAAGAACACAGGTTCGACGACCAGCCGGCCCCGAAAGGCAGATCGAAGCGCTCGTTTGGCCTCAAGCCCGAGCGATCTGAAAATCCGGTTTCCTCGGTGCTCATGCTCGCCTGGAGCACGAGGTCGGACGAGCCGAGCGGCATGTAGTGGAACGTCGTGTCGTGATGCAGGGACAGGTTGAAGGCGTCGATGTAGGTTTCCTCGGCTGGCTCGTCGGTCTCTTCCTCCTGCTGCGGCTTGTCATCGGGCATCGGTCTGCCGTTGAGCGCGACCTTGCGATGCTGCGGCCCGACAGCATCACCGCCGCTGTAGCTGGCGGCCCAGGAGTAGGTGTCGAGGGGGATGAGGTAGGCGGTTTTGTAGCGGATCAGTTCGGGATCGACATCGTTGAAGAAAGTAACCGCAGGCTCCCTGGTTGGATCCTTTAGAAGGCTTTGTAGATCGCAGAGAATGAACGGCGACTTGGGGGTCGGCTTCACAGCGGCCCAGTAGTCGTAGTCGGCCTGGCCATTGCCCTCGCCGGCGAGCCACGCGGGATCGGTCCCGACGTGCTGTATTTTGATCTCGTGGAAGTCAGTGGTATCGAGCGCCAGCTTGGTCCAATCGGACAATTCGCCGTATGTCTGCGCCACCACCTGCTTCTCGCCGATCAGGAGCCGCCATCGTTCCGAATTGCTGTCGGAAGGGTCGCCGACCCTCCCGAAAACCACGGACGGATCCCCATCACCCGGCTTGAGAACCACCCCAAGGTCGCCGATCGGCGCGTAAGAGCCGAGGTTTTCGTCGCCGTAAAAGTCGGACGGATCGAACGGGACCTCCGAGCCGTCCGTCGGACTCGAACCATAGTCGGCTTCGTCCTTGTCATGGACGCCATCGCCGTCGGTGTCCGGGTTGTTCGGGTCAGTGCCGTGAATCAGTTCGAGGTAGTTGGACAGGCCGTCGGAATCGTAGTCTCCCTCGATGATTCCCGGAGTGCCCGGGTCGTCATTGATCGGTTTGGCCGGGTCATTCGGATCGACATTGGAAGTGAAGTACTTGGCTTCCCAATAATCATCGAAGAGGTCGCCGTCCGAATCGAAGTAAGAAGGATCGGTCGCACCGAAATTCTTGACGTTTCCATTGAAGGTCGCCTGGCCCGCGGCTTCCTCCTCATTTGTAAGCCCGTCGTTGTCGACGTCTGGCGAGTAGTGGAAAGGGTCGGAACCCGCCAGATACTCATCGCGGTCTGAAATCCCATCACCATCGCTGTCCCGGCTTGTCAGCGCCTCAAGAGTCGCCGCGGTCCCCGGACCCTGCCCAAAATAGACCCGGTCGAGCGAGAAATTCTGGGTCGAGGTGGTGACGCCCCCCGTGGCCGACAAGGTGGCCCCGAACTGGACTGCCTTGTGGTTGAGGTTGTTGGTACTGCCGCTGAGAATGGTCCAGCCGCTCCCTCCCGAAGGCACCAAGAGACTCAATTTGGTGCCATTGACATAGCAATGGCGGCTGGTGTTGGTGAAGGTGTTGTCGTCGTTCACCCGAACAAGGATCTCGTTCCACTCCTTGAAATCCACCGAGGACGGAATCAGCCATTCGCCGGTGACCGTGGCCGAACCCGCAGCGCCCACCATCACCCTCAACAAATTGCCGTTCGTCGAGGGACTGACGAGCGACGATCCATTGACCAGCACAACGCGGAACGAGTCGCCGGCCTGGGCGGTCTGGCTCGCGTAGCCTCCAAAAAGCGGAACCGGCGTTGCGCCTGGATCCCCGTCCAACTTGAGCGCAAAGCTCGCCGTCCAGATGTAGTTGACGAAGGTTGGGACCGAATCCATGCGGAGGTAGCGGTCCGAACCGAGATCCGCGGATTTCCCCAAATAGCCACCGGTTTCGTTCCAGATGCCCGTGGGCGTCTGGATCCAGTTGGGCGGCAGCGGGGTTGGGTTCGTGTTCTTGAGAGGGAGAAGCTTCGCAGTGCCTTTCCGGCTCGGGAAACCGCTGCTCTGGCTGCTGAAGTCCCAGAAGGAGCTGAAGTTGCTTGCCGTCCGGATTGACTCGGGGATGCCGAGCCAGTCGGGGTCGGCCTTGACCGCGTCGAAGTTGTTCACCAGCGGATTGCCGCCCGCATCGAATTCCGCTTTGTCGGTCAGGCCATCGCCGTCGGTGTCGGGATTGTTTGGATCGGTGCCCAATGTCGCTTCCACGACATCGGTCAGGCCGTCGCGATCGGAATCCACGATGACGGTGACTGTGGCGCTTTTACTGTCACCGCCGGCACTGCCTTCGACCGTGGCGGTTTCCCCGAACAAGGGCAGAACGAGAGCAATGAGCGGCAAAAGCCGGAAAGTTTCAGGGAACATCAGTCGGCTTTGAAGTGAACTTTGACGAGTCCGTCATCGCCGGTCTTGAGAGTCAGTGCGGTGGCGAGGGTATCGCCGTCGACAGTTTCGATGGATCCAATGAGTTCGAGGTGCTCCAGCAGGAGTGGAGCACCCACCAGCGGTGTGGTCCCGTCCGTGGTGACCTTGAACACAAGCGGGTTCTTGGTCCTTTCCCCGTTGTAGATCGTTTGGCCGGAACCTGTGACCAAGGTCACTACCGGCGTCACACCGTTGTAGTAGTCGTTCGGATCCGTACCGCCCTCGTATTCCTGCCGGTTGCTCAAGCCGTCGCCGTCGGGATCGTCACCCGAAGCGGCGAGGCTCGCCAGATTGCCGGTCAAAGCTGTTTCCCAATCATCGGGCAAACCGTCGGAATCGAGGTCGTTCGGTCGGAACAGCTCGGCAAGGTCTTCCTCATCCAGGGCCTTGGAATGCACCCGGACATTGTCGAGAAAGCCCGTGAACGCGAACAAGGGATCATAGCCCGACACCGACGCATGTCGCTGTCCGAGCGCGACCGAATCCATCGCGACCAACGCGGACGGAATGGCTTGGCCGGAACCGAAGAACGCACCATCAAGCGCAAGCGAGGCTAGTCCCGCAGCGAGGTTCCGCGTCACGACAAGATGATGCCAGCGGCCATCCGCCAGGCTGCGCCCATAGGTCCATGCGACCGAACTCCCGCCGCCCGCATGAAACCTCACGGTATGGCCGTCCTCAAGCGTGACCGCCAGTTCCGGCGACTGCGCCGCGCTCGCGCTGCTCACGAGCGTTTGCCCGGCGGGCGAGACCGATGTCTTGAACCACAGGCTGATCGTCAGGTCCGCCGCGCCGTCCAGCACGTCCTCTGGCAGCTCCAGAACATCGCTCCCGCCGTTGAACTCAAGGGATCCACCTTCGATCCCACCGGCCGGCAACCAGTCGGGCGAGCCTCCCAATGTCCCGTCACGCTCTTCGCTGCTTGAATCGCCGGCTGAGACGCCGGAAGACTCGTCGAGCCTGAGAAACACCTCCTCACCGACAGAAAGCCCGTCGCTATAGCCATCGCCGTCCGAATCCGTCTGGTAGCCGCTCAAGCCGCTCAAATACTCCTGAAAATTCAAAATACCGTCCCCATCGAAATCCCCTTCCGCGGTGATGTCCAAGAGGCTCAGCGAGCCAGGATTTTCGCTCTGCTCGATCAACATCTGCTCCCACTGGTCGGAAATTCCGTCGCCGTCCGTATCTTCCTGGCCATCCGGCAGCCCGTCGCCGTCGGTGTCCTGCTTGAGCGGGTCGCTCCCATACAAGGTGAGCTCTTTCCAGTTGCTCACCCCGTCGCCGTCGTGGTCCGATCCCTTCGGATCGAGCGACGGGAAATTCGAGAGAGCCAGCCTCATGAAGTACCGAGGGTAGGGGAAAATTTCGAGTGTGATCTCGTCCTCATAGGTGGGAGTCACGTCAAAGGGATCGTGGACCACCCCTTGATCGACCTCCGGCAAATAGAACCAGTCGACGAGGTTGGTCGAATACTGGAAAAAGTAGGTCCATCCATCCTCACCGGTCCAGTCCAGCCGGTAGCTGCTTTCTCCCAGCGGGACAAACGTGGTTGCCGGATCCGGTGACTGCCCAAAAGCGGTTCCAAACCCGAGCGCCAAAGTGGCGGCGATTCTCCACCCACGAACGGCTCTCACCGGTCACCCCCTTTGTCCTCGGGGCGTTTGCCGCGCCAATAGTGGAGCACCAGGCTCTTCGGCTTCGGCGGATTGGCGAGGAAGAATGCCTTTTGTTCTTCCCAGGCGATCCCGCGGGCGCGGAACGCTTCCTCCATTCTTGGACCTTCTTTCCGGTAGAGCGCATGAAGCTCGCCAAGGGTCGCCATGGCCTCGCTGCCAGCTTCGCCGCTCAACGCCAGGTAAACTGGTTCGCCGTCGGCGGTATCGGGGAGTTCCGGTATTTCCGGGGCCAGATAGTCCCGCCCCGTCCTCAGCGCCCACTCGCGCATCCGTGCGGTGTTCATGTTTCCGATGCTCATCAAGAGGTTGACCTCCCGGACCTTGCCGTCGGTTCCGGTCACCTGATAGCTCCCGAAGCCCCCAAAGCAGTTGAAATCCACCGTGGACCATGCGGTTACGGACTGATCGGGCTTCCCGTTCGAGTAGATGCGCAGGAAAGTGCGACGATTGTCGTAAACCGTTGCCGAAAGGAAGACCCACCTTCTGTCGGGCAGCTTCTTCCGAAATTCAGCAAGCCGCTCGATCACCACCGGGTCAGTGACGTCGAGGGGAGGAAGCGGCGCTGGAAGCTCCGGCAACAAAGGGTCCTCCACTTTGTGAACCGTCAGTGAAACTGTCCCAGTCACCGGCGGAAGCCCGGCCATCGGTGGTGCTTCGACCACATCGAGCCGCCGCGCCCGCGACTCCAATATCTTGAAATCGGGAATCTCTGGAGGCGGAGCGGGTTCCTGGGGCGTGCCGTCGGAGATCGGACTGGGTATGGACACCTGTTCCTCAGCCAGCGGGAGCTCGACCTTTGTTTCCTCCGCTCGAAGACATGGGACCAGTCCGCACAAGGACAGTAGAATCGAAATAGGCTTCATGTTTGGCGGTAGGCTTTGCGGATGGTCGGGGTCACCACACGTCTGAATGATTTCTCGAATGGGAAACGTCTGGAACCCACCCGCCAAGAAGGCAAGCCCAAGAATGCGACAGTCCGCCCACTCTCATGCGTCTTGGATCCTTAAATCCAAGAAACCGAACAACTCCCGATGAACTTCTTCGGGCAGAAAAATCGCAAGAATCAGGGGGCACCTTGTCGCCCGGGAATTGCCGAGCGCTGAGGTCCACCTGCGCCGGAGTGCCGACGAAATCCTCGTGCTCTTCCATCAGACCGGTGGTGATCCGGTTCCGCTCGCTCACATCGACGACCCCGGCCTTTCCAGTCGGGCGTTTGAGCGGGTTGTAGGTATCCGACAAAGAGGCGTCCTTCTGGCCGAGCCGCCATGGAAACTCCAAAAGAAACGTGCTCTCGAAAACGAAAAGGTCCCCGTCCTCTTCGACGCACAGCAAGGGCACGACAAATTCCTGCCCGAGTTCGTTGGGTGACGGCTGGTGGGCACTTGCCGGGCCCGAGCGCAGGTTTTCCCGCCTACGTCCGACACGTTTCGGACACATTTCGACTCGGCGACGGCGGTCCAATGCCCCACGACTTCCAAATGACTGGAAAACCAGGACTCAGAAACCTTCACGGCATGCGCGGCAGACAAAAGGGCGGACTCGCCGCGCCCGCGCCTCCGCCCGCCGCCGCCCCCGGCACTTTGCAGGAACTCGTGCCCCGCTTCCTCCACGGTCTGGAGATCCGGGGCTACTCCGGCGCGACCGCCGAAATGAATTGCTCGGCGCTCCGTCAGTTCCTCGGCTGGTGCGAGGGCCTCGCCTACCGCGATCCCGCCGGCTTCACCCGCGCCCGGCTGGAGGCCTACCAGCTCTTCCTCTTCCACTACCGGTCCCCGCGCGGCGGAAAGACGCTGGCCATCAATACCCAGCTCGCCCGGCTCGGCTGCATCCGCCGCTTCTTCGCCTGGCTCTGCCGCGATGGCATCCTGCCCGCGAATCCCGCCTCCGACCTCGACCTCCCCCGCAAGCAGGCCCGCGCCCTGCCGAACTCGCTCAGCCCGGAGGAAATCGACCGCCTGCTCGCGCTTCCCGATGTCACCAGCCCTTTCGGCCTGCGCGACCGCACTGTCCTCGAACTGTTCTACTCCACAGGCGTCCGGCGCACGGAAATGACCCGGCTGGAAATCGGCGACTACGATCCTCACGCACGCACCCTGCTGGTGCGCCGCGGAAAGGGCGGCAAGAGCCGACTCCTCCCGGTCGGCGGGCACGCCGCGGCCTGGCTCGATCACTACCTCTCCGAGGCCCGGCCGCTGATCGCCTTCCTGCCCGCCGAGACCGGGCTCTTCCTTTCCGGCTACGGCACCGCCTTCACCCCCGCCTACCTCGGCACCTGGGTCGCCAAGCAGATGAAGAAAGTCGGGATCAACAAGCCCGGCGCGTCGCATTTGTTCCGTCACTCCTGCGCGACGCACATGCACGAGAACGGGGCCGACATCCGCCACGTGCAGGAGATGCTCGGCCACGCCCGCCTCGACACCACGCAGATCTACACCCACGTCAACATCAAGGCGCTCCAGGAAGTCCATGCCCGCTGCCATCCACACGGCGGAGATCCCGTGCAGCAAGTTCCGGCTTCCTCTCCCGACGACGCTCTGACAGCCTGCGAGGTCCCTGAAATGGTTATCACCGCACCAGACGCCGAGACCTTGAACGTGCGCCCTGCGACCGCAGCCCGGGGCGACGATTCCGACCGCCCGGACGACGACCCGCCGGCCGGAAACGCCCCGATCCGGCCGGAGGGACCGAATCCGCCAAAATCCCCGGATTCGTTCAACATTCTAATTATCAATGGATTGGGGTCATCGCCCGGGATGCAGGTAGCTTGGTACGGTTAC
>CAMCYK010000047.1 GCA_945883695.1 Akkermansia muciniphila | reverse complement strand
TGTGGTCGGCGGGCACCCAGTCGCGCAGGTCGGGCGGGAGGAGAAGCGGGGTGTCGTGGTCGATGTTGACGAACCGGGCGGCCATGCGCGGAGCATGGCAGGGTCTGATGGATTTGTCGCTGTTCTAAGTCCGACAGGCTGCTAGCAGCCAGCCGAATTCCTACAAACAG
This sequence comes from Akkermansia muciniphila, assembly GCA_945883695.1. GTDB lineage: Bacteria > Verrucomicrobiota > Verrucomicrobiia > Verrucomicrobiales > Akkermansiaceae > Haloferula > Haloferula muciniphila_A. The sequence goes on along the minus strand of CAMCYK010000047.1, from coordinate 31,035 downwards.
GCGGGAAGATTTTCGAAAATAAACTCGTCCGGAATCAAGCCGACGTGATCGACGATGAGGTCCGGCTGGTAGGCGAATTTTTTCAGGTCCTGGCGACGCGTTCCACCGCTGAGCACCAACACGCTGCGGTAGCCCATCTGCACCGCGCCGAGGATGTCGGTCTCCATGGTGTCGCCGACCATGACGACCTCGCCGGTGCGCAGGCCCATCTCGGTGCGGGCGGCGCGCATCATCACCGGGCTCGGTTTGCCGACGGAAAAGGCCTGCACCCCGGTGGCGCGCTCGATCATCGCGACGATGGCGCCGCAGCCGGGGCGGATGCCGTGTTCGGTCGGGCAGTTGGGGTCGAGGTTGGTGGCGATGAGCCGCGCGCCTTTTTCGACCAGCCGCACGCCGCGCTCGATCATTTCAAACGTGAGCGTGCGGCCTTCGCCGACGACCACGTAGTCGGCATCGTCGTCCACCACGGAGAAGCCGTTGCGATGGAGGGCGGCGGCGAGGCCGTGCTCGCCGATGACGTAGGCGGTGCCGCCGGGCTTCTGGGAAGCGAGGAAGCGCGCGGTGGCCATGGCGCAGGTGAAGACCTCGTTCTCGGTGGCCTCGATGCCGAGGCGGCGGAGTTTCAGGGCGACGTCGCGGCGGGCGCGCTGCGAGTTGTTGGTGAGGAAGCGGAACGGGATGCCGTGGCTGCGGAGGCGGCCGATGAAACCGGAAGCGCCGGGGATGAGCTTGGAGCCGCGGTAGATCACCCCGTCCATGTCGAGGAGGAAGCCGACGTTTGTCATGCGGTGGGAACAGCGGGCGGCGTGCCATGACCGGTTTCCGGCGAAATCAAGCGCTGAGGGTTCTTCATGCCGCAGGTGGGTTCGGGTGCCTGAATCGAATGGCTTGAGGGTCTTCGCGGATCTCGACAACGACGGCGATGTGGATCTTTACGTCGCGAACAACACCAGGGGCTAGTCCGGCACCAAAGAGGAACCCCGGCGCACCGCCCAACTCACCGGCCTTCTTCAAGGGCTCCTCGCCAGCGAAAAGGTCGGGTTACACCCCATCGCCCGGGAGGATATGCCGGCCTAGCTTGGCGGGCATGAGTTACCAGAGCATCAATCCTTTCAACGGGGAGCTTGTTAAAAGCTTCGAAGAACAGACCGACCAAGAGCTTGGGAAAGCCATCACCACCGCGGCCGACTGCTTCGAGACGTGGAGGAAACTGAGCTTCCCCGAAAGGGCGGCGATCGTCTCAAAAGCAGCCGCCATGATGCGCGGGCGTGCGGAGGAGTTCGCGCGGCCGGTGACCCTTGAAATGGGCAAACTCTTCGCGGAGTCGCTCGGCGAGGTCGCGTTGTGCGCGGATATCCTCGACTACTACGCGACCCACGCCGAGCGCTTCCTCGCGCCGGCGCAACTGAATCCGGATTCCGGCGAAGCCGTGGTCGAAAGCAGCCCGCTTGGCGTGCTCTTCGGCGTGCAGCCGTGGAATTTCCCCTACTACCAGCTGGCCCGCTTTGCCGGTCCGAATCTCATGGCGGGCAACGTGGTGATGGTGAAGCACTCGGGCACCGTGCTGGAAGATGCCGATCTGGACAAGACGCTCACCTGGGCGCTGTGGGCGAAAATGAACAACATGGTCCAGTGCTGCATCGCCGGGAAGCGCTTCATCGTCGCCGAAGCGCTGGCCGACCGCTTCCTCGGGAAATTCAAGGCGGCGATGGAAGCGCTCAAGCCGGGGGACCCGATGGACCCGGGCACCACCCTCGGTCCGCTGGCGACCGAGGGCGCCTTGGGGCAACTCGTGAAGCAGGTCGATGAAGCCGTCGCCCACGGTGCCACGCTCGTACTCGGGGGGCAGCGGGTCGACCGTCCCGGCGCCTTCATGCAGCCGACGATCCTGACGGACATCCAGCCCGACAATCCCGCCTACCGGGAGGAGTTCTTCGGCCCCGTCGCGTTGTTCTTCCGGGTCCAAGACGAGGAGGCCACCACACCGCTCGCGCCCTTCAGCCTCGAACGCCGCTCGCCGGGCGGGCGCGACGTGCAACTTGAAATCCTCTTCTGCGGGGTTTGCCACTCGGACGTGTAACTTCCCTTCCTCATGCCTGCCATCACCAGCCGCGAGGTCCGCCTCGCCTCACGTCCCAGCGGTGTCCCCACCGCCGGAAACTTCACTCTCGCAGAAGTCATCCTGCCGCCGCTCCCGGACGGCCAGGTCCTCGTGCGCAACCGCTTCATGTCGGTGGACCCCTACATGCGGGGCCGCATGAACGACCGGAAGTCGTACGTGCCGCCGTTCGAGATCGGCAAGGCGCTTGACGGCGGTGCCGTCGGCGAGGTGATCGAGTCGCGCGCCAGCGCTTTCAAGGCGGGCGACGTCGTCACGTCCCGGTTCGGTTGGCGGGAGGCGTTCATCGCGGCACCCGGAGAATTGCATAAGATCGAACGACCCGTTCAGCCGCTGTCCGTTTATCTCGGTGCCCTGGGCATGACCGGCATGACGGCGTGGGCGGGATTGACGATGGTCGAGGTGAAGGCGGGCGATGTGATCTACATCTCGGGTGCCGCGGGTGCCGTGGGCAACGTGGCCGGCCAACTGGCGAAATCGCGCGGTTGCCGGGTGGTCGGGTCCGCCGGCTCCGAGGAAAAGGTGAAGCAACTGCTGGAGAAGTGCGGGTTCGACGCCGCCTTCAACTACAAGACCGGCCCGGTGCTCGAACAACTGAATCGCGCGGCCCCGGACGGCATCGACGTCTATTTCGACAATGTCGGCGGCGAGTCCCTCGAAGCCGCGCTGTCCGCGATGCGGCTGCATGGCCGGATCATCGCTTGCGGGGGTATCTCCGGATACAACGATGAGAAGCCCCGGCCGGGTCCTTCCAATTTCTTCAACATGACAACGAAGCGGCTCACCATGAAAGGCCTGATCGTCGGTGATTGGCTGGAGCGTCAGGACGAATTTGAAAAGGAAGCCGGCGCCCACTACCAGGACGGCAAACTGAAGAGCTTGGAAACCGTGGTGTCAGGGCTTGATCGTGCGGCTGACGCATTCATCGGTCTTTTCGATGGCAAGAACGTCGGCAAGATGGTGGTGGAGCTGTCATTGCTCCTTGGGTGACGGCCTGTTGTTCTTCTCTGAAAACTTCAATTCCGCCGCTTTGCGACGTGCCTCGAACGCGGCGCATCTCCTCCACCACCTCCCGCATGGCGGCAGCCCGGTCTTCGTCGTCGCCGCGGTTGGCGCTCAGGTTCAATCCGGCCAACTGCTCGGCCAAGGGTTGCCAAGACTTGGCCATCGCCTCCCAGTCCGTCGCCCAATAGCCGAAGATCCGCTCCTCGGGCGGCCCCTTGCCGTCGCCAGCCGCCGCCGGGACCGTTGCCCCGGGGGCGGTGCCCGGAATCGCAAAGAGATAGGCGGCGCCCGCAGCACCGATCCCCGGAATTCGCTGTCCTGATCCCCGTTTATCCCGCTCGCGAAGCTGTTTTCCTGGGCCGCCCCCGCCGCCACCGTGCCGCCCGAGATCGCGACGGCCCCGCCGAACTGGTCACCGGCCTCCGCGTTGGAGGCCGTGATGGGGCTACCCCGATCCTTGCCCTTCGCCCCCGGCTTCGTGCTCGCCGCTCCGGCATCCACCGCGCCGACCACCGCGGTGTCGCCCGAAATCGCCACCGCGATCCCGAATTCATCAAATTCCCTCGGCGCGGGAGCTTTGAGGCAAGCCTGCTGGCTCCACTTCGTCCCGTCGCGCCGGAAGACGTAGGCCGCACCCGCGTTCAAGGCACTCTCGTCGGTCGGGTCACCGTTGACCCCGCCCGCGGCACTGCCGTCCCCGATGGCGCCGACGATCAAGGTGTCCCCCGAGATCGCCACCGACGTCCCGAAGTGGGTCTTGTAGCGCGCGTTCGATGCCTCCAGGCGGGCCTGCCGGCTCCACTTCCCGTCGTCCCGCACGAACACGTAGACAGCGCCTTCATAGGGAACACCCTCCTGCTTCCCGTCCGTCCCCTGCGCGGAGACCACCACGGTGTCGCCCGAAACCGCAACCGCCCGGCCGAAAAGGTCGTACGGAGCGGTATCGCTTGATTTCAGATAGGCCTGCTGGGCCCATCCCGAGCCATAGCGCCAAAACACATAGGCCGCCCCGGAGTCGAATCCGTCTTGGGGGTTGCCGGGAGTCGGATCCAGCCCGTCGCCTTGGTCGCCGTCCACGGCCTTCGCGGAACTGTCCTCCCCCGGTGCCCCCACCACCAGGGTGTCGCCCGCGAGGGCGACACCTGCTCCCGCGTAGCCGAACTGATCGTTCATCCCCGCGTTGGACGCCTTCACATAAGCCTGCTGCGTGGTCGGCCCGGGGCCTTCACCCGCCGCGGTCGCCAGGGCAAGGCCCGCCAATCCGGCCAATCGGACGATGGTGCATGGGGTTTAGGCGGTGTTCAGGCTGGGACCGCCTGAACGAAAGGTCAAGCGGGTCTTGCGAGGCGGCGGGGCGATCGATAGCGTGCCGGGACGATGCGGAAATTGTTGTTGTGTACCTTGTTATGCCTCGTGATCGGGCGATCGATCTCGGGCGCGGTGGAACTGGATTTGCCCGAGAATTCGCGCGTGGTGTTGCTAGGCAACGGGCTCGGTTCGCGGATGCTTCATGATGGCCATTTCGAGACCGAGCTGCATCGGCGCTATCCCGAACATCATCTGGTCATCCGCAACCTTTGCGACGAAGGCGATACACCGGCCTTTCGGCCCAATGCGGGACGCAAGAGTCCATGGGCATTCCCCGGTGGCGAAAAGTTTTTCCCCTTGGTGGAATCCCCGGACAGGTGGGGCGGGAATTCGGGTGACGGGCATTTCCCGGAACCGGACGCCTGGTTGAGACAATTGAAACCGGACCTCATCATCGCGTTCTTCGGATACAACGAATCGTTCGCCGGGGCGGCGGGTTTGCCGAACTTCAAGGCCGAGCTGGTGGCCTTTGTCGAACACACGCTGGAGCAGAAGTATAACGACAAGAACGCGCCAACGCTGGCGCTGGTTTCGCCCACGGCCTTTCAGGATCTGTCAGCGCTCTACGGGACGCCGGAGGGCACCACGCGGAATGCGAATCTGGCGTTGTATGCCAAGGCCATGGAGGATGTGGCGGCGGCGCACCAATTGCCTTTCGTGAATTTGTTCGCCCCTACCAGCGCATGGTTCGCGGCGAGCGACAAGCCGCTGACCCGCGATGGCGCGCTGTTCACCGGTGGAGGCTACGCGAAGCTGGCACCGGTGCTGATTGATCAACTTTTCGGGACCCGCGCGCCGGTGTCGAAGGCTGATCCGGCCGAACTGAAAAAGGCCGTGGATGACTTCACCTGGATGTGGCTGAGCTACTATAAAATTCCCAACGGCGTCCACGTGTACGGCCGGCGGCACCATCCCTACGGCCCTGAAAACTATCCGGCGGAACTGCGGAAACTGGAGCAAATGGTGAGCATTCGCGAACAAGCGATCTGGGCGTTGGTCCAGGGAAAGCAGTTCGATGTCGCGGCGGCGGATGCCAACACGGCGGCGCTCCCCGTCAGCGGCGAGGTGGATCCGAACATCAAATATCTTCCGGGCGAGGAATCCTTGAAAACACTGGCGGTTCCCCCGGGCTATAAAATCGGGTTGTTCGCGGATGAAGGCAGGTTCCCCGACCTGGCGAATCCGGTGCAGTGTTCCTTTGATAACCAAGGACGGCTATGGGTCGCCACGATGCCCTCCTATCCGCACTACAAGCCGGGCGATCCGCTGCCTGACGACAAGTTGATCATTCTGGAAGACACCGATGGGGACGGCAAGGCGGACAAGCAGCAGATATTCGCGGACCGGCTGCACTTGCCCATGGGTTTCGAGTTTTCCCACGATGGAGTTTACGTGTCGCAGGGAAATTCGCTGGTCTTTTTGCAGGACACCGATGGAGACGATAAAGCCGATGTGCGCGAGATCGTGATGAGCGGGTTCGACGACCACGACACGCACCACGCGATCTCGGCCTTTTGTGCCGATCCCTCGGGTGCCATCTTCATGGGCGAAGGCACGTTCCTGCGCAGTCACATCGAGACCGCCTATGGACCGGTCCGCAGCTCCAACGGTGGATTTTTCCGCTACAATCCGGGACGGCGGCATTTGGAAAGGACGGTGCGCCTTTCCATTCCCAATCCCTGGGGCATTGCCTACGACGATTGGGGCCAGGATTTCTTCGCCGACACGTCGGATCCGGAGGTGCGCTGGATGCTGCAAGGCTCCGTGCAAGTGCCGCTTGGCAGCTTCAATCCGACACCGCCGAACCTGCTGTCGGTTCTGGTGCGACCCACGTCCGGTTTGGAATTCATCTCCAGCCGGCATTTTCCGGACGAGGTGCAAGGCGATCTGTTGATCAACAACACGATTGGTTTTCAAGGTACCAAGCAGCACACGATGGTGGACGATGGCACGGGTTACGCGAGCAAGTTCCGGCAGGATCTGGTGAAGGGATCCGATACCAATTTCCGGCCGGTGGATATGGAGTTCGCACCCGATGGCTCGCTGTATCTGGTCGATTGGCACAATGCCCGCATCGGCCACATGCAGCACAGCGCGCGCGACCCGAATCGTGATCACGCGCATGGCCGCATATTCCGCATCACCTGCCCGGGCCGCCCGCTGGTGGCTCCGGCGAAGGTGGCCGGAGCGGCCATCCATGAGTTGTTGGAAAATCTCAAGGTTCCCGAATACCGCACCCGCTACCGCACCCGCCGTGAGTTGCGCGGAAGAAACGCCGCCGACGTGCTGGCGGGCGTGGATCAATGGGTGCGGGGCCTCGACCAGACGGATCCCCGCCATGAGCACCACCTGGTGGAGGCGATGTGGGTCACTTGGGGGATCAACCGGGTGAGCGAACCCCTGGTGCGCGCGCTTCTGCAAGGCAAGGACCCCAGGGCGCGCGCCTCGGCTGTTAGAGCGCTGCGTTACAACTCGCATCAGATCGCCCGACACGCGGAACTGTTGAAAGCAGCCGCCGCTGATGAGAATGGTCGCGTGCGATTGGAGGCGATCGTGGCCGCGTCCTGGCTCGAGAACTCCGCCGGCCGTGCGGTCCTGGAGGCGGCCGCCGCCTACAAGCCGCCGGCCGGCGATCCGATGGATCCCTGGATCGATCCCGTTTTCAAGACGGCATCGGCCTTCTTGAATGGCCAGCAGATCAAGGCCGAAGCGCCGCCGGTCTTCCAAACCCATCTGACGGGAGCGGCCAAAGAGCAATTTCTCCGGGGCGCCGAAGTGTATCTCCGCGACGGTCATTGCGCGACGTGCCATCAAAAGGACGGCAAGGGTTTACCCGAAGCGCTGTTCCCGCCCTTGGCCGGCAGCGAGTGGGTTCAGGGCGGCGAAGATCGCCTCATCCGCCTCACCCTGCACGGCCTCACCGGCCCGATCGAAGTGAAAGGCGTGAAGTATCCCGGAGCCGTCCCGATGACGCCGTTCAAGTTTTTGAACGACTCCGAGGTGGCCGATGTTCTCACCTTCGCGCGCAACGCTTTCGGGAACAAAGCCGATCCGGTGAGCCCGGAGGCTGTCCGGAAAATCCGCGAAGCCACCAAAGAACAACGGAGTTTCTACCAGGCTTCCGAGTTGATGGAGTAGAAAAGCCGGGGCAGTCGGCAAATGGCGAGGGGCCGGAAAAGACCGCCGGTTCCATTGCCACGCGATTGCGTAATATCGCCGGGTCCGGAATTCTGGCAGGGTTCGACCGTCAGCAAGCAATTTGCTTTCCTCTCCACAACCCCGCGGAGAGCACCCCCCCACCCAACATCCCCCCATGAAACTGATCCCCTCGGGCACCCAGAGTGCCTCGGTCAAGGCTGACGCCAGCCGTCTCGCAGACTTCGTCCTGTTCACCCAGCGCAGCTGCATCCTGAACCTCTCGAAAGAGTTGAATCGCGGCAACTTGTCGTATCCCCAGTTCTTCCTGCTGACCTATCTTTCCAGCGAGGAGTATCTGACGATGACGGACGTCGCGAAAAAGATGGGCCACTCGACCGCCGCCGCGACCGGGCTGGTGGATCGCATCGAGAAGCTGGGCTACGTGGAACGCACCCACGCTTCGGAAGACCGGCGCAAGATCATGGTGCGGATCACGTCGAAGGGCGTGGAGATCGTGGCCCACATGCGGAAGGAGATCGCGAACGATCTGTCGAACATCCTGTCCTCGATGGACGAGGAGGCCGCGGAAACCGTCGAGCACACGAAGCGCGCGATGTCTTCACGCCGGATCGCCTGATCCGGGTGAAGGGCATCCGCCGGGAGACCGCAGTCGAAAGAAATCTTGGCAAAGCGGGGGTGACAGCTACCCTCGCGGACTATGGAATCCGTATGGAAGCCTCCTGATTTCGACCGATTCCGGCGTCTTACGGAGCCTATCCACTTCCAGCGTTTCGGTTGTCCCGAAGCCCGCCTTCCCCCGGACCTGCGGTCCGGCGCGGCGGCGGCTTCGGGAGCCTCCCTTGATGAACCCTAGCCTGAAACTTCTTCACCGGGCCAGGCCCGGCGGGTTCGCGCTGGTCATCACGCTTAGCCTGATGGTTCTGCTGACGTTGCTGGCGGTGGGCTTGCTGAACCTGTCGTCGATCTCGTTGCGCACCGCCGGGCATGGCAACGCGGTGGTGGAGGCCCGCGGCCATGCGCGACTGGCGCTGATGCTGGCAGTGAATGAACTGCAGAAAACCGCGGGCCTGGACCAGCGGACCACGGCACCTGCCGATCTGGCCGGGGACAGGGGCGGTATCCGTCTGGCCGCCGGGAAGGCGCCGGTGAACGGAAGATCCGTCAACAACGTGGCCAACGGCCTCACCGCGGTCCGGCCCGGGACCCGCTACTGGACCGGCGTCTGGGAGACGGTGACCGCGGCCGCTCCCGCAACGCAGATCTATACCAAGACTCCCGGAGCCACCCATCTGAAATGGCTCGTCAGCGGGAATGAAACCCTTGCCGGTACGAATTCCCGCAGCCCTGCCTCCGCGCTCGCCGGAGTGGCTGGGGATGGCACGGTGGCCGATCCCGCCAGCGCCGCGATCCTCGTCGGGCGGAACAGCGTGGGAGCGCCCGCCGCCGAGACCCTCGATCGCTATGTCGCCGCGCCGCTGGTGGAGATCGAGATCGATGGAGCGGGCGGCAAGACCCGGGGCCGCTACGCCTGGTGGGTCGGCGACGAGGGCGTCAAGGCCCGGATCGATCTGCCGCTGGTGGTGCGCGACCCCGCCCATTACGCCTCGCTGGTGCCCCAACGCCGCGGTTGGGAATCCCTGCCGGACGGCAAGGGCTATCCCGGACCGGACGAGCCCCTGGCGGGAAACCTGCCAAAGACCGTCACGCTTGGGGAGTTGGACTTGTTGCTTGCCCGGACCACCGGAGACAGACCTTCTCTCCGCTTGTTCCATTCCGCCACGGCGGCCAGCCTGGGGGTCATCGCCGACACCCTCAACGGCGGCACGCGGATCGACCTCTCGCGCGTCCTGGCCGCGGGATTGCCCGCCACCAGCCCGGACAAATCCATCCTCAACTATCCGGCGGTCCGCACCAACCTCATCCCGACCACGGTGGCGAGGAACCTCAAGGCACCGAAATGGGAGGCCCTCAAGGACTTCCGCGACCGCTATCAATCGCTCAAGGAGGGTTCGCTGGTCGTCAAGCCGGGCAGCCCCTCCGGGGGCGGGGCCACCATCGCGCCGGTGGTCACGGAGTTCCGGATTCTCATGGGGGTGCGCTATGCGCCGTCCGGCGGCGGATTCAAGGCCAACCCCTGCGGTAAAATCGCCGTGGCAATCGCAAACCCCTATCCCTACCCGCTCAAGTGGGAACAGAACCTCGAATTTGAAATCCTGGTTTCAAAGATCTCGGGTTCCAACAATCGGCCATGCCGCATCTTCGCGCTCGGCGGCAATTCGGTCTATCTCCCCAATGTCCCGACCGAGGAGGCCGTGTTCAACCAAGCCGTCTTCATCATCAAGCCGGGCAGCCTGCCGCCCGGCGAAGCACGCGCCTACACCTTGGCGGGGACCACCCTGCGGGCCCGCGGCACCGGGGCCCAGCGGGTGGCGGTTGACCTGGTCCCGTTCGGCCCCAGCGGCTCGAACTTCAAGAGCCGCATCGAGCTGGATACGGCGGGAGTCTGGACGCCGGCCTCGCCTGACAGTCCGGTCTTCCCCGGCGGTCTGGAAGTGCGCGAGGGATCCCAGACCTGCATGGTGGACTTGGAAATGCGGGCGGGTGGCAGCCGGAGCCAGAAGCTGCGGACCATCGAGCGCTTCGAGTTGGATACCGGCTGGCGGTTCGCGGAAAACACGATCAAGCCCACCGGGGCGGAATGCGAGAGGAAGATCGACCCCGTGTCGCTGCTTTGCTACAGCTTCCAGCTCAGCCGGCCGGGAGTGGATTACCTCACCCTGATGCCCAGGGCGCCGGTGCCCTATGAAATGGGCCAGCGCGGCTCCACCTTGCGCACCTACATGGACTTCAACCTGCAAGCCACCAGTTACCGCAAGCCGATCACCAGCTACAATCCACCGCCGTTTTTCATGCAAACCAACAACGCGTTTGCCGACCTCGATTCCGGCCCCACCGGCGGCGAAACCGGTTTGGTTTTCACCCGCAACCTGCTGGCCGACCCGTTGCCGTGGGGGCATTCGCCCAACGGCCCCAAAGCCACCGTGCTGTTCTCGGTGCCGGCCCGGACCGTCTCCCTGGCCCAGTTCCAACACGCCGACCTGACCGGCGATGACACCCAGGGCGCCATTTCCCACCAGCCCGGTTACGCGTTTGCCAACTCCTACGCGCCGCCGTTCGTCAAACGCCCGCTTACCAGCCAGAGCCGCACCGATTATATCTATACCGGCGGTTCCAGTTGGACGGCCTATGACGCGACCAAAGCGAACTACTATGACATGTCCTATCTGCTCAACGCCGCCCTGTGGGACACCTATTTCCTCTCCGGTGCCGACGCCGACACCGGCTCCGGTGAGCCCGCCCATCCCGGGCTGCTACCGTATCCGGCGGCGTCCTTACCGGTGGCCGGTCCACCGGGTAGCGAGGCGGCCAACCTGCTGATCAACGGCGCGTTCAACGTCAACTGCACCGACCCGGACAGCTGGCAGGCCTTCCTCGCCGCCACCCGCCACTTCAAACACCGGGCGGACACGGCCGCGCAGGAGAACGCCGCGTATCCACGCTCCCTCGAGCAGCTCTCGCCCGCGGCCGATCCCGCCACGGGCAAAAGCGCTGATTCGTTCTCCGGATTCCGTCGCCTGAGCGACGCCGAGCTCGCGCTCCTCGCCACCGAGATCACCAGGCAGGTCCGCCTCCGGGGGCCCTTCGTTTCGCTTTCCCATTTCGTCAACCGCGCTCTCGCCGAGCTATCCAAACAACCGGCCCTCAGCCGCTCCGGCGCGTTGCAGGCGGCCATCGACGAGGCGGGCATCAACATCAATTTCGAGGGCACCCGCAAGGGACTCGTCGGGATCGATGCGAGAAAGGACCTGCTCAACCTCTCCGACAAGAACGGCGCGCCCCGCGCCGATTGCGACCGTGACGACGCCGCCTACCGCCCGACGGAACTCGATCCCTCCCAACCGGATTGGGCCGTGACCTCCGATGGCCATAACCACAGCACCGTGGCCAGCATCGTCGCCGAGCGCGCGATGCTGTCCGGAAAGCTCAAGCGGGAGCAAGGTTACCGCTCCACCGGCATTCCCGGCTGGCTCACCCAGGCCGACCTGCTCCAAGCCATCGGTCCGGTGATTTCCGCCCGCTCGGACACCTTCCGCATCCGCACCTGCGGCGAGGCGCTCGCCGCCGATGGCAAGACCGTGCTCGCCCGGGCCTGGTGCGAGGCCTTCGTCCAGCGCGTGCCGGGGTTCGTGGACCCCGCCGACCCGCCCGCCGCCCGCCTCGCGAAAATCAACAGCCCGCTCAACCGGCGCTTTGGCCGCCGCTTCATCATCACTTCCTTCCGCTGGCTTTCCGCCCATGATATCTAACAGTGTTTTCCGGCTGCCGGGTTTGTTGGTCGCCGCCTTCCTCGCCGCCGCATCCGTGCCGCGCGCCCGGGCGCAGGCTGAACCCGTCAAAGTCGAGATTGATCTGGTGGCCTGGGGCGACGAGATCCGCAGCCTGTCGTTTGACAAGAACGTCGCCACCGGCAAGCTGACCGCCCGGTCCTTCGCCTACTCCGAGCCGGTCACCTACACCGGGCCCCCGCTGATGGAGATCTATCAGGGCGCGGATCATCGTCCGCCGGAGGCGCCCGCGGTCCTCGGTCCCGACGGCCGGCGGATTGCCGTCCCGGACACGCCCAAGGAGCCCACCAAGCTGCCCGCCGAGGATGCCGCCCAGGCCAAGGCGGGCCTGCTGGCGGAACTGGAAAAGCGCCGCTTGAAAGCCCCTAAACTGGCCGCCCTGGTTCCGCTGCCGCGGGGTTGTGCCCGCCTCACGGTCCTGCTCGCACCCGTCGGCAAGGGGATGTTCCAGGCCCATGTGATTGATGACGATCCCGCCAAACTGCCACCCGGCAAGGTGCGGGTCCACAACCTGAGCCCGCATCAGGTCTCCGTCCGCTGCGGTGGTGCCAAAGAGGGCCGGATCCTGAGCCCCCGCGACGCGTTCATCGCCGACGCGCCGGACGGCTACTTTGTCTATGAACTCGCTTATCAAAAAGACGGGGCTTGGGAATACCAGGAGAACAACGTGGTTCCGGTCCGTCCAGGTGACCAGATCCAGTTCGTCGTGCTCCAGAGCGACCACGGGCATTTCCTCTCGCTGGACGGTTCCAAGAGCGGCTTCCTGCAACTCGTGGTCCTCCGCCGGGTTCCCCGGAAGGAGTCGTCCCGATAGTTCCGCTTCCAGATATCGATACCCAGCCAAAAACGATCTTGGCAAGGCGGCCCGGAGAGCTACGCTGGGAAGCAAATAAGAGTCACCCCAAGATTGTCTCTCTGAAACACATCAGCCACGCGGTGATCGGCTTTGAAGTCGACTACTTCGATGGGATCGTGCCAACGTGGGGCGCCCACCGTCTTTACCCCCGTCTCATTCGCTCATGCCTACCAAACCCGCCTCCGCCCTCCGTGCAAAGCCCGCACGTCCTGCCAAAAAAACCAGTGTGCCGCGGCGTACGGCTGAAGGCGATACCCCGGCGAGTTTGACCGCCGCGGGTGTCGAAGAGCATGTCTTGAGCAAGGCGGCCGCGCGCACGGAAACCCAGCGGGAGATGACCGTGGCGGAGCTGGTGGCCAGGATGTCGTCCGGGACCTCGCCCGGCGAACCTTTCGAGCACATGAAGGCGCTGATTGCCGGAGCCTCTCCCGACGAAGTCAAGGCCCTCAAGCGGGCTTTGTTCACGCCCGAGGCGTCCGGTGTTGAAGGAACCGATCCCGATATCGAACTGGCACCCGGCTGGCGTGACGGAGCCTATCCCTACCTCAACCTGCTCTCGCGCAAGAAATACGAGAAGCAGAAGTATCAGCTCCAGGTCGAGTTGCTGAAATTGCAAGCCTGGGTGAAGGAAACGGGACAGCGGGTGATCATCCTTTTCGAGGGGCGTGACGCCGCGGGCAAAGGGGGAGCGATCAAACGCTTCATGGAACACCTCAATCCGCGCGGCGCGCGCGTCGTCGCCCTGGAAAAGCCGAATGAAGTCGAGCGCGGGCAGTGGTATTTCCAGCGCTACATTTCCCACCTGCCGACGAAGGGCGAGATCGTTCTCTTTGACCGCAGTTGGTACAACCGGGCGGGCGTGGAACGCGTCATGGGCTTCAGTTCGGATGCGGAATACCAGGAGTTCATGCGGCAGGTGCCCGAGTTTGAACGGCACCTGGTGCGCAGCGGCGTGTTCTTGTTCAAGTTCTGGTTTTCCGTCAGCCGTGACGAGCAGCGCCGGCGTTTCAAGGAGCGCAAAGCCCACCCCTTGAAGCAATGGAAACTCAGCCCGGTCGATCTGGCGTCCCTGGACAAATGGGACTCCTACACCAAGGCCAAGGAGGCCATGTTCATGCACTGCGATACCTCCGACGCGCCCTGGACCGTCATCAAGTCGGACTGCAAGAAGCGGGCCCGGCTCAATGCCATGCGCTATCTGCTTCATCGGATGCCGTTCACCAATCGGAACATGGACCGCATCGGCCCGGTGGATCCGCTCATCGTCGGCCGCCCGTCCCTGGTTCCGTGCCGGGGAGATGACATGCTCGCCAACTCTGGAAACGGCTAGGCCTTGCCCGCCGGACCAAACCTGCGGTTTGGTGAGCACGCAGCGGCGGGTTTGCCATGCCATCCCGTGGCAAAATAAAGCTCTATGAAACCCATCGAAATCCTTCTCCTCTCCCAGTCGGACATCATCTAGCTCGACCTGCGCCCCGATGACGTGCTCGGCGCGGTGGAGCAGGCCATGCGCGAGCATTCCGCCGGCAGCTATGAGATGCATCCGAAGATCGGGGTGCATCCCACGGGCACGGACCCGGACAATTTCATCCATGCCATGCCCGCCTACCTCAAGCAGCTCGGTGCCTGCGGACTGAAATGGGTGGGCGGCTTCGCCAAGAATCCGCCGCTTGGCCTGCCCAATGTCACCGGTATCCAGATCTGCAATGATGTCGACACCGGGATCCCGCTCGCCGTCATGGACTGCGCCTACCTCACCGGACTGCGCACCGCCGCCGTGAGCACCGTCATCGCCCGCCGCTGCGCTCGCGCGGATGCCTCCGAGCTGGCGCTGCTCGGTTGCGGATTCCAGGGCGGCATGCACCTGCGTTTCCTGCTTCACGCCCTCCCCGCCATTCAGCGCGTGCGTCTTTATGACGTGAGGCCCGGAGCTGTCGCCGATCTCGCCGCACGCTGCCGTGAGAGCAACGGCTTCACCGGAGAACTGCTGCCCTGTGATTCCGCGCGGGCCGCGCTGGAGGGAGCACAGGTCATCTCCACCTGCACCAATGGCGACGAGCAGATCATCCGCCCCGAATGGTTTCAGGCAGGCACCTTCGGGGTCGGCATCGAGGGCGGCTGCGCCTACACCGCCGGGGCGCTGCATCAGGCCGACAAGTTCATCGTTGATGACATCCCGCTGGCGGAATACTTCCAGAAAATCTCCCTTGGCCGCAAAAACGATCGCGGTGAGGACAATCCCGAGTTCGCCGGCGGCATCCCGCCCGTACATTCCACCATCGGCGACATCGTGGCCGGTAAAAAGAGCGCGCGCGACAACGACGCCGAACGCATCATCGCCATCCCCATCGGCATGGCCATCTGCGACATCGCGCTCGGCCATCTCACCCTCGCCCGCGCCCGCGAGAAAGGCGACCGTTATGCACGCCATCAAGGCAACCCGCAAACATCTCACCCTCGCCCGCGCCCGCGAGAAAGGCGTCGGGCAGACCTTCCGGCTGACGTGAGTTCCGACCATTCGAGAGGGACAGGCATTCGTGCACCGCAAGCCCCTTTGGATTCCTGGATGAACTCGCCATGGGGCTCCACCGTGAAAACATCGCCACCGGATTGGTCGGAGATCAATCCTTTGCCGAAAGACTTCACGCGCGCGGAATCCGAGCCCATTTTCACGAGATCGATCCGCTTCAGAGCGTGTAAGACTGCCAGCGTGTAAGACTGCCTGTCCCTCTTAAATTGCCTGTCCCTCTGAAATTTAGACTGCCTGTCCGCCGTGTAAGACTGCCGACCGTGTAGTCCCTTTGGAATTTCGCAACGAGCACGCAAACCATGGCCCCCAACCGGATCACCCGCCCTCTTGTCTTCGCCTCCGCCCTCCTGTCGGGCGCGCATCCCGCCGCCGGGGCCGGCAAGCCGAACATCCTGTTCGTGCTGATCGATGACCTGGGCTGGATGGACCTCGGCTGCCAAGGCAACGCCCGCCTGCACACCCCGCACATCGACGCGTTCGCCGGCCAGGGAATGCGCTTCACCGACGCCTACGCATCGGCGCCGGTGTGTTCGCCGACCCGGGCCGCAATTCTGACCGGACAGTCTCCGGCGCGCCTTGCCATCACCAATCACCTCCCCGAACAGGCCCGCTTCACCCCGGAAGACTCGAAGCTGCTGCCGGCCGAGGTGCGGGATCACCTGCCGCTGGAGGCCGTCACCATCGCGGAGCGCCTGAAGGATGGCGGCTATGCCACGGCCTTCATTGGCAAGTGGCATCTCTACCAGAAAGACGACTCGCAGTTCGGGCCGCTGGCCCAGGGGTTCGACCTCAATATCGGCGGGTGTTCCTTCGGCGGTCCTCCCTCCTTTTTCGATCCCTACCGGATTGACTTTCTCGAGGACCGCAGGAAGGGCGAGTACTTGCCCGACCGCCTCGCGGACGAGACCATCACGTTCATGCGGAAGCAGACCGCGAGGAAGAAGCCGTTCTATGTCGCGCTGTTCGACTACACCGTGCACTGGCCGATGGAGGCGCCGGAGGCGTTGGTCGCGAAATACCAGGACCGGCCGATGGAAGGCTACAACCACAAGGTCTACCCGGCCATGATCGAGGCGATGGACCTTGCCTTCGGACGGGTGCTCGGGGAGATCGACAGGCTGGGCATCAGGGAGGAAACCCTCGTGGTCTTCACGTCCGACAACGGCTCCTTTGGCGGGGTGGGTGATGCAAGGCCGCTGCGGGCCGACAAGGGCCATCTCTACGAGGGCGGGATCCGGGTGCCGCTGATCGTGCGCTGGCCGGCGGTGGTCAAGGCAGGCACCGTGAGTCCGGAGCCGGTGATTCTCACCGACTTCCATCCGACCCTGCTCGAGGCGGCGGGGCTGAAGCCGACGGATGGCTCCACCGGGGACGGCGAGAGCCTCCTGGCACTGCTGAAGGAGGAGGGCAGGCCGCGGCGCGAGGCGATCTTCTGGCATTACCCGAATTTCGCGTTCCACGGCGACAACCGCCTGGGGAGCGCGATGCGGATGGGCGACTTCAAGCTGCTGGAGTTCTTTGACGACAACTCGGTGGAACTTTACAACCTGGCCGAGGATCTCGGGGAGAAAAAGAACCTCGCGCAGGAGAAGCCGGAACTGACCGCGGAAATGAGGAAGAGGCTCCACGCATGGCGAACGCAATCGGGAGCGAAAATGCCCCGGCCGCGGTGACTCCCGGATCCACGGGGATCCACCCCGCCTCACCAGCTTCATTGGAATCAAGAAAACCTGCCATCATCTCCTCCCCCGTGCCGGCCACCGGCACGGAACCCTCTCGATCAAACCGACATCATGAAAACACGCCAATTAGCCGGGGCCCTCGCGGCGCTCTTCGCAACCGGACTCACCGTAGCGGCGGGGGACACCGTCAAGGTCTTCATTCTTGCCGGACAATCCAACATGGAGGGAAAGGTGCAGCGCAAGCTGCTTGACCACCAGGCGGGCGATCCCGCGACGAAGGACATCTTTCAGCACCTTCGCAAGGACGACGGGTGGATCGTGCGGGATGACGTCCTCATCAAATATCTCGGGGAACACGGGGGACTGACGGTGGGCTTCGGATCAGGAGACCGGACCGGGGTGGAACTCGAGTTCGGGACCGTGATGGGCGACAGGATCGACGACCCGGTCCTGCTCATCAAGACCGCGTGGGGCGGGCACTCGCTCTACAAGCTCTTCCGCTCCCCCTCGGCAGGATTCCCGGAGGAACTGCTCAAGTCGGACCTCGAGCAGGCCATCAAGAACATCGGGAACAAGAACGCAAAGAGCGGCGGCAACGATCCGTTGCCGACGCTGGAAGACATCAAGGCGGAATACGGATCGTCCTATCGCAACATGCTGCAGGAAGTCCGGACGACCCTGGCAAACCTCGACACGCTTTTCCCGGCATTGAAGGGCAAGAAGCCGGAGATCGCGGGCTTCTTGTGGCACCAGGGCTGGAACGACCAGTACAACGGGGCTGAGACGGAGTATGAATCGAACCTGAGGCACTTCATCAAGGACGTGCGGAACGACCTGAAGTCGCCCGGGATGCCTTTCGTGATCGGGGTGATGGGGCAGAACATGTCGAAGCCGGCCAAGGGTCCGATGCTGGTGATCCAGGAGGCGCAACTCGCGATGGAGAAGGTTCCGGAGTTCAAGGGGAACGTGAAGGCGGTGCGGACCGATGTGCTGGTCGACAAGGCTGCCGAGGAGCTTTACCCGACCTGGAAGGACAACATCGAGAAGTGGGAAAAGACCGGCTCGGACCACGCCTACCACTACCTGGGCAGCGCAATCTGGCACATCCGCATGGGACATGCCTTCGGCGACGCCATGATGGAGTTGATGAAACACCCGAACCCCTAGCGTGTAAGACTGCGTGTCTCTGGAATTCCTGTCCCTCTGAAACAAGAATTCCGGATTCCCTGCGGTAAACGCCTCGACCCGATTTCAACGTCGGTGCAAGCTCCTCGGGCAAACACTCCGGTGTTCCCGAAAGAGGTGACGCCATGCCCGCTCCGGGAGGCTTTGAAGTTCCTTTCGCCCATGCATTCCCCTGATCGACACGGATGAGACAGAAACGATCGACCGCGGTCCGGCTCGGCCGGCTCCTCCCCATCGTCGCGATAGGGTCCGGCGCCGCCTTCGGCGAATCCACCCCGGAGTCCCATCCCTTCCAGCTTCCCGGGGCTGCCGAAGCGTTGCTCGACCGCTACTGCTACAACTGTCACGACGAGGACAGCCAGAAGGGCGACACGCGCCTGGACGACCTCGCGGGGCTCGATACCGGCAAGCGCCTGGACCTCCTGAACCGGATGCAGGAGCAGCTCTACTTCAAGCGCATGCCGCCGCAGGACAAACGGCAGCCGGACGACGCGGAGCGGAAGGCGATCCTCGCGTTCGTCGCGGGCGATCTCGCCCTGCACCAGGCCTCGACCCTCGAGGGAAAACTCCAGAAGCCGGAATACGGCAATTACATCGATCACGAGAAGCTCTTCTCCGGCGAGTATCGCGATCTGCCAGCGTTCACCCACGACCGCCGCTGGCTGATCAGCGAGTTCATCTTCAGCGCCAAGTTCCAGCGCCTGGTGGAGAACCGCAGCATGGAGAGGGTGGGCGGGAAAAACATCCCGGTGCTCGGCAGCAGCAGGATCCAGAACCTCAGCCTGACCAATCCCTTCCTGCTCCCTAACAACTCCGGCGTCCGCTACTACGCCAACGAGGACCTGACCGGCGGCCACCTGTCGAGCATGCTGACGAACGCCCAGAAGACTTCCGAGTACATCACCGGATATCTCGCGGGGCGGAACGTCAAATACCTTCCCGCGATCAACGCGATCATGGCGCTGGAAGACCAGCATCAGGCCACGCTTGCCCGGCGCCGCGAGTTCCTCGAAGCCCACATTGCCCGGCTATGCGAAGAGCTTTACGGCAGCGGGAACGCCGCCCTTTTGCCGGTGTTCACCCCGGTGGCGATCAACGAGGTGAAGGAGCTCGGCGCTGGCGAAACCTACAAGAAGGCTCCCATCCATGTCGCCCTGAACATGCTGAAGGCGCTGGAGGGGGACGCGACGGTCTATCCGTTCCTGCTCGATCCCGAAACGGCGAAGCTGGGCGACGACGAGTTCCGCGAGTTGTGCGAGCGGACCTGGTTCCACGCCGGCGACCACGAGCGGACGATCCAAGGCCGGATGACCTTGCTCCGCGACTACCTTCCCGAATTCCGCGCGCATGTCGAAAAGGACCGCAGGAAGATCAAGCCGGTCGTTCTCAAGCCGCTCGAAGCCGGCGAACTGGAAGTCGTCCACGCCTCGATCCGCAAGCACCGGAGCCGGGGCGACTTCCACAACGGGATCATCGAAAAGTGCATGGCGGACTGGGAGCAAGGCTTCGAGCAGGAGCGCATCGCCGCCGGGCCGCCGTCGGACGAGTTGTTCGCGGAATTGGTCGAACAGCTCAGCGTCAAGATCCTGGAGCGCGGTCCGACCGCCGCGGAAGCCGCGGAGTATCTCAACCTCGCGAAGTCGTATGCGGGCAAGCTGGGCATCCTGAAGGCCATCGAGAAGCTGATCCAGACCTTCATCCTTTCGAGCGAGTTCGTGTATCGCAGCGAGTTCGGAAGCGGCGAGGCGGATGAGTTCGGCCGCCGGATGCTGTCGCCGCGCGATGCCAGCTACGCGCTGGCCTACGCCCTCACCGATCAGAGCCCCGACGAGGAACTGGCGAAAGCCGCCGCGGAAGGCAGGCTGAACACCCGCGAGGACTACCAGCGCGAGATCGTCCGCATGCTTGGAAGACGGGACCAAACCTACCTCATCGACCCGCTGCTGGCCGACCAGAACCATCGCGACAACACGTCCCGCATCCCGATCCGCAAGTTGCGCTTCTTCCGCGAGTTCTTCGGCTACCCGGCGGCCTTCAGCATCTTCAAGGACGAGAAGCGCTTCGGCGGCGACCGGCTCGGCGACGCGACCGCGCGGCTGGTCAACGAGACCGACCGCCTGGTCGAGCACCTCCTCGAGGTCGACCGGAACGTCTTCGAGGAACTGCTCACCACCGAGGAGTTCTTCGTTTATCACGACGGCGACAACGAACGCATGCAGGCCGCCGCCGACCGGCTCCGGCGCATTTATGACTATTTCAAGGTCCTCGATTGGAAGAACTTCAAGGACGAGGATCTGGTCAAGCACGGCGAGTTCCTGAGGGAGGTCAAGATGCGGGGCGTCGATCCCGACAATCTCGCGGCGAGGAACCGGCAGGGAACCACGATCCAGCTCTTCAAGAAGTCGATGACCACGATCATCGCGCGGCTCGACAAGGACCAGAAGGCGGCCGCGCCCTTCGACCTTTACCGCGGCTACGGCTACGACTTCATGACCGGCTACCATGTCTCGAAGTTCTACAACTTCCGCTTGGACGACTGGGACTACGAGACGCGGCAACCGGCGAAAGTCGCCAACCGCAAGGGAATCCTCACCAGTCCCGCCTGGCTGATCGCGTTCGCCAAGAACACCGAGACGGACCCCGTCCACCGCGGCAAGTGGGTCCGCGAGAAGCTGCTCGCCGGCACCATCCCCGACGTGCCGATCAGCGTGGACGCCGCGATACCCGAGGACCACGACCGGACCTTGCGCGCCCGACTGGCGGGCGCGACCGAAGCGGAGTACTGCTGGAAGTGCCACGACAAGATGAACCCGCTCGGCTATGTGTTCGAAAGCTACGACGACTTCGGCCGCTTCCGGATCGAGGAGTCGCTCGAGTATCCGGACAAGCTGGTCAAGAAGGGCCCGGACAAGCCCGAGTTGCTCGAGGACAGCCGCGACATTTTCCAGACCCTGCCGGTCGATTCGAAAGGCCACCTCGACGGCACCGGAGACCCTTCGCTGGACGGGGAGCTGAAGGACGCGAGCGACCTCGCCGGGCGCCTCGGCAAGTCGCAGCGGGTCCGGCAGTCGATCATCCGGCATGCCTTCCGCTTCTTCATGGGGCGCAATGAATTCCTTTCCGACTCGGAAACCTTGATCGACGCCGAGCAGGCTTACGTGGAGAGTGGCGGCAGTTTTGATGCCGTGATCGTCTCGCTCCTCACGTCGGATTCCTTCATCTACCGCAAACCCCTCGAGAACTAGAGCCATGAACAGCAGAAGAGACTTCCTGAAAATTTCGGCCCTTGGCACGGGATTCATGGCACTGGCGCCGTCGTTCAACCAGCTGTTCGCGGCTCCGGCTGGCGCGGCGACGGGATTTCCGAAGCGTTTCATCTTCATCCGCAAGTCGAGCGGACTGCGCCCGCTGGAGATGGCGCTGCCCACTTTCTCGAAGCGGGACAAGGAGCTCGATGAACAGAAGCAGCCGGTCGAGGCGGATCTCGACCAGCACGAGCTGCCCGTGTGGCTGCAGGGCCTCGAAGGCCACAAGGAGAACCTGACGATCCTGCAGGGTCTCTCCGCCAAGATGAGCGAGAACGTCCACTACTCGTTTTCTTCCGTCATGGGCTGCTTCAAGTCGAACCGCAACACCCTGAGCGCGATCAAGCGGACGACGGTCGACTTCGAACTCGCCAAGCTCTTTCCCTCGCCCTTCGGCCACGTCGAGCTGTCCTTCGCCGACGGCCGCACCGGCATCGTGTCCGGCTACTCCGCTCCCGCCCCGCAGACCCGGAACTATTGCTACGCCGATCCCGAAACCGCGCGGGCCGAGCTTTTCAAGTCGGTGCTGAATCCCGAGGCGGTGAACTCCGACAACGACATGCTCTCCTTCCTGCAAGGCAAGGAAGGCCTGGCGGCGAGCGGCATCGCCGGCCACGAGAAGCGGCGGCAGGAAATGCAGGTCGAATCGATCGAGGCGATCCGCGAGCGCAACAAGAAGCTGATCAAGGTTTCCGGTTCGCTGGCGAAGTTCCTTCCCGAGATCTCACCCGTCCACGCGAACGGCGGACCGGACGCGACCACGCCGGAGAAGCAGGCGGCGATGACGGACGTGCTGGTGGCGGCCTTGAAGGCGGGGCTCACCAACGTGGTCACCTACACGATCGACGACCTGGGCACGCCGATCGTCGGCTTGCCCGGCAATGAAACCGATCGCGTCGGCATCCACCCGCTGGGCCACGACGAGGCCTTCGGAGGCGTGCCCGCGTGGAAGACCCGGGAGCAGATCCGGATCAGCCACGTGAACCAGATCAAGACGATCGTCGAGAAGCTCAAGCAAGTCCCCGAAGGCGACGGCAACCTGTTCGACAACACGATGGTGATGTATTTCCCGGAGAACGGGGAAACCCACCACGGCATCGGCCTCGAGGCCCCCTTCGTCATCTTGTCCGGCCGCAATTGCAGCCTCGACCTCGCGGGCCGCTACATCCGCCTGCCCGTGCTGGGCGTGGAGGGGCACAAGACGCTCGGCAACTGGTACACCACGTTGCTCAACGCCCACGGCAACCCGATCGGGCATTACGGCGACCTCGACCTCGAGATGGCGCGCAAGAAGCTGCCTCAGACGGGGGCGATCGAGCGGTTCATGGTGTGAAGGGGGTGGGTGAAGGGAACTGGGAGATTGAGGAATTGGGTTATTGGGGAATTCCCGATCTTTCGCTTTCGAAGCTCCAGTTTCCTTTCACCCAACACTGAAGAAGGAGAACCACGAAATCAGCGAAACTTCGCGAAAATCAAAGGCGGGGTGATTGTCGATCCGGCCATCCTCCGGGTGGTTCGTTCGATAATTTCAATCTTCTGAAATTTCGTCAGTTTCGTCTCTTTCGTTGTTCCCATCCTGGCATTTGAGCTCAAGGGAAGCGCTTCACCTCGCCCGCGGCATCGGCGAGAACGACCCCGTCGCCCGCGTCGTCGCCCAACTGACCCGGTTCAACGACGGCCTCGAAGCCATCCGGAACGGCATCTCCGCCGCCGGCCAATGCTACGCCCGGCCGCCGACCCTCGCCGACCCCACCATCCAGCAACTCCGCCAACTCATCGAAGGGCTTCGCGCAGTCCCGGTGCAAGTCGACATCAAGGTCGTTCCGGTGCAGGACGAGAAGGGAAGCATCGAAAGGATCGACACCCCCAACAGTCCCGCCCTGGAGTTCAAGCCGGAGGTGAATCAGGGGTAGTGGGCCCGGACGCGCAAGCCTACGGCCAATATAGTGCCGGGGGCGAAATGAAGCAGGGCTTTTCCGTTGACCCGAGGTTCACACTCGCCAATCTCACAGCAGTCTTTCCACGCCGACCCCATGAAGATCGAATTCCTCCAGCCGAAATTCGATGGTGCCCGATTTACCGAACACACTCTTCCCTTGGAAGTCGTCCGTGATCTCGCCGCCTACGAGGAGTTGGTGACGGAGTTGGCAAAGCGTCTCTTTCTGTCTGAGAACCGAACGGAGTCATCGAAGAGGCCGATTTCAAGGCCATGACGTTCCGCATGCGCCTGCTGGATGGAACCAAGGCCACGGTTCCCATCCCCGAAAACTTTGCCGAGAAGGCGCGGACGCTGAACGGCCGCCCGCGCCACCTTGTGACCATGATCGGCGTCGGCAGCTACGATTCGTGGGACAAAATTCAAATGGTCGTCGAAGTGGAATCGCTCTCCATTCAGATGAACTACGAGATCGCCAACCGGTTGGAAGAGGTTTCGGCCTTGCAGGACGGCTGGTTTGACCGCGCCGGTCGCGCACCTGAGGCGGATGCCCTGCAGCGGATCGCTGCGAACCTCATCGCACACTTCCCAGAGAAGCTCGCCCTACCCGCCATCGTGCCGACCCCGGAAGGGAGTCTGTTGCTGGAATGGCAGAGCCCGGGCGATCCATCGGTGGACCTCTGTCTGGAACGGTCCTTGGCTGAGTATCACGCTTTCGACCCGGAAGGCCAGGATGTGGAGCGGGACTTCCCCCTCGGGAACGACGCCGAATGGAAAGCCTTTTTCGACTTCCTCAGTCGCTCGATCACCCCCCGCCCGGTATGACCCCCGAGACCCTCTTGCTGCGCCAGGCCCATCCGAAGTTCATGGATGGATCACTTCCCACCAGCCAGGTTTTCCACCCATTCCCGAAGGACGATGGAAAGCTCTCGGTGTACGGCGGCGACCAAATCACACCGGAAGACGCGCATCGCCACTATACGGAGGTCCTCGCGAACGAGTCGCACAGCGTCTGGGGCGTGTCCGGTGCGGAGGCGCGATCCGAGGCAACCGTGCCGGTGGAAGATCCCTTGGAGAATTTCCCCTCCCACGCCCTGATCGACTTCCAAGGCATGTCCGACAAGCAGTGCCGAAAGGTCGCAAAGAAGCTCAAGGCCCACGCCGTTTCCAGAGGGTGCCTCTTTACCGGACAATAGCGTGGCGCTAGTCGATGTAAGGGAGGGAAGGCCTCCTCGACGAAACCCAGGCCGCCCGCTGGGAGCAGATCAAGAAGGAGTTCAACAAGCGCAAGCTCATGGGCGGTGCCGGCGAATACAGAGGGGCGAACACGGAGGGACGGGCGAACATAGAAGGACAGGCAAGTTCACACGCTTCTCTGCCAGCGGAACAAGGTGGGCGTGTTCTTCTTCAAGCCGCCACGCGGCGGTTGGGATCACTGGATCATCGTCCGCGAGGTGGTGAACCGGTGGGAGGAGATCAAGCGCTTGGCCACGAGCGGCAAACGACCTTGTGGTTGTCGATGGCCACCAACATCTGCCTCGCCTGCTCTTCGGACAGGGCGACGCAGGCCGTCTTTCCTTTGATCTTGAAGGTCCACCTCCACGAGTTCGGCGGATAGCTCGCCACGCTGCCCTGGCTCACCGGTCCGAGCTTGGCGAGCTTGTCTTGCAGTGCGGCGTACCTGCGCCCGCCACCTGGCAGACCGCCTCGAAAGCCGCGTTCCCGCCTCGCAACTCTGGCGCGGCCGCCGCGTCCGCGTGGTCGACGGCACGACCGTCTCGCGGCCAACGTCCATCAGGTGGACCTGAGACGGATCCGCTTCAAGGGAACCGCCGACACCCTGCGACACTGGAGCGGCGGTCTCGAAGCGCTGCGGGGCCAACCGCGAAGGCAGAAGGACCTGCTCGACGCGATGCTTGAACTCATCGCGAAGGACCTCGTTCCCCTGCGCCCGGACCGCGAGGAGCCGAGGGCGAAGAAACGAAGACCGAAGAACTATCATCTCCTGACCAAACCCCGCTACGAGATGCTCATCCGGGGCCACGGGAATCGTCCCAAATCCGGCTAAAGTTAGCGCCATTCAGAACTGACCCCATTGACTGTGACCCCATTGACTGACCCCATTGATGCAAGCTTCATGCCGCCAACACCCGCCCGGAAGGTGAGGCGGGCAATGACATCAAAAGTCCTCAGACGACCGCCGCCATTCCCGTCGCCTTCTCCCAGTCCGCCAGCTCGAGGCAGCACGGGTCCGCCGCGACCCAGTGGCCGGGCTCGATCTCGCGCAGCGACAGGTCCGCGCCGATCGTCTCCTGGTAGCGCGGGTGCTGGATCCGGTGACCGAAGGCGCTCCCTTTCGGCGGGTCGATCGGCGACGGCACGTCGCCCTCCAGCAGGATGCGGTCCTTCACCCGCGTCGGGTCCGGCTCCGGAATCGCCGACAGCAGCGCCTTGGTGTAGGCGTGCTTCGGGTTCTGATAGATCGCGTCGGCGCCCGCCATTTCGACCATCTTGCCGAGATACATCACCGCCACCCGGTCGGAGATATGCTTCACCACCGCCAGGTCGTGGGCGATGAACAGATACGACAGGCCCATGTCGCGCTGCAGCTCCAACAGCAGGTTCAGCACCTGGGACTGCACCGAGACGTCGAGCGCCGACACCGGCTCGTCACAGATGATCAGCTTCGGCTGCAGGGCGATCGCCCGCGCGATGCCGATCCGCTGCCGCTGGCCGCCGGAGAATTCGAAGGGATAGCGGTCCGCCGCGGCTTTCTGCAGGCCGACCCGCTCGAGCACCTCGTCGACCCGCGCGCGACGGGCGGCCGCCCCGCCGTAGCGGTGGATGATCAGCGGCTCTTCCAGGATCTCCCGCACGCTGTGGCGGGCGTTGAGCGACTCGACCGGGTCCTGGAAAATCATCTGGATGTCCCGCCGCAGCGGCCGCATCGCGCCGCGGCCGAACCGCGTGATGTCGCGGCCGTCGAAGTGGATCGATCCCGCGTTGGCATCCGTCAGGCGGACGATCGCCTTGCCGAGCGTCGATTTCCCGCAGCCCGACTCGCCAACCAGCCCGAGCGTCTCGCCCGGCGCGATGTCGAACGACACGCCGTCGACCGCGCGCACGGCACCGGTCTGGCGCATGAACAGCCCGCCCGAAACCGGGAAGTGCACCTTGAGATCGCGGACGGAGAGGATCGGAGTCATGCGGCAACGTAACAAATCGGACAGGCCTCGACCCAATGACCGGGCGAGGCTTCGATGAACGGCGGGCGTTCGCGCAGGGTGCTGCCCTGGCGGTCCATCCGCTGGCAGAAGCGGCAGCCGGGGACGAAGTCCTTGAGCGAGGCGACCATCCCGGGGATCACCGGCAGCACGGTCTTGCGCGGGGTGTCCATCCGCGGAATCGAGGCCAGCAGGCCGCAGGTGTAGGCGTGCAGCGGACGGGCGAAAAGTTCCTTTACCGGCGCGCGTTCCACGACGCGGCCGCCATACATCACGACCACCTCGTCGCAGGTCTCGGCGATCACCCCGAGGTCGTGGGTGATCAGGATCACCGCCATCCCCATCTCCGCCTGGAGCCGCTTCATCAGGTCCAGGATCTGCGCCTGCACGGTGACGTCGAGCGCGGTGGTCGGCTCGTCGGCGATCACCAGGTCCGGCTTGCAGGCCAGCGCCATGGCGATCACCACCCGCTGCCGCATGCCGCCGGACAGCTGGTGCGGGTAGTCCCCCGCCCGCTGCTCCGGTGCCGGGATTTTCACCAGTCGCAGCATCTCGATGGAGGCCTCCCACGCCTGCTTTTTGTTCATTTTCTTGTGCAGCAGGAAGCACTCGGAGAGCTGCTTGCCGATCCGCTGCACCGGGTTGAGCGCGGTCATCGGCTCCTGGAAAATCACGCCGATCTCGTTGCCGCGGACCTTGCGCAGCTCCTCGGGCCTGAGCCGGGTGAGATCGCGCCCCTTGAACATCACCTCGCCTTGCAGGATCTTGCCGGCGGGCTGCGGCAACAGGCGGACCAGCGACATCGCGGTCACGCTTTTCCCGCAGCCGGACTCGCCGACGATGCCGAGCGTCCTGCCCCGTTCGATCGAAAACGACACGTGGTCGACCGCGCGGACCAGTCCGCCATCGGTATCGAAGGCGGTGATCAGATCGCGGACCTGGAGAAGGGGTTCGGACATGGTCACTCGGTGGGGCTCGGCGCGGAGCGGTACTGGTCGAAGACGTTGTTCTGCTCCGGGAAGGTGCGGCCGGTCTTCATCGCGTCCAGCGTGTCCTTCTTGATCTCGGGGTCGATCCACAGCACGTGGTTCATCTCCGGGTCGTTGCCGAGGCGGACATTGAAGCCCTCCGGCCAGCGGATCCACCGCCAGTGGGCGACGCGGTAAAAAGGCCGCTGGAACGCCGGCACCCAGATCGCCCGCTCGTGGAAGATCTCTTCCAGCTTGTGGCTGGTCTCGCGGATCACGTCGAGGCTGCGCGCGGCGCGGTTTTCCTCGAGGATCTTGTCGACCTCCGGGTCGGCGAAGACCGTGATGTTGTTGGTCATCGGCCGCGGCTTGTTGGAGCCGGGTTCGTAGGCGTCCTTCGAGTGGAAGCCCTGGTAGTAGTCGGGGATCGGCAACTGGCTCTGCCAGCCGGTGAAGGCGATCTCGTGTTCCTTGCGGGTGACCCGCTGGAAGGCCGCGACCGGGTCGATCCCCTCCAGCTTGTATTCCACCCCGGCGCGGCGGGCCTCCTCCTTGATCCGCATCAGGATCGGGTCCCA
Organism: Akkermansia muciniphila; assembly: GCA_945883695.1. GTDB lineage: Bacteria > Verrucomicrobiota > Verrucomicrobiia > Verrucomicrobiales > Akkermansiaceae > Haloferula > Haloferula muciniphila_A. Next base: position 2,714 of record CAMCYK010000047.1, on the reverse strand, counting down.
GATCGGATGCCGCGGGTAGGTGATGGTGAAGGACAGCCGCTTGCCGTCGGGGGTCTTGAGGATGCCGTCCTTGTCGCGCTCGGTGAAGCCCGCTTTGGCGAAGTGCTCGCGGGCCTTCTCCACCGAAAAGGGCCGGGTGCGCAGCGTGGGATGGGAAAACTCGCCGTAGCCCGCGTTGAGCAGGTGCAAGCGCTCGGCGTCGCCCCGCAGGTCGAGTTCGATCACCTTCTCCCAGTTCGACGCGTGCTGGAGGCCGATCCTCACGTCGAGGTTCTTCAGCGACTGCTGGTGGATATTGAAATACAGCCCGCGCGAAACGGTCGGATACTGGTTGTAGAAGGTCACCTTCTCGATGAAGCCGTTGAAGATCGCGGGCACTTCGGTCTTCTCGTACCACTTCTGCGAATCGGCGAGCAGGTAGACATCGATGTCACCGCGCAGGAACAGCTGGAAGGTCTTCTCCTCGTCGCGGATCTGGACGTATTCGATCCGGTCCGGATTGAAGCGGTGTTTGAAGTATTTCCGGTCCTTCGCCCACCAGTCCTGGACCCGGGTCAGGGCGATTGAGCGGCCTTTCTGGATATCCTCGGCGCGGATCCGGTAGGCGCCGGTGGTCGGGCGCGGGCGCCAGTTGTAGCGGGATTCGAAGTCGGGGCCGAACTCCTTGTAGAAATCCTGCTGGAACGGGGTCAGCCCGGCGAAGGCCTCCGCCATCGGCTTCGGATTCGCGAGGCGGATGCACAGGTAGTCGTCGCCGTAGGTCGCGATGCCCCAGTACTGCTCGCCGTAGTAGGCGCGGTAGAAGGCCTCCGTGAGATAGGGGGAGAGATAGATGTAAAACGCCATCAGCCAGTCGCCGGACGTCACGTCCTTGCCATCCGACCAGCGCGCTTCCTTGTCGATCCGGTAATACACCGTCTGGCCGTCGGCGGCGACCGCCCACTGGTCGGCCAGGCCGGGAATCGGCCTGCCGGTGCCCGGATGGTAGCTGGTGAGGCTCATCTCGACGTCGTCCCAGTGGAAGCCGCGGAACGAATTGTTCGCCTCCCGGCCGAGCGGCCGGATGGTCGGCGGGTAGGAACCGCCGGGGATGAAAGTGTGGAAGGTCCCGCCCTTGATCGCATCCGGCGAACCGAGCTCCGGTTCGTCGAGGTTGGTGGTCCAGTTCAGATCCCGCGGCAGGTCGGCCTCGGTCAGGATCTCGAAGAATTTCGGCCGTTCCAGACGCCGCAGCAGGATCGCCAGCTCCGCCTGCTTTTCCGCCTTCGAGGCTTCGTCCAGTTCGCCGGCGAGTTCCCCTTCGAGCACCGCCTTGCGGGCGGTCAGGGTTTCGAGCACCTCGGCGTTCTTGCGGTCGTGGAATTTCAGCCGCTCCGCCGTGTTGTCGACCGCCGCGAAGGTGCCGCTCCGGTCCTTGCAGGAGAGCGATGAAAACGCGGTGGCGGCCGCGACCAGGACGGTGAGCGCGCGGGTCATTGGTAGGTGGTGAATTTCTTGGGATCGAAAGCCTCGCGGATCGCCTCGCCGATGAAGGTGATCACCAGCAGCACGGTCACCATCACGCCGAAGACCGAGGCCACGATCCACGGCGAGGAAAGGTTTTGCGTCCCGTCGTCGAGTACCCGGCCCCAGCTCGGGTAGGAGTCCGGCAGGCCGAAACCGAGGAAGTCGAGGGCGGTCAGCGAGCTGGTCAGGCCGGCCACGCTGAAGGGCAGCAGGGTGACGATGGTGGCGATCGCGTTCGGCAGGATGTGGCGGAAGATCACCCGCGTGGTGCCGGCCCCCTGGACCCGCGCCGCCGCCACGTAGTCGCGGGCCTTTTCACGGAACGTGGAGGTCCGCAGGTAGGTCGCGACGTAGATCCACGAGAACAGGCAGTAGATCATCAGGATGTTCGCCAGCACGATCTTGTCGCGGCCGATGTTGGCGGTGATGATCATGATCACCAGCAGGAAGGGGACGTTGCTCAGGACCTCGATCAGGCGCTGCATCACCAGGTCGAACCAGCCGCCGAAGTAGCCCATGATGCAGCCGAGCGCGACGCCGATGCCGTAGGTCAGGACCAGGTAGAGCGCGGAGGCCTTGAAGATCACCTGCAGGCCGCCGAACAACTGGGCGGCGATGTCCCAGCCTTTCGAGTCGGTGCCGAGGAAATGCCTTTCCTTCCAGGACGGCGGCACCGGCGGGAACAGCTGCTCCACCCAGCGGGTATCGTCCGCGGCGGGCGGGTCCCCGGGGACCTTGGAATCGGCCAGCTCCCCGGCCTTCCAGGTCTGGCGCCCGACGAACTCGCCTTTCTCGTCGTAGACCGAAGTCATCCCGTCGCGCAGCCCCTTGCGGAAGCGGGCGGCGAAGGCCTGGGTGGCGGACGGGTCCGGCCGGAACTGCACCGCCTGGCCGTTGAACGGCTCGCGCTCGCCCGGGCGGTGGAGCTTGCCCTCGATCGCCACCAGCGGCCGCCGCAGCACCTGGTCCGAGTCGAAGGTCGGGTCCCACGGGATCGGCGGGAGGATCACCTTGTTCGCGGATTTCTCGGCGACGAAGCGTTTGTCGAGCTCGCGGTAGTTCACCTCCTGCTCAGCGCTGCCGCCGAAGTCCTTTTCGTAGAAAATCTGCTGCTGGAACGCCGGGAACAACCACTGGCCCTCGTATCTCACGGCCAGCGCCCGCTTGCCGACCAGCACCTGGTCGAGCATCGCCAGCAGCAGCAGCAG